>CAMBQF010000013.1 GCA_945869825.1 Chitinophaga pinensis | reverse complement strand
GGGTCGGCTAAAACGGCTGCTAACGCGGCACGCTCTGCAATAGACGATGCTGCCGATGTAAACTGCCCCTGCATTTTATCGCAGGCCTTGGCAATCTCCAGCGGGGCGGCCATAAAGCCAATGCGCCAACCGGTCATAGCGAAGCCTTTAGACACACCGTTTATAACAATGGTGCGGTCTTTCACCTCGTCAAACTGGGCAATACTCTCGTGCTTGCCTACAAAGTTTATATGCTCGTATATCTCGTCTGACAGGACAATAACATCAGGATGCTTGCCCAGCATAGCTGCTAAAGCACGTAACTCTTCTTTGCCAAACACAGCGCCCGTTGGGTTGCACGGCGAGCTGTACATCAGCATTTTGGTGCGGGGCGTAATGGCGGCTTCTATTTGCTCGGGGGTAAACTTAAAGTTGCTGTCTACACCCGTTTGCACCACTACGGGCACACCGCCGGCCAGCTTAATAATTTCGATATATGTAACCCAAAACGGCGCTGGTACAATAACCTCGTCACCAGGGTTTATAAGGCTTAAGATAGCGTTGGCAATACATTGCTTGGCCCCGGTAGAAACAATAATCTGCTCGGGTTTGAAATGCAGGCCGTTATCACGCTCAAATTTTTTGGCAACTGCCTCGCGCAAATCCATATAGCCCGCTACGGGTGGGTAGTACGAGAAGTTATTGTCTATAGCCTGTTTGGCGGCATCTTTAATAAAATCGGGGGTGGGGAAGTCGGGTTCGCCCAAACTCAGGTTAACTACATCAATGCCCTGCGCTTTCAGCTCGCGGCTGCGGCGCGACATGGCAATGGTTTCACTCTCCGACATATTTAATATTCGCTCTGATAGCAAAGTCATACGCACATATTTAGGATGCCAAAGATAGGGTTTTTAGGGGATAGGTTACAGGGGGTAGGGGATAGGTTAATTATTAGCCCATGAGGTGCGATATGTTATTCTAATAGGTTCTCGTATTTAAACCTCCTTCTCCCCAAGAGAAGGGTTGGGGATGAGGGAGCTAAAAACCCTGTTAATAACCCCTTTGGCATGGTCTTAGTATCAGCATAGTACGTAGGTATATTTGTTATATGAAAATTGACAATCCTAAGTTCATTTCCATACTAAACAGCCTGAAGAAGAAAACCATTACCGCCGTTACCGCAGGCAGCGATAACGAGGGTATTGTGGTGTTGGATTTTGGCGAGTCGCACAGCCTGTTTATACACTGTGCATGGCGCCTTTCGCGCTACGATAAGGTACTTACTACCTGGAACGATGCCGTGGTGGCTGACGAGGAAGAAGAGGAGGACGAGCTGGAAGCCGAGGCACCGGTGATTAAGAAGATTGAGGGCCTTACGCTGGAAGATATTGAGATTGGCGATTTCTTCGACCTGAAAATAACCTTAGGCAAAGCTTACCGTTTAGATGTTTTTTGCGACTTATACTCTAACGATGATGTTTCGGATTTTGACGAAAACTGGTCGGTGAGCGATGTGGCCGATAATGTTTGCTTTGTGGTTACCGAGAATTACAAGCTGATTGAAACCAAGTATAATACAGAAGTCCCTTTATAAATGAAGTATTTTAAAATAGTAGTTGTTGCTGTATTTGCATTGGTGGCGCTATCGGCTGCAACGGTTGATAATTCACCCAAACCCCTTGGTGAAAAGGTATTAAATGCCTTTAAAAAGAACGATGTGGAAACATATCGCTCGTACTACATTAAACCCGAGGAGTTAAAAAAGGAACTTAAACAAGCGGTTAAGCAGCCATTCCAAATGGTTGACGACGATGAGCTTATTGACGATTATACGAGCAAATTTGAAAATGCTGGCAAAATGGCGTTTACCCGAATACGTAAAGAGGGCGAAAACAAAGGTATAACCTGGGAAAAGGCCGAGCTTGATTACATACAGGTGCCTGTGGTAACGGTTGTTAAAGAGGTATCGCAAGCCGATGTGTTTATCCATTTTAAATACGATGGCAAAGCACATATTATTAAGCTGAAAGATTGTATGCACACCCCAAAACGCGGCTGGTGCCTGTTTGGCGAGGTTCGGTTTGAGAAGGTGCCTAAACAGTAAATAACCCTTCCCCCTTTTTTCTGATTTTCTCCTCCTTGTTTTTTAATGTTGCAACAATTAATTAACTTGCCTGTTCCAAATCAACAAAAATTAATTACCTAAACACTAAAACAATGAGCGAAGAAAAAACCAAATGGGTGCTGGATGCTGCCCATTCTGAAATTGGCTTTAAGATTAAACACCTTATGCTTACCAACGTAAAAGGCGAGTTTAAAACCTTTGAGGCTAGTATATATACTACCGGCGACGATTTTATGAGTGCCGAAATTGACTTTTGGTTAGACCCTGCCAGTGTTGACACCCGCAGTGCCGACCGCGACGGACACCTGCGCAGCGCCGACTTTTTTGACGTTGAAAACCATAAGCAAATAAATTTTGTAGCCAACACTTACGAGGCTGTTGATAACGACGGCAGCTACGAACTGTATGGCGACCTTACCATTAAAGGCATTACCCACCGCGTTAAGCTTGATGTGGAGTTTGGCGGTGTTATGACTGACCCCTGGGGCAACAAAAAAGCGGGCTTTACCATCAACGGTAAAATAAACCGTAAAGATTTTGGCCTAAACTGGAACGCCGCCCTTGAAGCCGGTGGTGTTTTGGTTAGCGATGAGGTACGCATTAGCTGCGAAGTGCAGTTGATGAAAGGATAATTTTTCATAGTAATAGTAGTTATACCGCGGGCTGTAGCATTGCTACAGCCCGCGGTATTTAAAATAGTTGCCTAAAAATTTGGTTAAATATACCGATTGGTATATTTTTGTTCCCTGAAATACAATAAAGCCATGGAACAAGCAATTAAATACTACCGCCTATATTTTAAAACACTATTTGCAATAGCGCCTAAATACGCATCGCGCATGGCATTCGAGTTGTTTGCCACGCCTATAAATAAAAAGGTGCGCACACAAGAGACAGAAGCCCTTGCTACCGCCCAAGAAGAGACGCTGCTACTTGATGGTAACAATATAGTAGTATACAAATGGGGCAACGGCCCTAAAACGGCCCTGCTGGTGCACGGCTGGGAGGGCAACGGTGGTAGCCTTGCCGGTTTTAAAGATGAGCTGATAGCTATTGGCTATACTGTTTACTCTTTTGATGGCCCCGCCCACGGCAAAAGCACAGGCAAGAGCACCAACGTAATCAATTTCTCGTACACCGTTGCCCGCATTATAGAGCAGAAAAAAATTAAAGACCTTGTTATCACCCATTCCTTTGGGTCGGCCACTACTATGTACGCCTTATCACAAAGCCCGCATATTAGTATTCGGCGCATGGTATTGCTTACATCGCCCAATAAATTAAAGGATGTAATTACTGAGTTTACAGATTTAATGCAGTTCTCAGCTAAAAATTATAATAGGTTTATAGCCTATATGGAGAATTATTTTAAGCTTAATATTAATGATATTGAGGTTGCTAAAGTAGTTGATGGTGTTAATGTTGGCGAGTTTTTAATTGTGCACGATGAGTTTGATAAAATTATCCCTATTCAGTACACAAAAAATGTAGCTAACGCGCTTGGGAGCCGTGCTACATTTATAACCATGCAAAAAGTTGGGCACTACCGTATGCTGTGGAATCAGACTATAGTTAGCCATGTAGCTGATTTTGTTATTGGTGTAAAAGTATAGCCTGCTTTTTGCTTATTACCTCCCATTCAGGTATCATCATTCATAAAAATATATATAACCACACTACAATAGTATTAATTCAACTTATTTTAAGCATATTAGTGAGGGTAATTAAATTTCAGGTAGGCATTTTAGATTAGTTTTTCTTATTTAGATTGTTGTAAAACAGCAAATTGTAATTTTTAGCACAAAGTCGCTTTGGTGGTAAAAATAGCCTTGCCATATTATTAAGGTTAAAACATAAGTTAGTTTTTTACCAATTCTGTTTTTGAAATTTGTAGTTCATCTAACAGTAAATAAATAATGAAAGTAAAATCAATCCTCGCATCGGCTTTTATAGCCTTATTAGCAATCGTGCCTGCGTCAGCACAAGATTTGCGTAATTGCGGAACTACAGAGTACCACCAACACCAGTTGGACACTGACCCTCAATTAGCCGATCGTATGGCTGATATTGAAACCTTTACCAATAATTACGTAAGCACCCATACCGGACAGGAAAAGGCAATTATTACCATTCCGGTAGTATTTCACGTAGTTTACAATACATCAGCTCAAAACATTTCTGATGCTGTTATCTATGCTCAGTTAGACCAGCTAAATAAAGACTTTGCCCGCTTAAATTCTGATGCCGGCAACACGCCAGCCGCATTTCAAGGCCTTGCTGCAAACACGCAAATTCAGTTTTGCCTTGCACAGCGCGACCCTAACGGTGCAGCTACTACGGGTATAGAGCGCCGCCAAACTACAGTAACATCTTTTAGCAGTAACAATGCGGTTAAATACACCGCCAACGGTGGCCTTAACGCCTGGAACTCATCGCAGTACCTGAACATTTGGTCGTGTAACTTAGGCAGCGGCCTTTTAGGTTACGCTCAGTTTCCTGGTGGTTCTGCTGCTACAGACGGTGTAGTATGCCTTTTCTCTACATTTGGCAGCCTAACACTGCCTGGTACTTCAGCGCCGTACAATTACGGCCGTACTATGACCCACGAAGTGGGCCACTGGCTTAACCTACGCCACATTTGGGGCGATGCTAACTGCGGCAGCGACCTTGTAAGCGATACCCCAACCCAGCAAACATCTAATTACGGTTGCCCTACTTTCCCACGTCGCACATGCGGTAATACTACCAATGGCGATATGTTTATGAACTACATGGACTATACCGATGATGCTTGTATGAATATGTTTACCACTGGCCAATCGGCCCGTATGGCGGCATTGTTTGCTACTGGCGGCGCCCGTGTTGGTTTAACAACTTCTTTAGGTTGTACTCCGGTATCTCAAACAGGTTGTGGAACTCCATCAGGCTTAGCAGCGTCAGGTATTACTACTACTACTGCAACTTTAGGCTGGTCTGCAGTGTCAGGTGCTACATCTTACAACGTACAATATAAATTAGCAAGCGCAACTACCTTCACAACTACTTCTACTACGGGTACATCATTGGTTCTGACAGGTTTAACAGCTGCCAGCTCTTACCAGTTCCAGGTTCAGGCGGTTTGTTCTTCAACTTCTGGTACATACAGCGCCCTAACATCGTTCACCACACTTAGCACAGGTACTACTTGTACTGATACTTACGAGAGCAACGAAACCCGCACAACAGCAAAAACCATTGCTACAAACTCAAATATATCAGCCAGAATTGGCACTGCTACAGATAAAGATTACTTTAGATTCTCTACCACTTCATCTGCTCGTAATATCCGTGTAACGGTAGACCAGCTTCCAGCCGATTATGACGTACGTTTATACAACTCATCGGGCTCGCAGTTGGCTATCTCTCAAAATAGCGGCACTACGGCTGAGTCTATTATCCGCAACACCAACAGAAGCGGTACTTACTTCCTGCAGGTTTATGGCTACAATGGTGCTTTCAATGCTTCATCTTGCTACCGTTTAAGGGTAGACGTTAGCAGCTCATCATTCAAAACCATGAGCGGTGCCGACGATTCAGAGAGTATAGAATTAGAACCTCTTGAGGCATTAAGCCTGTTCCCGAACCCATCAACAGGCAACTTTACCGTATCGTTACTAAGCGATAGCGAGAATGATGCTTTTGTTCGTGTGTTTGATATAACCGGAAAAGCTGTGGTTAACACCCGCTTTGCTGCTACTAAAGGTCAAAACCTGTTTAATGTAGACCTTACAGGCAACGCCCACGGTATTTATTTTGTAGAGGTTAATCAAGGCGCTACCCGTTTAGTTAAAAAACTGATAGTGGAATAAGTAGAAGCAGAAATTCAATATATAGAGAAGCCGTCTTGTTTTAAACAAGGCGGCTTTTTCTTTTTAGGTTCATATATTGCGTTTTTTGCTATTTTTACACCTCTTTTGAAGAGCCTTATATGGCAGAAACAGAAATTAAAGACACCGCAAAAACAATATTCACCAGTTTTTTAGAGCAGAACGGGCACCGTAAAACACCCGAGCGCTTTGCTATATTGGATGAAATATATTCGCACACCGGCCATTTTGATATAGAATCGCTGTATGTGTTGATGAAGAATAAAAAGTACCGCGTAAGCCGTGCCACCCTGTACAACACTATAGAGTTGTTGCTGGAGTGTAACCTTGTGTCTAAACACCAGTTTGGCCGCAACCAAGCGCAGTTTGAAAAGTCGTACAAATACAAGCAGCACGACCACCTTATTTGTGCCGATTGCAGTAAGGTATTTGAGTTTTGCGACCCCCGCATTTACGAAATTCAAAAGCTTGCCGGCGAATTGCTAAACTTTAACATAACCAGCCATTCCCTAAACTTTCATGGCAAATGCCATAAGCTTGCTCAAGGGTTTTGCGAAAACCATAAACCATAATGACCTTTGAATACAAAATAGAACCAGCCACTGGTTACCACACCATTGCGCTTAAGGGCTATTTGTTCGACAAAAGCCAAACGGGCCTTATGTATGAGCAGCTAGACGAGCTTATTGCCACAGGCAACCTATACTATGTTATAGACCTTGGCGGCCTTGATAACCTTGGCAGCGGCGGTATACAGGTAATGCTGCATATACTTACCAAAGCACGCAACCGTGGTGGCGAGGCATTGGTTACCAACCCGCCTGCCCGCATTAAAAACCTGTTAACCATTACCAAACTAGATTCTATATTTACTCACGTTGAGTCTGATGAAGACGCGACAAAATATTTTAACCAAGCACACCTCTAAGTTAAATGGCAGTTGATGTATTGTTAGGCCTCCAATGGGGCGACGAAGGAAAAGGAAAGATTGTAGACGTTATAGCCCCGCGGTATAAAGTTATAGCCCGTTTTCAGGGCGGCCCAAACGCCGGACATACACTAGAGTTTGATGGTATAAAACACGTATTGCACACCATTCCTTCAGGTGTTTTTCACGATGATAAGATTAACATTATTGGCAATGGCGTGGTAATAGACCCTGTGGTTTTTACCAAAGAGATTAAAGGCCTGCATAATATTGGGGTTGATGTCCATGCCCGCATAGTAATATCGCGTAAAGCACACCTTATTGTTCCTAGCCACCGTTTGTTAGACCAGGCATCAGAAGCTGCCAAGGGCAAAGATAAAATTGGCTCAACGCTAAAAGGTATAGGCCCTGCCTATATGGATAAAACAGGCCGTAACGGTTTGCGTATTGGCGATATCAACTTGCCCGACTTTAAAAAGAAATACGAGGCCCTGGTTGCCAAGCACAAAAGCATTTTGGCTCAGTACCATGACTTTAAATACGACCTTGCCGACCTTGAGCCCGATTGGTTTGAGGGCATTGAATTGCTGCGTACCTTTAAGTTGATAAACAGCGAGTATGTGGTAAACAACTACCTTGATAGCCGCCAGCACATTTTGGCCGAAGGCGCACAGGGTTCATTACTTGACATTGATTTTGGCTCATACCCATTCGTAACATCATCTAACACCACCACCGCTGGTGCCTGCACAGGTTTAGGCGTGGCGCCAAGCAAAATTGGCGAGGTATATGGTGTGTTTAAAGCCTATTGCACCCGCGTTGGCAGCGGTCCGTTCCCTACCGAACTGGAAGATGCCGACGGACAACAAATGCGCGATGTAGGCCGTGAGTATGGCTCTACCACAGGCCGTCCGCGCCGTTGTGGCTGGTTAGATTTGCCCGCCCTTAAATACGCCAACATGGTAAATGGTACTACCCAGCTTATTATGATGAAGGCCGACGTATTGAGCGGTTTTGATACCATCAAAATATGCACAGGCTATAAATTCCGTGGCGAGGTAATAGACCATATGCCGTATGATATTTGTACCGAAATACCAGAGCCAGTATATACCGAAATGAAAGGCTGGAAGGTTGATCTTACACAGATTACTTTAGAGGCAGACTTTCCACAAGAACTGCGCGACTATATTAAGTTTATAGAAGATAAAATGCGCCTGCCTATTACTATCGTGTCTTTAGGACCTGACCGTAAGCAGACTATTGTGCGCTAAGGTCATTGCGATCCCGACTTATCGGGAGAAGCAATCTGAACATATTCAAACCCCCAACCATTTGGTTGGGGGTTATATATTTATTTTATTCCTAGTTTTTCTTTTATATTCTGCAGAATAAACTTATTATCATACGGGTAATCATGTCCCGGCTCGGTTAGCTTTACATTGGGTAAATGGGTGCTTATGTAGTTGCGTATACGCAGCCTTTGTTCGCCGGTATATCGTCCGTCAATTAATACCAATTGTAGTTTTGGGTGTGCTTTTAGCAATTCTATTCCTTCCTCTTCGCTAAAAGCCCCGTAGGCGGTTATTTTGCCTACTTGTTTTATCAGGCTTATTACCTCATTCATGCGGTGGGGGCTCCCTCCAAAAACAACCATTGCAGGTGCGTCGGGGTTGCTATCTAATACCATACGCAATAACACATTTATAGGTATTAGGCGTTATTTTTGGCCCTGTTTATAAAGAATAATAATGCTGCAACTACTACTACGTGCATAACATTAAGTACAATGCCGTAAGCCACGCCAATACCTGGTATACCCACAAAAGGGTTGGCAAACGTAAGCACCATTAGTATAATAGAAATAATGGTAAAAATTTTAAACCCGTTGTTGGTGTATTTTTCTATTAAAAAGAATACAACAGTGGCAATAAGGGTAGGCATTATGCTTGATATAATTATGGGGACAACTGTCATAGGGGTATTGGGTTGTATCATAATATCATCAGTAATTACTCCTGCGGCGTGAAAGATGAAAAACAGTATAGCGTTTACAACGGCCGCTACACCGGCAGCTAATAAGCCTGCAATAATTGATTGTTTAAAAGATAGTTTTGCTTTCATTTTATATGTTTTTAGGTTGTTAATTATTTTTGTGTAAATTAGTTTTGTATACAACTATTATTGTAGGGCAAATTTTTTTAATCACCCCTTAGTTTATCCAACAAGCTGTTTAGGTGAAAAGACTCTGAAACAGATAGTTTAAGCAACTCTGCCATCTGGGGCTTAATCTCTGCATCAAGCTTTTTAAGCAGTACTAAGCCTTCGTCTGTTATACTTATTACATACTCTCGCTTATCTGCCTCCGATTTAATAATACTCACAAACCCCTTGTTTATGAGCTTCTTCATTAATGCTGTAATGTTAGATTGAGGAGATATCATGCGGCTAAGCACCTCTTTTTGGCACATACACCGGGGATGGCTGCCGCGCAAAATGCGCAATACATTAAACTGCTCGTGCGTTAGGTTGTAGGGCTTTAGCACAGCCGATATCTTGTTGTACAGCCAGTTGGCAGTATACAACAGGTTGATATTGGCCTTTACTTGCTCATTATCAAATGGCTTGTTTTTTATTTGTTCTTCTATGCCCAAAGCAAAAATGTATAATGCAAATGTAGGAACATATACCAATTAAAATAGTTTTACATAAAACTATTTTTAAATAAATAATGTTGGGTGCTGATTATAGTCAGGGTCCGTACTATGCAATTAGCCTATTTTTATGGCTAATACAAACCCAATATGCCAAACTATATACCCGCAAGCAAAGCTGCTGAAATAATACAAAGCGGCCACCGTGTTTTTGTGCATGGCAGCGCAGCTACGCCCATCCATTTATTAAAAGCATTGCTAGCGCGAAAGGCCGAACTTAAAAACGTAGAGCTGGTTAGCATTACCTTATTGGGCGATGGGCTTTTTGATGATAGCCTTGCTGGGCATTTTTTCATTAACTCTTTATTTGTGTCAGATAATGTGCGGGCCATAGTTGATGGGCCGCATGGCGATTATGTTCCTGTATTTTTAAGCGAGATTCCGCGCTTGTTTTCAGAAGGTATACTGCCTTTAGATGTGGCGTTGATACACGTTTCGCCGCCCGATGCGCATGGCTATTGTTCGTTGGGCACATCGGTAGATATTGCCCGCGCCGCTGTAAAAAATGCCAAGTATGTTATTGCCCAGGTAAACAAGCAAATGCCCCGCACGCATGGCGATGGGGTTATCCATGTTAGTAATATTAACGCCATGGTGGAGGTTGACGAGGCTTTGCCCGAGGTTAGTTATGGCGGCAAACAAACCGATGTTTGCTTACAGGTTGGTGCAAATTGTGCAAGCCTTATAGAAGATGGAGCAACCCTACAAATGGGCATTGGCGCCATACCCGATGCCGTGTTGGCAAACCTGATAAACCATAAAGATTTAGGGGTGCATACCGAAATGTTCTCTGATGGCTTATTGCCACTGGTAGAAAAAGGTGTAATAACCAATAAATACAAAAGGAAACACCAGGGCGTAATAGTATCGGGTTTTGTAACAGGCACCCGCAAGTTGTACGATTTTGTGGACGATAACCCTTTGGTGCGCCTGCTGGATATTGCGTATGTAAACAACCCGGCTGTTATTTTGCAAAACCCCAAGGTGGTAGCCATCAACTCAGCCTTAGAGATAGATTTAACCGGCCAGGTATGTGCCGATTCTATTGGCATGTACCAATACTCGGGCATTGGTGGCCAGGTAGATTTTATGCGCGGGGCAGCCATATCAGAAGGCGGCAAGCCTATTATTGCTATGAATTCCATTGCCAAAAACGGGCAGTCGAAAATAGTGCCCTTTTTAAAGCAGGGGGCAGGCGTTGTTACTACCCGCGGGCATGTGCACTATGTGGTAACAGAATACGGAGTGGCCTATTTATTTGGCAAAAACCTAAGGCAACGCGCTATTGAACTTGTAAAAATTGCCCACCCTAACCACCGCGAATGGTTGGATAGGGAAGTGTTTGAGCGGTTTGGGAAGTAAGGCCTGTATAACCAAAAATCCCCGGGAACCAGCCGGGGACGTTTGTTGATTTTTGTTTCCTTATCAAGAAAACTGACTATATATGGAGATGATGATATTGCTTGTTTTACATAAGATGTACAAGCAGTGTTAAAAGTTACAGCAGCAGTTAATTTTTTTATCTCCTCTTGAGAGTATCACTCCTGCGAAGCAGGAGAGAGGTGTGTATGTTGCCGAAACACACCCCGCCTTCATTCCGTTCGGCACCCCTCTCAAGAGGGGATAATGCTCCTCTCTTCTCTAGTAAGGCGACACATTCCCACTGCCTGTAATATTGGTTGTAACCTGCGGGTTGCCGGTATAGCGCACCTTGCCGCTGCCGCTAATGCTCACATTCAGGGTACTGTCGGCGTTTGCAAAACAATCGCCCGAGCCTGATATGTTCACTGTAACATCATCACTATCTAAGTTCAATGCCCTTGTATTGCCCGAGCCTGAAATGGTGTGTTTGCTGGTGGGCGAAACACCACTTAATGTAATATCGCCCGAGCCTGATATATTGGTACGGAGCGATTGTGCGTCTATCGCCACATTAATATTACCGCTGCCGCTAATAGTGTACTGCGGGTGGTTAGCTGTTAGTTGGTTTACCGATGTAATATTACCCGACCCCGACAGGTTTAAATCTTCAATATGCGGAGAGGTAATGTAGACAGTCATAAACGTAGGGTCGTAGTTCCAATGGTGGTTGCTAAAATATATACGCAGGGAGCCGTTTTCTGCGTCGGTGCGCACATCGGGCATAATATTATCATCGGTTTTTACTACTACGCTTTGAAAAGTGTCTTGCGTAATAACCACATCATAACTGCCACTCATATCTACATTGGTAAAGGTGGCTACATTACGTGTTTGGCTAATTACATTGCCCGACCCATCTACACGCTTGCCGCACGATGTTGCTAAGCTTATTAATGCTACTAGTGCTACGGCAAAAAATACTGTTTTGAAAGTTTTAAAATTGTACATAGTTTTTTGTTTTATACAGCTATGACAATTCAAAAACAAAGTACCCCTACGTCATCTTCAAAAAAATAAAGTTACAGGCAAAAAAAATCCCCAACCATAATAATGACGGGGATTTTTAATGTAAAGAAAGTATTGAAATTATTAATCAAACACTGCTACAATTACTCCATCCGTACCCGATTTTAGGTTAGGAACATTTAGTGTGCGGCCATTAAGCTGTAAACCAATAGTTTGGGGTGGGGTAGTGGCAAAAAACATATCTACGCCATTTAAAAACGGAAACTGGCCAAAAAGGCCTACAGGTGTTACTTCTGATGTATTGTCTCCATCATCATACATAAAATAGGCAATAGCGGTTTTAGAGGCATCGGCAAATGGCGATATGGCCAAATTGGTGTTGTTTACGCTAAAATTATCGCGCCCTGTTATTACTGCCTGGCTCGATGCAAAAAAGGCTACCACACTTTGATTATCGTCAGTAGGCAGGCCGTTTAATAAAAAGCCTGCAATAGAGTTTGTCGGTGGCAGGGTGCGTAAATACACCAGGTAGTTCGATCGTTTAAAGCCTTCGCGGTAGTAGTGTACAACCCTGTCGGCGCTATTGGCGCTTACCACTTCAAACTCATACGTTAAGTTAGCCGATACACTTACAGGCCCCCATTTGCCTTTGCTGTCTACCGTTAGTGTAGCCTCGGGTAATGTGCCCGTCCTAAAGCCGGTGGCATTATCTACAGCATAAATTTTAACGGTAGCACCCGCCATTGGGGCATTCTCGCCAAGGGTTACGCATTTGCCGCCAATCTGTATGGGGGTTTGGGGCGTTATAACAGTGGTGTTAGGGGCTTTGCCATCGTTACAAAACTTAAACAATTCGGTAAAGGTTTGTTCTGATGTAGCCACCTGGTAATGGTCGGCTCCTTGTAATGTTACATTAGAAGCTCCCGGTATATTACCGCCGGCAACTACAGAGTCTGCCGCCGACCAAATGTTAAGCACCTTAACGGTATCGCCGCCATACACAGGCACACTGCTTTGCGGATTGCTGCCCAAGTGTATATAGTGGGCAACCTTTGCTGCGCGTGCACTATCACCTATATAGCTAAACCCAACCCCGCCGCCGGCAGAGTGGCCTACCAAATCAACCTGGGTAGCGCCGGTAGCTGACAATACGCTATCAATTAGCTGGTCTAGCAAATCGTTGGTGTTGCCGCCCTGGTTTAGGCTGTTCCAGTCAAAAACATAAATTTTGTTATTCTCATACCCGTTGCTAGATAGGCGCATAGCCTGCCCGGCATAAGTATCGCCCGATGCTAAAAACCCGTGTACCATGATAATGGGCCGGTAATTGGTGGGTGGGGTATTATTTCCGTTATTATTGTCATCATCTTTTTTGCAGGCGCCAAATACAGCCACCGAGAAAAGTAAAAATGTAAACAGGTACCTTTTCATGCTTGGTTAGATTTAAGCCGAAATATAGTTTTTAATACTGAAATGCAAAACTATTCCCATTTTTTTAGTTTACAGCAGTATAACGTTGGCTGCATAAGTAGCTATTTTTGCTACATTTGCTATCTATTAATATAGTTTTTTATGATTGAAGTACGCCACAACTGGACTAAAGAAGAGATTCTTAACATATACAATACCCCTTTATTAGAGCTTGTTTACCAGGCCGCTACCGTTCACCGCCAACACCACACCGCAGGCGAGGTGCAGGTGTCTTCGCTCCTGTCTATCAAAACCGGTGGATGTGTGGAGGATTGCGCCTATTGCCCGCAAGCTGCCCGCTACAATACCGAGGTTAAGGTGCAAAAGCTTATGCAGGTGGATGAGGTGATGGAAATGGCCACCCGTGCGAAGAATGCAGGCGCATCGCGTATGTGTTTGGGCGCTGCATGGCGCGAGGTGCGCAACAACCGCGACTTTGACCGTGTAATTGAAATGGTAAAAGGCATTAATGGCCTGGAGATGGAGGTTTGCTGCACCCTGGGTATGCTTGATGAAGAGAAAGCCGCACGCCTTGCCGAAGCTGGTTTGTATGCCTACAACCACAACATTGATACATCAAAAGAAAACTACACAAATATCATTTCTACCCGCACGTACGACGACCGCTTAGATACGCTTAAAAACGTTCGCAAAGCAGGGATGACCGTATGTTCAGGTGGTATTATTGGCATGGGCGAAAGTGTTGACGACCGTATAGGTATGCTACACACCCTTGTAAACCTTAACCCACAGCCAGAGAGTGTGCCTATTAACGCCCTTGTTGCGGTAGAAGGTACCCCTATGGAAGACCAACCACCAGTACCCGTTTGGGATATGGTGCGTATGGTAGCCACAGCCCGCATAGTATTGCCAAAATCTGCCGTGCGTTTATCGGCAGGGCGCATGCAACTGGGTATACCCGGCCAGGCTATGTGCTTTATGGCAGGCGCTAACTCTATTTTTGCAGGCGATAAGCTGCTTACCACCCCAAACCCTGAGTTTGACGAGGATATGCAGATGTTTGAGATACTGGGTCTTACAGCAAAAGAAGCCTTTAAAGGCGACCCTGCCCGCAAAGCCAAAGCTGCTGAGGCGGCAACAAGTGTAGGGGTAACAGCCTAGCTAATATCTCCCTTTAGAGAGAGTACCTCGCGAAGCGAGGGGAGGGAGGACATCATGAGCAAACAAATCAACCATACCCTTTCCCACAAACTGCAATCGCGCGCAGACAGAGGTTTGCTGCGTAAACTGCGCACCGGAGATGGTTTGGTAGACCTTTGCTCTAACGATTACCTGGGCTTGGCGCGCGACGAAAAATTCAAGCTGCTTTTACTAAGGCTTACGGTTGATTTTCCTGATGATATGACGGGGGCTACAGGCTCGCGTTTATTAGCTGGTAACACCCAAATTGCCGAAGGGGTTGAAGCCGAGATTGCCAAAATACACAAGGCCGAAGCAGGTCTGATATTTAACAGTGGTTACGATGCCAATTTAGGCTTGTTTGGCTGTATTGCCGATGAAGGCGATACGATATTATATGATGAGTTGGTACATGCATCTATACACGATGGGTTAAAGCTGAGCAAGGCCAACAACATCGCTTTTAAGCATAATGATTTGGGCGATTTAGAAGAAAAGCTGAAACAGACCCACGGGCAGGTTTTTGTGTCGGTAGAGAGTGTCTATTCTATGGATGGCGACTTTGCCCTGCTGGATGAGATTGCGGTGCTTTGCGAACTGCACAATGCCGCTTTGATAGTAGACGAAGCGCACGCCACAGGCTTTGTTGGCGAAACAGGTTTGGGCCTTGTTAATCATTTAGGTATAGAAGATAAATGTTTTGCCCGCCTGCATACGTTTGGCAAGGCATTAGCCAGCCACGGTGCTATAATTTTGGGTAGCAACACCCTGCGCAACTACCTTACTAATTATGCCCGCCCCTTTATATACTCTACGGCATTGCCACCACATGCTTACAGGCAGGCCTTGGCGGCGTATTGGTATATGTTGGGCAACCATCAAAAAATAGAGCAGCTTTATAGCCTTATAAACTACTACCGCGAAAAAACCAAGGGTTTACCCTATCAGGTATTAGATAGCCCATCGGCTATACAGGGCATAGTAGTACCGGGCAATGCTGAGGTACGTGCCCTGGCCCAAAAGCTGGAAGAAAAAGGCTTTGATACAAGGCCTATTGTAAGCCCAACCATACCCAAAGGTGCCGAGCGTATCCGCATTTGCCTGCACAGCTTTAATACTACTGCCGAGATTGACAGGCTTATTACTGAATTAAAATAAAAAGCCCCTGCATTTGCAGAGGCTGTATATCATCAGCTAATAAACTAATCAACTAATTAAATCTCCAGCATCCAGTTAAAAATATCTGGAGTCTGGCCGTATTTAATCTTGTCTAACTCAGTTTTAAGGTCGTTAGAGAAAGGGCGCTCGGCCATTGGTGGCAATTCCAAATCCATAGACTTGTAAGTGATTTTTTGGAACGGCGCTACCGATGCTGCGGTGCCGGTGCCAAAGGCATCGCGCAACAGGTTGTTTTTATGTGCCCAGAGTACCTCGTCAATAGTAATGCGGCGCTCCTCAATTTTATGGCCTGCATTGCGTACCAGTTGAATAATACTGTCGCGAGTAACACCATCTAAAATACAACCATCAAGGGCAGGGGTAACAAGGGTTTCGCCAATGGCAAAAAACACGTTCATAGTGCCGCTCTCTTGTATATATTTATAATCGGGGCTTTCCATCCACAACATCTGGTCGTACCCTTTGGCGCGGGCTTCTACCTGGCCTTTCATAGCGCGGGCGTAGTTGCCTGCGGCCTTTGCAAAGCCGGTACCACCATAGTCGGCACGGGTATAGTGGTCGCTTACCAATATGTTCAACGGTTTGCTGTAGTAGTTGGCCGCCGGGCTTAGCAATACCATGTAAAGGAAGTTGTCGCTGGGTTTAACACGCAACAACTCTTCGGTGGCTATCATAAACGGGCGTATGTAAAGCGATGAGCCTTCTTCATCGGGAACCCATAAATTTTCAATCTGCACAAGCTCGGTAATAGAGTCCATAAACAAATCGCGCGGAATGGTAGGCATAGCCATACGTTCTGCTGATGTGTTAAAGCGCTCCCAGTTTTTCTCTGGGCGGAATATTTTCACCTTACCATCGACCTGGCGGTATGCTTTTATACCTTCAAAAATAGCTTGTCCGTAATGGAACACCGACGACGCCGGGCCCATTGGGATATTTTGAAACGGCGTAATACGGGCATTTACCCATTGGCCGTTGGCATATTCGGCAATAAACATATGGTCGGTGGTAACCGAGCCAAAATCAGGAACGGGCGAGCTTATTTGCTCTTTCCGTGCGGTGTCCGAGAGAGTCACCTCAAAACGATGCGTTAATGTAGCCATATCCAAAATCCTTTTTTAATAAATATCAATATCCAATACAAAGGTACTATTCTTTTTAAAATTCGGTGCTGGTACCCTATTACTAACCTAATTCTAATAATGTGTTAACTTTTTATACTACAATTATGCCTTTATTTGGTTTAATTATTAGTGGTTTAAAACTAAATCAATACCGTAGTGTTGCAATAAGTAGCTTTGTATTAAAATAATAATGTTATGAGTAGTTTTAATAGTAAAAATGTGCTGATAACAGGGGGGGCTTCGGGCATTGGTAAGCTTATGGGTCGTATGGCATTAGAAAACGGCGCCGCTAATCTGGTTATCTGGGATATTAACGATGCAGCTTTAGAAGAAACCAAAGCTGAATTTGCCACGGTAAAGGGCAATGTGCATACCTACAAGGTTGATGTTGCCAGTGTTGATGATATAAAAATCAATGCAGCATTAACACTAAAAAAGCTGGGTGGAATAGATATATTGATAAATAATGCGGGCATTGTGGTGGGTAAGCTTTTTACCGAACATACCCACGATGATATTGCTAAAACAATGAATATAAACACCCTGGCGCTAATGCACATTACCCGCGAGTTTTTGCCTGGTATGCGGTCACGTAAACAAGGTCATATTTGCAACATAGCATCGGCAGCGGCGCTTTTGGCCAATCCTAAAATGGCGGTGTATGTTGCCAGCAAATGGGCTGTGTATGGTTGGTCTGAAAGCTTGCGGATAGAGATGGAGCAAGGCAAAACCGGGGTGCATGTAACCACTGTATGCCCCTATTATATCTCAACGGGTATGTTTAGCGGCGTAAAATCTCGGATACCCCTGCTTAAGCCCGAAGTAGTGGCTAAACGCATAATAAAAGCTATAAGCAGTAACAAGTTGGTTGTAAAACTGCCTTGGATTGTAAACCTGCTGCCTTTTGCCAAAGCTACCATGCCGCTGCGCGTGTTTGATTTTGTTATTGGCAAAGGCTTTGGCATATACAACACCATGAGCAGCTTTGTGGGGCGTAAATAGCTTTGTTAGCTATATATTTGCGGCATGAATTTTTTGCCTGCAGATATTGAACGTTATGCCGAAGACCATACATCGCCCGAGGGTGAGTTGCTGGCACGCATAACACGCGATACATACCTTAAACAGATTGCGCCTCGTATGCTTAGCGGGCACCTGCAGGGCCGTGTGCTGAGTATGTTATCGCACATGATAAAACCTAACAGGATATTGGAAGTTGGAAGTTATACGGGTTATTCTGCCTTATGCATGGCCGAGGGGTTGGCTGATGGTGGAAAGCTAACTACCATAGAAGCTAACGAGGAGCTTAAGCATGTACTGGAAGAGTACTTCTTCCAAAGCCCCTACAGCAACAGCATAGAGTTGATTATTGGCGATGCTAAAGAGGTTATAACGACATTGGAAGGGCCATTTGACCTGGTGTTTATTGATGCCGATAAGTATAACTATCCTTTGTATTACGATTTGCTGATTGATAAAATACCAAGCGGAGGTTATATAATTGCAGACAATGTTTTGTGGAGCGGCAAAGTAGTTACTGATGTTGTCCATAACGACTATGAGGCCAAAGCCATAATGGAATTTAACAACAAGGTGCAGGCCGATGAAAGGGTAGAGAACGTGCTGCTGCCGGTAAGAGATGGATTGATGGTATTGAGAAAGAAATAGATTTGAGATATGGGTATAAATAAGCGCTGGGTAATACAAGAGGTAGATGATATAGAGGCTATAGAAAGGCTCAGCAAGGAATTGAACATTAACAAAACACTGGCGCGCTTGCTGGTATTGCGTGGCATTAACACATTTGACGAGGCGAAGAAATTCTTCAGGCCTGATGCAAGCCACCTGCACGACCCTTTTTTAATGGCCGATATGGACAAGGCGGTAAATCGCTTGTTAGACGCTATTGAAACAGGGGAGAAGATTTTAATTTATGGCGATTATGATGTAGATGGAACTACATCGGTAGCACTGGTTTATTCTTTTCTTAAAAACTATTACTCAAACTTAGCCTATTACATACCTGATCGTTATAAAGAAGGCTACGGTATATCATTCGATGGTATAGACTATGCTAATGCCAACGGCTATAGCCTGATTATAGCATTAGACTGTGGCATAAAATCTATTGATAAAGTTGAATACGCAACACAAAGGAACATCGATTTTATTATTTGCGACCACCACTTACCCGGCGATGAAATACCCAAAGCTGTTGCAGTTTTAGATCCTAAACGTGTCGATTGTGCCTACCCTTTTGACGAGCTTTCGGGCTGCGGCATTGGCTTTAAGCTGATGCAGGGTTATTGCATAAAAGCCGGTGTTGATATAGAAAATCTCTTTAAGTACATTGATTTAGTTGCGGTTAGTATTGCCGCCGATATTGTGCCTATTGTTGGCGAAAACCGCACCCTTGCCTGCATGGGCTTAAACAAGTTAAACACCAACCCACTGCCGGGTTTAAAAGCTATAATAGAATTCAATAAGATAAGCAGAGAACTCACGATATCTGATGTGGTGTTCATTATTGGCCCGCGTATTAATGCCGCAGGACGCATAGAAAGTGGCAGCCGCGCGGTAGATTTATTAATATCTGACCATGCCGATAGTACTGTATTACCGAGCGCCGATATTAACGATAACAACACTACCCGCCGCGATTTAGACCGCAGCATTACCCAAAGTGCGTTGGATATGATCGTAAGTAACGATGCATATACCAACCGCCGCAGTACTGTGCTTTATAGTCCCGACTGGCATAAAGGGGTTATAGGTATTGTAGCATCGCGGTTGATAGAAAGCTATTACCGCCCTACTATTGTGCTAACCAAAAGTGGAGAGCATGTGGCAGGCTCTGCACGTTCTGTTAAAGGTTTTGATGTGTACGAGGCCATACTCTCTTGCAGCGATTTATTAATCCAGTTTGGAGGGCATAAATTTGCGGCCGGCCTTACTATGGAAGAAAGCAATGTAGATGCCTTTATCCAGCGTTTTGAAGAGGTAGTAGCAGCTACTATAACAGAAGAATCGCTGACGCCGGAAGTGGAGATAGACGCCGAAATAGATCTGGATGAAATTACCCCTAAGTTTTACGATGTCTTGAAACAATTTGCCCCCTTTGGGCCCGGTAATATGAACCCCGTGTTTTTAACGCGTGGGGTTAGGGATAGGGGCTATGGAAGGATTGTAGGCTCAACCCACCTTAAGATGGATGTGCAGCAGGACAACCCCAATTTATTCTTCAACGCAATAGCGTTCGGGCAGGGGCATTATGCAGAAAACGTTGCTAAGAAAATACCTTTTGATATTTGCTACAGCATAGAGCCTAACGAGTGGAACGGCAAAGTAACCCTACAGTTGAATATTAAGGATATCGCGTTTTAGGGATTAGCGTGTAGTTATGCGCAACCCTAAAAAACAGAGCAATGAATAGATTAAACCTTTTGAAGTTTTTAAAGTCTAAAGTGAAATCATATTCACAGTTGAAAAACATGAAAACAAAATCAATCGCCATATTATTAGTAGCCATATTCAAAATTAGCTCATCCATTGGGCAACTTTCAACTTTTTATGTTCAACCATGGCAAACCGACAATGCCTATCCTGCCTCTGGCGACAGCAATTATGTTGCGATAAACACATCGGTAACTTCTTTCAATAAACTTTTGTTCTACATCGGAGGCACAAATTCAAGTCCAAAAAGGACAACTTTGTTTTTAAAGTTGGCTGCTAATCTTGGCTATCATGTAATATCCGTAGCTTATCCCAATACAATTTCTATTCAGACCGCATGTGGTTCAAGTTCTGACATTAATTGTTACACTAATTTTAGACAAGAAGCTTGTTATGGAACACCAGTCAGTTCGGCAATTTCAATAGACACTTTAAATAGCCTTCATATAAGAGCCATTAAACTTTTGCAATACCTAAATACTACTTACCCAACTCAAAATTGGGGACAATTTATTGTTGGGAATTCTCTTGACTGGAGCAAAGTAGTTACATCTGGTCATTCTCAGGGTGCCGGACATGCACTGTATTTTGCGAGTATTAACAACATAGACAGATGTGTAATGTTTTCGGGAGCTAACGACTTTAGCAATTTTTACAACGCTCCTCCAAGCTGGATTTATGGTAGTTTTTCTACCGCGAAAAATAGAATTTTTAGTTTTTTACATTTACAAGATGATGGCGTTCCATATTCATCACAAATACAGGTTACTCAAGCACTGGGGCTATGGACTGGAGGTGATGATAGTACATTAGTTGACAACTTGAATATTCCTTACAATAATTCACATCTACTTTATACTAACGCAACACCCCAATCTATGTTAATAACTCCTTATCATAATTCGACAGTAATTGATATGTGGACTCCGTTAGATAATCTGAACAATCCTAATTTTATAGACGTTTGGATGTATTTGTTAACCACTAACATAGCAACATCTATTTCTGAATCTATAGGTAACATAAATAAAATTAGTATTTTTCCGAATCCATTTACAAGCAAAATTCAACTTAAGAATAAAGCTGGAATCGAAGACTTTGTTTTAACCAATTCTTCAGGACAGGTAATTTGGACGGGCAAAAACGTAGACCAACAAGACTTTTCAGACTTAGAAAGCGGTATTTATTTTCTAAGAGTATTTAATCAAGACGGACAACAAACAATAGAACTAATAAAGCAATAACAGGAATGGATTCAAGGGCAGCACATAACAGCACCTACCCAAAAGTGGCGGTTTAGTGCTTCGTATGAAAGTTTAATGTTGAAAATCGCTACCTTCGGTTAGCCGCAAAACGTTTTATAAGAGCAATTTTTACTACGCTATCTTTTGGGGAAGCTTTAAGGAGAGGTTATTTCGTTTTTGCCTTTTTCAGTTTAATGGTTAACTCACCTCTTTTAAGGTCGAGTGTGTGGATAACCTCATAGCCTTTGGCAACAAACACCAGTTTCAACCAGTCAGGTTTAAGTCCGCCTGTTATTTTAGATGCTTCGTATTTTCCACTATCGCTTGGTAAATACAAATAACCGAATAAACCTATAGTATCAGGGTGTGCTCTGCTTACTTCATATACCCTGAATGTGTCAAGCGGTAAGCCTGTTTTAGCATCAACCGCTTTGCCTGTAACGTGTATGTATGCATCGCACGCTGTAAGCAGCAGCAGAAAAATAGCGGCTAAAGCGTACTTCACGTTAATAAATTAAAACCTTGAAAGCAGCTAATGCTTAAGGCGAAATAAAGTTTATGCTTACAATGCCGTAAGGGCCAATGCCTACTTTATTGTCAACAACAAACTGGCCACGGTCTAAGCCACTGTCAAAAGCAACGGCATTTCTGTAATTAACCCGTGCGCCACCTTGTATGCTAAGCCAAATAAAGCCCAGTATTTGTTTCTCCCATGTTAGGCGTGCCCTTATTTCAGAGCGGCGAAGCTCATGCTCTTTGTTTAGCATTGGCGCGCTAAAGTTAGGCCCAAAGTAGTTAAACTGCATGTTGTAGCTGCTGCCTTCTAATTCGTAGCCCAATAATAACAACGAGCGCGGAGAAAAGTTATACCTAACGGCACCACGGGCAGGCAACAATAGTTCTACACCCCATTTAGAGTTGAAGGTTTGATTCCATAGTATTACCGGTATAGGTAACGATTCGCCTCCGCGCCAAGTACGCGATAAGCCCACTGCAAATAATTTGTCATCCCTCTTTTTCCAGCCAAATAAGGCGGTATAGCTGCCTTTGGTATATTTAAAGCGATTGAAAAATTCTTTAAAATTATAATCGCCACTTACCTCGCCCTGAGCCATAAGAATAATAAAGTGCCTATCATTTAAAGGCTTAAAAAAGGTTAGTGATAACCCAAAGTTGCTTAAGCCCCTTTCTTGAAGCCTTTTGCCAAAAAAATCGGTAGGGGCCGGTTCTTCTTTAAACTTATACCCTGTGCGCCAGTAGTTAAAACCCAGGTTTAACAACCCTTTTAAACGCGATACAACAGGAATATTGCCCGAAAAGCGCAAGCCACCTGCAAAATTGGCGGTGCGGTTATATACTGATGTATCGGCACCCGTATAGCTGTATGTTGAATTGAAAGCTGACGGGCCTACATAATCATAACCTATTGACAGGATTTTGGTAGGGGACAAACCTGATACAGAGTTATTGCAATAGCCTCCGCCACTATCATCGCTACCTGATGATGCATAGGATGTAGTATCGTAAACAATGTCACTATCGTCAATAGGCACTATCAGGGTATCGCCTGATGGTAATATCTCAATTCTTGTAGGTTGCTGTGCAAGAGCAACAGCGCTTGTAAACAAGCATATAATGCCTAGTGTGATTTTTTTCATGCTTACAAAGTAAATATATTTTCTATTTAAAAGCGTTAATACCGGTAATATCCATACCAGTAATAAGCAGGTGTATATCATGTGTGCCCTCGTAAGTAATTACCGACTCCAAATTAGCCATGTGGCGCATAACAGAATATTCGTCGGTAATGCCCATACCACCCAAAATCTGGCGGCTTTCGCGGCATATTTTAATAGATTCATACACGTTGTTACGCTTAGCCATAGATATTTGTGCAGGGGTAGCTTTACCCTCATTACGCAAAACACCTAAACGCCATACCAACAGCTGGCCTTTGGTAATTTCAGTAATAAATTCAGCCAGTTTTTTCTGTTGCAGCTGAAAAGCTGCAATGGGTTTGCCAAACTGTATACGCTCTTTGGCATAACGCAGGGCGGTATCATAGCAATCCATAGCGGTACCCAAGGCTCCCCAGGCAATGCCATAGCGGGCGCTGTTTAAGCAGCTAAGCGGGCCTTTAAGGCCTTTTATGGTAGGGAAGATATTTTCTTTAGGAACTTTAACATTATCAAACACCAACTCGCCGGTAGCCGATGCACGCAACGACCATTTTCCATGCGTTTCGGGCGTTGTAAAACCTTCCATACCACGCTCTACCACCAGGCCGCGAATGTCGCCTGCCTCGTCTTTAGCCCAAACAACGGCAATATCAGCAAATGGCGCATTCGATATCCACATTTTAGCGCCATTTAAAATAACATGGTCGCCAGCATCTTTAAAATTGGTAATCATGCTCGATGGGTCAGAACCATGGTCAGGTTCTGTTAAGCCAAAGCAACCCATAAACTCACCTGTAGCCAGTTTAGGCAGGTATTTTCGTTTTTGCTCTTCGGTACCAAAAGAGTAAATAGGGTACATAACCAACGAACTTTGTACCGATGCCGTAGAGCGGATACCCGAATCGCATCGCTCAAGTTCTTGCATTATTATACCATAGCTTATTTGGTCTAGGCCAGCACCACCGTACTCTTGCGGAATGTATGGGCCAAAGGCGCCAATTTCGCCAAGGCCTTTAATAATATGTTTGGGAAATTCTGCACGCTGAGCGTAATCGTCAATAATAGGAGAAAGTTCTTTTTTAACCCAATTGCGTACGGTGTCTCGTATCAGTTTTTGTTCGTCGGTTAGCAGGTCGTCAATTGCGTAGTAATCAGGTGCTTGGTAAAGGTCGGTACGCGCCATATTTTAAATATCTATTTATGTGTTAGTAGCCTTTGCATCAGGCATTAACTAATGCTTAAGTGCTAAAAATGTTTAAAACAATACCTGGCAAAGTTAAATATAAAAATTAAAAGCAGCAGCTAATGCTTTAATTTTAAGGCATTGGCTGCCAATATTAACATTATTGTAAGTGGCTGATTGTGCGTTTGTTTTAATAAATTTAATGCTGTTGATATAGCAATTGTATGCAACGGTGTATGGTTCAAAAGCGCTGTGTGGTTTTGTTTTAAAGGGTGTATATGTATAAAAACTATATGCGTGTTACAACAATAATTATTATCATTGTAACCAATTATTAAAAGAAAAAACATTAAGTTATATGAAAAAAGTTTTTATTGCCATAACAGCGGTTGTAGCCGGACTGGTAGTGTTTTCAGCAAGTACGCAACAAGGGCATGGTAACCCATCGGGGGCACCCGCAGGTGCATCAGGCTCTCCGGCCGATGGTGGTATTGCAACCGGCACATGTGGCAGAAGCAGCTGCCATAATGTTGCCACTACGCAGCAGCCTGGTATGATAACCAGCAATATTCCTAACACAGGCTATGTGCCCGGGCAAACGTATACTATTACGGGCACCATTACTGTGGCCAACAAAGTTAAATGGGGCTTCCAAATGTCGCCGCAAAACAACGCAGGCCAATTGCAGGGGCAAATAGTAGTTACTAATAGTACCGATACTAAAATAGTAAGCACTAAATACATTACCCACAAAACAGCAGGCACAGGTGGCCAGGGTACACGCTCATGGTCTTTTGACTGGGTGGCCCCCACAGCAGGCACAGGTGCTGTAACTATTTATGGGTCTTTTTTGGCAGCCAATAACGACGGTGGAGATGGTGGCGACCTTGTATTTGCATCTAGCCTTACCGTGCAAGAGGGCACAGCTACAGGTATTGAAGATATGCAAACTGCTAAACCCGAAGTGTTGGTATTCCCCAACCCATCAAACGGAGCGTTTAACGTAGCCATAGCAGGTGCAAAATCGGCCATAAATACAAAGGTGTTTAATACCGAAGGCCGCCTTGTTTACAGCAATGTATTTGCAAATAACGGTGCCGGCAAACAGGTGCTTGATATTAATGGTGGTGGTAAACTTAGCACAGGTATGTACTTTGTGTCGGTTGAAGCGGAAGGCATTAGTAAGATTGTGAAAATGGTTGTTCAGTAAGGCTGATAAACCGTTTATAAAATTAAGGGCTAACAGCAATGTTAGCCCTTTTTTATGCCAATGCCTTTTGTAATTTTGAACCATTGAAAATGATAAGCACTGGCCCCTTTACATCTGTAACAAAACACGATACGGTAGATTTTACCACATCAGATGGGTCGTTGTGGTTTTTATCAAGTAATAAAGAAGGACGGGTATTAATTTACCCTAAAGGCTATGTGCCCGAAACAAAGGACAACCGCTTTGTAAAAAGCCCCTTTGTAAAGCATGAATTGCACACCCGCGCATTGAAAGCAACCGAGCGCAAGCCTGGCGAAGGCTGGGTTTTTGTAGCACTGATAGGTATTTTTATTTTGCTGCTGGTAACACGCCGCATAAACCCCAAAAAGCTGGTTACATACCTTAGTGCTGTATACAACAGGCGCGCACAAAATGAATTGTTTGAAGAGGAAAATCTTCTATCATCGCCCTTTTCTTTAATTCTATTTGTTGCGTTTTGTCTAACAGCCAGCTTATTTACTATAAAAGTATTAGGTATTACCCCGTACGGCTTTTTAGAACAATACGGGGCGCTAAATGCATTTGGTGTTTTCTCTCTTTTATTGCTGGTGGTTTACACGGCAAAAATTTTATTTATACAATTTGTTGGCGTGGTTTTTAATATTTACCCTGTTGCCAGGCAATATGCTTTTAATGTTTACCTGCTTAATAATATTCTTGGGTTACTATTAATTCCGTTGGTTGCAATAGCCTACTATTCAGGCGGGCCAGCAGATACATGGGCAGTATATTTCGGAATTGTACTGTTTGCCGTGTTTTTTGTCTTGCGTTTCCTTAAATCGCTATCAATAGAGGGGATTATTAGCCCTTTGAATTTATTGTATTTAATTTTGTATCTTTGCACCCTTGAAATTTTACCATTACTGATAGTGGTAAAACTGATAAGAATTTACGTATAGTAGTCAACCAATCAAGGAGTCGAATTAATGAGTGCAGAGAAACCGCCTAAGGTAAAATCCATCCTGGTTACCCAGCCTAAGCCCGAGGGTGACAAATCGCCCTACTTTGACCTTGCAAAAAAGAATAACCTGAAAATTGATTTCAGGGAGTTTATCCACGTGGAAGGAGTCGATTCTAAAGACTTCCGCCGCGACCGTATAAACATCATGGACCATACGGCCATTATTCTTACCAGCCGCAACGCAGTTGACCATTTTTTCCGTATGTGCAACGAGATGCGTGTAACGGTGCCCGATACCATGAAGTACTTCTGTATTTCGGAATCTACGGCCCTTTACATGCAAAAGTATGTTGTATACCGTAAGCGTAAAATATTTCACGGCAAACAGAAGTTTATCGATATGATAGACGTAATTAAAAAAAACAAAGACGAGCGCTTTTTGCTGCCTTGTTCTGACATTGCCAAAGATGAGATTGCCGACATACTTGACCAGCATAAAATAAATTACACCAAGGCCGTATTGTACAAAACGGTTTGTAGCGACTTATCAGACCTTGCTGATGTTAAGTACGACATACTGGTGTTTTTTAGCCCTATGGCAGTTAAGTCATTGTTTCAAAACTTTCCTGACTTTGTACAAGGCCCAACGCGCATTGCCGCCTTTGGCCCTACAACCGCCAAAGCTATTACAGATGCTAACCTGCGTTTAGACATTCATGCGCCACAAGCTAACGCTCCCTCTATGACTATGGCGCTAGACCAATACACTTTACAGGTTAACAAAGGGAAATAATCACCATGCAGCATACAGTTAAGCTTATTAATCCTGAACACTCGGGCATTAAGAATATTGTATTTGACTATGGCGGGGTTATTATTGACCTTTACATGGACCGTACCTACAAAGCTTTTGCCGAACTTGGGGTAGACAACCTGCCCGACCTGATGGGCAAGCTAAAAGAAAGCCACGTATTTTATCAGTTTGAGGTTGGTGCTTTAGGAGCTGAGGCATTTATAAACAGGATACTAAACCTGTTGCCCTCACACCTTAATATGGAGGGTGACACAGTATACAAAGTTATTTCTGCCTGGAATGCTATGCTGGGCGAAATACCCACCGAAAGGCTGGAATTGCTAACCAACCTTAAAAGCAGCTATAACACTTTCTTGCTCAGCAATACCAATGCGCTGCATATAGCGGCAGTAGATCAATACCTTAAATCGGCACATGGCGTAAATAATATTGCGCCCTATTTTCACAATGTATACTACTCTTACAAAGTGGGTAAGCGCAAACCTAATGCTGATATTTATGAGCAGCTGCTAAAGCAGGAAGGACTAAACGCGGCAGAAACGCTGTTTATAGATGATAACCTACCCAATATAGAAGCGGCCAATGCGTTGGGTATTGTTACCTATCACCTACAATCACCAAAAGAAGATGTTAGAGGGTTATTTAGTTAAATTTTTTCTTGCACCTGGCGCCTAACACCTAGTCCCTAGCACCTTATTTTATCTCTTGACACAATTCAATTAGCACCCCATTAGTGCCTTTAGGGTGTAAAAAACAAACCAACTTATTATCAGCGCCGGGTTTGGGTTCTTTGTTTATCAATTGAAAACCCTCGGCTTCCAGGCGTTTCATTTCAGCATGAATATCTTCTACCTCAAATGCTATGTGGTGTATACCCTCGCCGCGTTTTTCAATAAACTTAGCAATTGCGCTATCGGGGTTGGTGGCTTCCAACAGCTCTATTTTACTGTCGCCCATCCGGAAGAAAGAGGTAGATACCCCTTCGCTCTCCACCGCCTCTGTTTTGTAGGCTTGGCGGGCAAATAATTTAGCAAAAAGGTTGTTGCTTTCTTCTATATTTTTTACGGCAATGCCTATGTGTTCTATTTTAAGCATGGTTACTCTTCGTCTGTTTGTTTGGGTTTGGTTACTAGCCTGTCCTGGTAGTACTTCTCTTTTCTATACCATTCGCGGGCCTTTAGTGTATCGCCTTCAATAAGGTAAAAGTCGCCCTGGTTGCGGTATGGCAGGGGGTTGTCGGGGTGTAGTTTTAAAAACCTGCGGTTGATGTTTTTAGCGGTGGTGGTATCGCCTTTCAGGTAGGAGTTTTTAGCTAATTGGTAGTGCGCCTGTATGTGCAAACTATCAGTATCAAGTACCTTAAGAAAGTACTTTTCGGCACTGTCTAGTTGCCGCGGTTCCTTTGCCTGGTAGCAGTTGGCTAGGTCTAGCAGGTATTTTACCGATGGGTTTTTGCTGTTGGCAACGGCCAGGCGTAGCTCGGGCAATGCCTTTGACGGGTTATGCTCTTCAAACAAATAGATACAACCCAACAGGTTGCGGTATTCATTGTTTTTAGGGTATAGCCTTATCGACCTTTCAAAGTGTTCGGCTGCTTCGGCAGCTAGTTTTGCGCGGTTAGGGTTGCCATTGGGCAGCCTTTTAAACTGGCGGCGGAGCTCCATAGCCAGTTCGCCATGGGCCTTGGCCGAGTTTTTAACCACCTTTACATCGTGCCTTAAAAGGGTAAGGGTGTCTTTCCAGTCGGTGTTGCGGCTTATGGTTATGGCAGAATAAGGAATTAAGAACAGTGCCAGCATACCCATTGCTACAGTGTTTGCTTTTAATGGCATTGCAGGCAAGGTGTTTAGCTTTGCCAGATGGATAATGGCGTAGGCTATGGCAATGCAAAATCCTATAGAGCCTATGTATAAAAAGCGTTCGCCCACTATGCCATATACAGGTGCAAAAAGGTTGCTGTAGGTAATAATTCCACATAAATAAACCCATGTTGCAAAGCTAAGTATGCTTCTTTTTTTCAGGCCCCATAGTGCATAGCCCAACAAGCCAATATGCAGCAGTAGCGACAAGATAGCCAACGGGTTGGCAAAAGTGGTGGGCGGTAATTGGTTATAGCCATAAAACGATGCCAGCGGATAAGGTAAAATAAGTAGCCGTATATAGTGGCTAAGCCAATAAAATGCCGACGCTATGTGGATACCAATGCCGGGTTCTGCCGCTAATGGGTTTTCTGTAAGTAGCATTTCGCGGCCTGTTAGTGGTACAAGCACCGCAACAATAATGTAATAGGCTGAGGTTAAAGCTAAAAGTCCGCTAGCTGTGGTTATAGCGGCACTTTTATTAGCCCTGAAATAGTATATGGCCAGCGGTGCTATAGCTACAAATGCCCAACAGTTTGCATTTAACAATAAGGCCATGCAGAACATACAAAAGCCCAGGGCAAGCTGTATGCGGTTGTTTTCATCAACATACCTTAAAAAAGCGCGGCAGGCAACCAGGCTAAAAAGTAGCGATAGCTGAATAGTGCAATTGGCTATATTATTCACTACCTCGGTATGTGCCGGGTAGGTAATAAACAAAATGGTTGATAATAAAGGCAACCAGGCATTTTGGTTGTTTAAGCAACGGCGCAAAAAAATATAAAATGCCGCCACGGTAAAAGCATATATCACAATACAAATAAAGTGGCCCAGCTGAGGTTGGGTGGTAAATACATCAAAAAAATCAGTAGGTAGAGGTTTTGCCAAAATACTCTTGATGCCGGGGTTGTAAATGTTTACCAGGCTGTTTTTCAAACTGTTTATGTATAATACCAATGTAAGCAGGCTTATAAGGGCATAATGCAGCCGCGCCCCCGAAAAAAACGGGAGTTGTTGGTGTTTTGCCTTATTGTCAGCCAGCTTTTTCATAGATTTATGCCCGAAAATAGCCATAATACATAAACCAAATGAAACGATTTTGTTTTTTACTGGCAATAGCCCTTGTAGTTAGCGCCAAAGCTCAGGTAGGGTACTCGTGGGTGGTAAACCCTGTTTACGATGATGCGGGCGACTTTAGCAATGGCCTTGCCATAGTTAAAAAGGGTGGCCTGTTTGGCGCAATTGATACCAACGGCAAAGAGGTAGTGCCTGTGGAGTTTGCCGAACTGAACCCCTTTACCGAGAAGGTAACATCATATAAACGCGCCAATGGCAAGGTGGGTATTATTGATTGCAAAGGCAGGGTGCTGTGCGAAAAGGATTATGAGAAAATATTCCCCGTAAGCGATAGCTGCGCCAAAGTGCAAAAAGGCGACTATGGTTTTATTGATACCTTTGGTAAAGAGATTGTGCCCTGCAAATATGGCAACCTGTTGCCCTTTAGCAACCATATGACCTACTTTTTCTACGGGCTTAAATATGGTTTTTACGATACCAAAGGAACCACCGTTGTGCCACTTACCTATACCAACGTAGGCACCTTTGGCGATGGCCTTTGTGCCGTAGCCTTAAAAGATAAATGGGGCTATATCAACACTAAAGGCAAGCTGGTAATACCTATGGAATATGAGGATGCCGGGAGGTTTTCTGAAGGGCTGGCCTGTGTGCAGAAAAACGGCAAGTTTGGGTTTATAGATACCAAAGGCGCTGTGGTAATACCTTTTAAGTTTGATATGCAGGCTAACTTTACCAACGGTGTTATAGAGGTGTTTGAGAGTAATGCAGATGCCAGTGTGGCTACTTATTACGATAAAACGGGCAAAAAGCTTTTTACCCTAAAAGCAGGGTGGTGGACAGACGGGCCCTTTAGCGAAGGCTTCCTGCCGGTGGCAGACGGCCACTACTATGGCTTTTTAAACCAATCGGGCAACCAGCCTTTTCCTATGGAGTTTGAGAAAGTGTCTAAATTCTCTGACGGGGTTGCTACTGTTAAAATGGATGGCTACATTGGCGTGGTAAATACCGCAGGCGAAAAGATTGTAGCCCCGCAGTTTGAGCAGGCAGGCAATTGTGTTGATGGACTTATACCCGTTAAAAAAGACGGTAAATGGGGGTATATTTTGTTATCTGAATAAATGATTATTTTTGCACCAAATTATATAGCATATTAAATGGGACGTGGATTTGAGAAACGCAAGCACAAGATGTTTGCCCGTTATGATAAAATGGCCAAAGGCTTTACCAGGGCCGGAAGGGAGATTGCACTTGCTGTAAAAAACGGCACTGACGACCCCGAGTTTAACCCGCGTTTGCGTGTGGCTATTCAAAATGCCAAAAACCTGAACATGCCTAAAGACCGCATTGATGCGGCTATTAAAAAGGCAGCAGGTAAAGACGAGCGTGGTTTTGAAGAGGTATCGTACGAAGGTTACGGCCCGCACGGCATACCTATTTTTGTAGAGTGTGCTACCGATAACCCTACCCGCACCGTTGCCAACATACGTATGTACTTTAACCGTAACGGCGGCACGCTGGGCACATCGGGTTCGCTAAGCTTTATGTTTACCCGCAAAGGGGTGTTTAAAATAGGCGCCGAAGGTCGCAATATTGAAGACCTTGAACTGGAGCTTATAGATTTTGGCCTGGAAGAGATTGTGGAAGACCAGGAGGATAACGTGTTGTACATATACACTGACTATACCGACTTTAACACCATGCAAAAAGCACTGGAAGAGCGGAAGATAGACACTATTAGTGCCGATTTGCAACGCATACCTAACACCTATGCCGACTTGACACCCGAGCACGAAGAAGAGGTGCTGGAGTTGATAGACAAAATTGAAGCCGACGATGATGTGCTAAACGTATTTCATACACTACGATAATAAATAACGAACTGTAGTTTAAGTCCCGCCACCAAGCGGGACTTTTTGTTTTCTAAAAAGGCGAAATTTTGCTGCAATCTCGCAAATGCAGCCAGACCGAAAGGGGAGAATTACTCCACCACCACCTTCCCCACACTAACACCCTTAGCTGTTACGGTGCGGATAACCACCATGCCGGTATTTGGTAGCTGGAGTAGGGTAGAAGTGCCTTCGGGTTGATTATCGGCCAATAAGCGGCCATCAATGCTATAGGCTTGCACTTGTAGTAGCTTGCTATCGGCTTTTACAAGTAGTTGCCCGTTAGTGCCCTGCCAAAGGGTTACAGAGTTATCTACAGGGGTTTGGTTTACACCTGTTACCGCCGTTATGTTGTACAGGCCTTCTTGGTCGCTGCCAAACCACCCGGTTAAATATTGGTTTTTAAAAGCGTAGGGAGTAAAGTGGCCGCATAGTATAAAGTCGGCAGGTACGGCAGGGGTTACAATACCCAGGTTGGCCTGGTTTATAAAGTTGCCCGTACCCATTTTGCGGAACACGCCTTTGTTTACACTGCCGGCCCAAAAACCCCAGGGGTCTTTAACAACACAGCGAAAGCTGTTGCTCTCCATACCAGGTATAGTGCCCTGGTTATATACCTGAAAGGTATTGCCGCCAAAGTGTGCCACCAGCCCGCCCGATGGCATAGCCATATAAGGATTTCCTAGCTCGTCTACTGCTATGCCGGCAATGGTATTGTCTGGCAGGCCAGAGTTGTTGTTGGTATAAAAAGTAAATGTAGTATCGTTAAAATAGGCAAAGCCACCATTTACCATACCAATAATTTTAATGCCATCGGGTCTTACCGCTAAAGCAGCAACGTGGTTAGATTCTAAACCTAATTGCGATAGGTTGTAGGCTGTAATGGTATCATTCTTTATTTTGGCCAAACCTCCCGTGGTAGCCATCCAAACAGTCGATGGGGCTTCAAAGGCAAAGGCTTTTACAAAGTTATCGGGCAGGCCAGAGTTGGCAGTGTTAAAGGTGGTAAACACCCCGTTTTTAAACTTAACAAGGCCACTTGTAAAAGTACCGCACCAAACGGTGCTGTCGGGCGCCACATAAACGCTGCGTATAGAGTTATCGGGCAGGCCGTCGGCTGTTGTGTATATACTCCAGTTACCTGCATTATAATGCACTAAACCACCATTGGTGCCTACCCAGATATTATCAATGCTAACAGAGTCTAACGGATGCGATGAGATAGAGTAAATGGTGTTGTTTGGTAATGGCGAGTTTGTTGTATTGAGGTTGACACAGGCAATTTGTGCCGATGATTTTAACACCGTTAAAACAAGAATTGCAAATAAAATCTTTTTCATACTGAAAAAATTTATTTCCCCTCTTTTGGCAGAGGGTCCCTATGCTTCGGGAAGGGTTAAGGGCCAAATTAAGCTTCGGTAGGCCAAAAAGTGCGCACCAAAATAACTACGCTAAAAATAATCAATAATACGCCTTCTACCTTAGCAATAAGATCGAAAGTGCGAGGTCGAAGGTACTTTTTTATCTTGTTAGCCCCAAATGCCTTTAAAAAGTCAAATAATATCATGGTACTAAGTACCGCTATAAAATGGGTTATTATAATGCCCTGTTTGCCACCAAAGTTAGATACAGCAAGGCTTACCTGAAATATCCAGAATAAAATAACCGATGGGTTGATGGTGTTTAACAGGAATGATTTTAAAATTAATGCCAAGGGGTGGCTTTTATCGTCAATAGGTTCTACACCTTGTTCGGCTGGCTTTTTTTTCTTTTTAAAAACCAACGGGTACAAGCCCATACCAAATAGCAAAATGGCACCGGCAATGCCTATGGCGTGGCGGTAACTGTCGCCTGCCAGTATTTTGGCAAGGCCCAGGTAGCACAAAAAAAGGATAATGGTATCGCTTAGTATGGTGCCAATCTCATATATCATTGCGCGGCCCAAACCCTGGCGTATACTGGTTTGGATAAGCCCGAAAAACACAGGGCCTATCAAAAAGCTTATAATTACGCCGAGTAATATGCCCGAACTAATTGCCGTTAACATTGGCCGCAAAATATTAATAAATTGTTAGATAAGCGTATTTTTTTAGCTAACAGGTGTTAGCTGCTAAGTATAAAAATGCCACCTTTGCAGCCGTTTATAGGCTATTAGTACCATGCAGTTTGAACTAACACGCGAATACTTTGACCATCTGCGTACCGACATTGAGTTAGGTGATACAGAGGCGGTTACACGCGCCTTAGATGAATTGTACCCTGCCGATATTGCTGAGGTTATCAATGAGTTAGACCTGCACGAAGCCAAGTTTGTTTATAATCTGCTTGATAAAGATACCGCTGCCGATGTGCTGGTAGAGATGGAAGAAGAGGTGCGCGAGCGCTTTATGGCTTCATTATCTACCCAGCAAATTGCCCGGGAGATTGATAATCTGGAGACAGACGATGCCGCCGACGTTATTGCCGAGCTGCCTGAATCGCGCCAGGAAGAGGTATTATCGCAACTGGAGGATATTGAGCAGGCCGATGAAATTAAATCGCTGCTGGAGTATGATGAGGACACCGCCGGTGGCCTTATGGGCAAAGAGCTTATACGGGTTAACATAGGCTGGAAGGTGTTGCGCTGCGTGCGCGAAATGCGCCGCCAGGCCGAAGATATTGATGCTGTTTACACCATTTATGTGGTTGATGATGATGATAGGTTACAAGGCAAACTATCATTAAAAAAGTTGTTATTAGCCAGCACCCAAAGCAGCGTTGCCGATATTTACGACCCCGATATACAATCGGTAACTACAGATATGCCCGCCAAAGAGGTGGCAACCTTTATGCAGAAATACGACCTTGTGGCTATACCGGTGGTAGACTATCAGGGGCATTTGCAGGGCCGGATTACTATTGATGATGTGGTAGACGTTATTAAGGAAGAAAGCGAAAAAGATTTTCAGTTACTATCAGGTATATCAGAGGATGTAGAGTCGGGCGATAGTGTATGGCTGCTAACCCGTGCCCGTTTGCCGTGGCTTATGGTAGGTTTGTTTGGTGGTATATTGGGTTCTAAGGTTATTAGCAACTATGAGCCCCAAATACAAATTCACCCCGAAATGGCCATATTTATGCCCCTTATAGCGGCTATGGGTGGCAACGTGGGTGTACAGTCGTCGGCTATTGTGGTGCAAAGCTTAGCCAACAAAACCATTGGCGATGATAGCATGTTCCCCCGGTTGATGAAGGAACTGGCAGTGGCATTGGTAAACGGTTCTATCTGCTCATCGCTGGTCTTTGCTTACAATATTTTGTTTTCAGACTCTATGGCATTGAGCATTACCGTTAGCATAGCCCTGATAACTGTTATTTGCTTCGCGGCAATATTTGGTACCGTTGTACCATTGATACTGCACCGCTACAAAGTAAACCCCGCCGTGGCCACCGGGCCGTTTATTACCACTACTAACGATATTCTGGGCCTGTTTATCTACTTTACCGTAGGCCGTATATTGTACGGAATGTTTTAGTTTACTAAAGAGTTATAAGCCCTGATGGGTGAAAATTATAATTGCCCCGACCTTTAGGTCGGGGCAATTAATGCACTAAATGCGAGGGCTTTAGCCCAAATTTAAATCGGGCTGAATATTAAATTTTAAACTAACAGGATTCCACCGTATTTTCGCCTTGAATATATGAGCGCTGAGGAATTTTTCGAACTGTTTTTAAAAGAGCTGGAGCAAAGCCCGCACCTGCACAGCTACTATAAGTTTTTAAACGATGAAAAGTCGTTTTACTTCCGCAAGGCTTATTTTATCGAGCGTTTAAAGTACATACAACGCAACGTTACCGATAAAAACGCCGCTATTTTTGACTGTGGCTGCGGCTACGGTACTACCGATATTTTCCTTGCCCTGAACGGCCATAAAGTATTCGGCACCACGCTCGAGTTTTACGAAACATCATTACCAGCCCGTATTAATTATTGGTCGCAGTTTGGCGATGTATCAGGCTTTACATGGAGCTACGAAAATATATTTGATAGCCACCCTGCTGATGGTACTATTGATATTTGCATACTGCAAGATACCCTGCACCATTTAGAGCCTTTAGC
>CAMBQF010000012.1 GCA_945869825.1 Chitinophaga pinensis | reverse complement strand
TGAAACACCTGCCACAGGCCGTTTTTCTTGTCGTCAACGTAATGGCCTGTACCGTCAAGGCTGTTGATTTTTTCTTTCCACAAGCCCTGTTTGCGGCCTTGTGCATCAATTTTGTTAGTGTCTGCAGCTACCTGTGCAAACACGTTAACACTAAATAAAAATGATACTAAAACTACTACTAATTGTTTCATACTATTTTGATGGATGAAAAATGAAATCGGGCAAATTTAGCAGATTTTGTGAATTAGCGCCACTTCTATTTACTTGTGCTCATACAAAGGCAATACCAGTTCAGCCGCCACGGTTTGAGCAAGCTGTTTTCCTTCTTCGCTAAAGGGCCAATAAAAAAGGGCTTTTATTGCATGGTCTTTTTGCATGCTTTTAATGGCATCAAGGGTAAGCTTGTGTGTGAGCCCCTGCTTTCTAAACTCAGGCAGCACATACGCCGAGCATAAATAAACAGCCTCGAAATTATCGCCGGGGTGGGTTTGTTCCAGCAGCTCGCGTTCGGTTAGTTTTTCTTCCAAAAATAGATTCATTAATTCGGTAGTTGTGGGGAATAGTAATAACCACACTATTGGGCCATCATTATTAGCTACCTCGCTAAATGTGGCGGGGTGTAGTTGCTCCAGCCGTTCCCTTTCTTCGTCGGTAACACTTATCTGGTCAGGGTCTGTCCGGGTACCAAAAAACGCTGTTACCAGCTTAATCATGCGTTCGTAATTATTTGCCATAGTATATTTAAACCTTGCAGGTTGGAAACCTTTGTGAAAAGCCAAATATAGCACCTTATAATGGCCATTGTGCAGGCTTATTTAGCCGGCAAACTATCTTTTGCCCGCAACCTGTTTTAACAGTAATATTTTAAACTGGGCAATATCTTAATAAGACAGATAATATCATAATAGTGTATATAGAAACCCAGTAAACTACAATCAATGATTATTTGCAAATTGTTTTATGCAATTAGCCAGATGCCTCTATTATGTAGAACAGAAGTTAGTAAATTGTAAATACCATTTTCTACTATATTTTGCCGCTATTGATAAAGCGCCAACATATCTTTAAACAGCACATTAAGGGTTTTCAGAGGAATATCTTTAGTAGGGTCAACCAGTAAAATCTTCATTGTTTTGCGCTTTTCCTGTAGCAAATCGGGTTGGTTTAGTTGCGCACCCTTAACTATACCAATATAGGGCTGCTTATATTTTTTATGTGTCCACAGGTAGCAAAACATTTTGCCCCTATAGTAATAAAACGGCAGGCCGTATTTCCACTCCTCAGTAATATAGGGGCTTTGCTTTAGTATATAGGCCCGCAGGTATTCCATACAGCTTTTGGCCGGCTCCGGTTGTTGGGCAAAGAAATTATCGAGTGGGGTTAGCATATGACAAAAATAAAAAAACAGGCCGTAGCCTGTTTGCTTTTTTTGTGCCCTGAAGCGGATTCGAACCGCTACGGTTGCCCGCCACCCCCTCAAGATGGTGCGTCTACCAATTTCGCCACCAGGGCAATATGGGCAAAAGTATAAAATTTTAGCAAACTTTTACGCGGCGCAATCCCTTGGTATCAGGCTGCATTCAACATTATTTTGTTTTTCTTGTTGACATTGTCAATATAAAGTGTACTTTTGCACCCTCAATAGTGCGCGGTAGAGCAGTGGTAGCTCGTTGGGCTCATAACCCAAAGGTCGGAGGTTCGAGTCCCCCCCGCGCTACCGAAAGAAACCCTCAATAGTAATGTTGGGGGTTTTGTATTTTAGTAAACCGCAGCCTTGTATGTTCACTGTCTATATTCTGTACTCTGAAAAATATCAAAAAACTTATATAGGTTTTACAAGTGATTTGCCAAAGCGTTTAATTGGTCATAATACCCTAAATACAAAAGGATATACTGTAAAATTTAGGCCGTGGATTGTATTACATACAGAAGAATACATATCTAAAGACAGAGCCATGAAAAGAGAAAAGTGGCTAAAATCAGGAATCGCAGAAAATGGACAAAGGAAAATATCCTTAGTACTATAAGCTCGTTGGCCTCATATCCGCCACAGGCGGACGGAGGTTCGAGTCCCCCACGCGCTACCTTTAGACTTGATTTTACCATAGCCTGATTTAGAGTGTCTTCTACGTCTGTTGATTTCATTGACTTACAAAGCTGCCAATGCACAATAAATCGGCTGTAATCATCCAAAACAGTACTTAGGTAATACCAGCCCCAGCCCGGTATTTTAAAGTAGGTAAAATCTGTTTGCCACATTTCATTTACCCGCACTGTTTTATCGCTAAATTCATCCGAAGCCCTTATCAAATCAAAGGCAGGTGGCTGTATAAGCCCTTTAACTTTTAGAACCCTATACACAGAACTTTCTGATACAAAGCGTTTGTAGGTATCTGTAAACAAACAGGCTACTTCTCTAGGCGAACGCTCTGGATATTCTAAAGCAAGCTCCACAATGCCCTGCTTTTCTTCTTCGGGTATTTGATTCCAATACTGCCTTCGCCTTCCTGGCTTATTGGCCAACCCATCATAACCACCTGTCAAATAAGCATTATACCATTGGTAAAAGGTACTTTTATGGATACCTAGCTCTTTTAAGGTATCATTCACGCCTTGTTCTGACTTTTCCACAAGCTGTATCACCTCAAATTTCTCACTCTGGTTTAACCGCATATAACGTCGCATTTGTGGGTTTAATCCAACCCGGTTAAACTTTTTTTAAGCAATTCATTATGCAGATATAAATCGGCCAAGGCTTTCTTTAGGTTGTCATTCTCTTTCTTCAAATCCAAAACCTCTGTACCATTAGCATTACGTTCTGTATCGCCACTTAAACGCTTTTTACCAGCCTCTAAGAAGTCTTTACTCCATTTGTAATATACGCTATCATTAATACCGTATTTTCGGCAGATGTTAGCTATGGTGTCTTCTCCCCGCAAGCCTTCTAGGACTATACGTATCTTTTCTTCAGCATTGTAGGTCTTTTGTGTCCTGCGTTTAATGTCTTTTATTAAACCACTTGCTTTAGGACCTCGTTTCTTGTAACCATTTGTGTTTGATTCCATTTTCTTGTTGTTTTTTACTATTGTTAAACTTAAGAAAATGTCCAAGATTTATCATCCTACTTTAGTACACTTTGGTTTGACGTTATACACACGAAACCCCTGCTTGCGTATAGGTGATGTTGTAGCCAGTTTTTCTCTATAGCTTTTCTCTATTTCATTCGCAAAAGCCGTTTTATCATTCCTTAGGAAATCCATTGCTTCTCCATTCACAATGGTCGGATGTATGTCTCTAAGATTCTTATCGCTCCAAGTGGCAAGTTCTACAAGGATAGGTGTCAAAGATAGTCCCTTTTCGGTCAAGAGGTAGAGGTTAGTCTTTTTATTGTCTGGTCGTTGGGTTTTGATGATAAGTCCCACTTCTTCCAAGATTTTGAGTTTCGCAGAAAGAATATTGGTCGCAATAGCTTCATCGGCTTCGGTAAAGTCTTTAAAAGTTTCTTTCCCTTCAATGAGTATTTGCTTTATGATGACCAATATCCACTTGTCTCCCAAGACATCTAAGGCTGAGGTAAACGGGCAATTACATCTGAAATCTTGTTGCATCTGTTTAGTCAATATTAAATTTTACTTGCAAAATGAAATTTATTTATATTATTACTTGCATATTGAAAGTTAAATTGTAATTTTGCTTGCGAAACAAAAGTGATAATTATTTGCTAAATGACCAAGACAATGAGAAAAGTATTAGCAGTATTAGCTCTATCAGGTATTCTCGCTTCCTGTGGCACAGCGCAAACAAATTCAACAAGCGAAACAAATTCTATAAATAATAATAAAATGACAAATCTGATAAATATAGGGTTGTTGAAGCACGAAATTTTGATTAATCTTAAATTCAAATAATAACTAAAATAATAAATGAAAAATTTATTTAAGTCAACAGTAGTATTACTTGCCTTATTGTTTTCCATAACGGAAAGCTTCGCACAAGACAAGTCTGAAAAACCAAAGAAGAACTTTTTTGGAATTGTGGCAGGAGCGAGTATATCTACATTAACAAACTATTACGGTAAACCTTTAATTAGTTTTACAGGTGGTTTTTTATGGGATTCGAAGTTTTCTAAAAAGTTTACATTATCCACAGTTATCACTTATAATCAAAGAGGAGAAAATGAAACTGGCGGTGTAGAAAGTTTGAAATTGGGGTATATCTACTCATCAACTATGCTAAAATATTTAGTTAATGAGAAATTTAGCGTTGCTGCTGGGTTTTACTGGGACAATTTGATTACAGTTAGTGAGAATTCTATGTATAATCGGGAAACTTTAAGACGAAGTGATTTTGGAATTCCAATTGCAGTTAACTATAATATAACATCACGCATTGAAATTGGAGCTTGTTACAATTTTGGTCTTTTGAATAAGTCTTACATGCCAGGAACTACATTGAAAAATAATTGGGGTACACTTACAATAGCTTATGTTTTCAGATAAACAATAATAAATTTAAAGGGTTGCGATGTCGTTTAAGATTAAATCACAAGGGTTTCAGTTCTTGTGATTTTTTTTATTGAGTTCTTCTGTTCGATATTGTCGTCCTAAAATTGGCTACAACTAGTATATAAGTGATACAACCCTTCGCTTAGCCATACAATAATGGAGTGATATGCGAAACTTTGTATCGTTTTATTAATCTAATTACCAATTCATTTTTAATTGATTGCATTCAAATATAACCATTAACCCACGTATTATTGCATAGGCCTTTACACGCCCTCAAAGGACTTTTACACAGTTTTTCATTTGAAAAGTTTATATCCTAATCGATACAAGACTTCATGCAACATCACACTCATACTGCATTATTTACGACCGTTTCAGGTGTTGTTGCTGGCAAAACAACTTCTACTAAGCCTTTATTGGTAGCGATAAAATTACAAGGACCGACCACCGTTATTATTTATGCTTCTGCAGCAGCTGTTGCTGGATATGTGGTTAAAGAAAACTTATAATCCGCATGAAAATTATTCATCTCGCCAATTCATGTATTTCCACAAATCAACTACCAATTCAAAACCTTCTAAAAAGTTAGAAATTGCCTGATCACCCGCTACCGAAAGAAACCCTCAATAGTAATGTTGGGGGTTTTGTATTTTATACCCCATCCCCTGCACGTTATGCGCTAACCGCTAAATCCGTACCTTTGCCCCATGCACAAAGCAGGATTCGTAAATATTATAGGCAAACCCAATGCGGGCAAGTCGACGCTGATGAACGTACTTACCGGCGAGCGTTTGTCAATCATCACCCCTAAGGCCCAAACTACCCGCCACCGTATATTAGGTATAGTCAACGGACCTGAGTTTCAGCTGGTGTTTTCTGATACCCCCGGTATTGTTAAGCCCGGCTATAAGCTGCATGATAGTATGATGAAGTTTGTGCGCAGCGCCCTTACCGATGCTGACGTTATTCTATACGTTGCAGATATAAAAGAGCCTATAGAGGCGAATGAGATTATGGAAAAGGTGGTACACGCTACTGTGCCAGTTATTCTTGCTCTTAACAAGGTTGACACCGTAGACCAGCCAACGGTAAAAGAACGCATTGGCCAATGGCAGGCGTTGTTGCCAAAGGCAGAGGTTATTCTTTTATCAGCCTTAGAAAAACTGGGGACAGACTCGCTATTGGAAACTTTGGTTGCTTTATTACCCGATGGCGAGCCGTTTTACGATAAAGAAGCCCTTACCGACAGGCCCGAGCGCTTTTTTGTATCAGAAATTATCCGTGAAAAGATATTCAACAACTACCAGCAAGAGATTCCATACTCGGTAGAAGTAGAGATAGAAGAATACAAAGAGGAAGAAACCATTACCCGCATCCGTGCGGTAATAGTAGCCGCACGCGAAACCCAAAAGGGCATATTGATAGGCCACAAAGGCTCTATGCTAAAAAAGGTTGGCACACAGGCACGTATAGATATTGAGAAGTTCCTTGACCAAAAGGTGTTTTTAGAGCTGTATGTTAAGGTTAAGCCCGACTGGCGTAATGATGAGCGCTTTTTGAAACAACACGGCTACGAGTTGTAGAATATGACCAATATTAGTTGCTACTTAACTAGAAAATCCTAATTTTGAGCCAACAATTTTTCACTATGAACTTTCCTGAAGAACTTAAGTATACTAAAGACCACGAGTGGGTACGTTTAGATGGCGATACAGCAACCATTGGTATTACCGAATTTGCACAAAGCGAACTTGGCGATATTGTGTTTGTTGACATTACCACCGTTGGCGATAATGTAGACGCTGAAAGCGTGTTTGGCACTGTTGAGGCTGTTAAAACCGTATCAGACCTGTTTATGCCTATTACCGGCGAAGTGTTGGAGGTTAACCCTGCACTAGACGGAAACCCTGAGTTGGTAAACACCGACCCATACGGCGAAGGCTGGATGATTAAAGCCAAAGTAGCCAATGTTGCTGATGTTGACGACCTTTTGTCGGCAGAGGCATACCGTGCGCTGATAGGTCACTAAGCTTCGGCTTAGTTTTTGCTGCCCTGCAAGGGTACCTATATGGATTCTGTTTTAAAACCGAAGAAAACCCCCAAGGCTAACTTGGAGAGCAGGCGTTTCATGTATTTTGAAATAGCCCTGCTATTGGTTTTGGGGATAGTGTACCTGGCGTTTAACTACACATCGGCCGAGGCGGATGACTTTTACTTCGCCCCAAAAGACTCGTCAAGCTTTTACATTGCTAAAGAGGTATATGTGTTTAAGCCCATTGCCGATAATGCTAAGCCAACGGCGGCAAAGCAAAATGCCAAGCCCCTAAAAGCGGTAGACAATATTACCCCGGTAAAAAACCAGCTGGTAACGGTTACACCTGTTGTAAACCCGGTAAAGCCTGTTATTACAACTCCTACTGATAATAATACCCCTAAGCAGGCCGATACATCGGCTATGAAAAACAGCAGCGAACCGCTGCCTGCCAATATGATTAGGGTAGATAAAAAGCCACAGTTTCCCGGTGGCGAAGCTGCTCTCTACGATTTTTTAAGGGCTAATCTTAAATACCCTGAGTTTTCTCGCAAAAATGGCTATTCAGGTGCGGTATACCTGGCCTTTTATGTAAGTGCCACTGGGTCCCTCCGCGATTTTGCCGTACTGAAAGGCATACGCAACAGCGGGCTCGATATGGAGGTAGTACGCGTGTTTAAAACCATGCCCCCGTGGATTCCCGGCGAGCGTAAAGGCAAACCCGTTGATTTCTATGTTACCTTCCCCGTACGGTTCGATTTTGAAAATTAGGGCTGTTAAGACTGTGTAAAATTTCTATCCCGTATCCCCTATTCCCTATCCCCTATTTTATACATTTGCTGTAATGAGTTACAAACTACCTAAATACATTCCGGTGGAGCGTGTGGAGATAGACACCATTGGCGTTGAAGAACGTGTGGCCCGTCTTAATACCCGCAGCATAAAAAAAGAAAGCAAGGTTGAGGCCCTTAAAATGGCCCTTACCATGATGGACCTTACCACGCTGGAAGGTAAAGACAGCGAGGGCAAGGTTAAGCAACTTTGCTACAAAGCAGCCCATTTGCACGATGTTTTTCCGGGCCTACCAACCGTTGCCGCAATATGTGTGTACCCAACCATGGTGGCTACCGCTAAAAAGGCATTGGGGAATGCAAAAATTAACGTAGCAGCGGTATCTACAGCTTTTCCATCAGGGCAAGGGCCTATGAGTGTTAAGCTTGACGATACTAAGTTTGCCGTTGATAATGGTGCGGATGAGATTGATATGGTAATATCGCGCGGCAAGTTTTTAGCCGGCGAATATAGCTTTGTATTTGATGAGATAGCCGCCATTAAAGAAGCCTGCGGCAAAGCCCACTTAAAAGTTATATTGGAAACAGGAGAACTGGAAACGCTTGACAACGTCCGTTTAGCCAGCGATATTGCTATTGCTGCCGGTGGCGATTTTATAAAAACATCAACCGGAAAAGTACAGCCTGCTGCTACCCTGCCCGTTACCCTTGTAATGCTGGAAGCCATACGCGACCATTACTATAAAACAGGCATCAAAATAGGTATGAAACCCGCGGGTGGCATTGCCAAATCTAAACTGGCGCTGCAATACCTGGTTATGGTAAAAGAAACCCTGGGCATTGACTGGCTGAATAATGAACTATTCCGCTTTGGGGCCAGCAGCCTGGCAAACGATGTGCTAATGCAGTTAGTAAAAGAGCAAACAGGCGTTTACCAAAGCCTTGATTATTTTTCTAAAGACTAAGAAATGGCGAAGAAGAAAACCGATACAACAACAATAGAGCCGCTTAAATTTTCAGGCGCGTGGGATTATGCTCCTGCCCCTGAAAGCACCGGCCACATTAAGCTGGAAAAGCGCTATGGCCATTTTATTGATGGTAAATTTGTTGAGCCATTATCTAAAAAATATTTTGCTACGTATAGCCCTTCTACCGAAGAAAAATTAGCCGATGTAGCCGATGGCAATGCCGCCGATGTTGATGCTGCCGTTAAAGCCGCACGCAAAGCCTACAATGGCGAGTGGGGTAAAATGCCTGCAGCCGAACGCGGTAAATACATATACCGCATTGCCCGCCTTATGCAGGAACGTAGCCGGGAACTGGCTGTGATAGAAAGTATGGACGGCGGCAAGCCGATCCGCGAAAGCCGCGATGTGGATGTGCCGTTGGCTTGTGCGCACTTCTTCTATTACGCAGGCTGGGCCGATAAACTGGATTATGTAAGTCCCGGCCGCAAGCCAAAAAGCTTAGGTGTTGCAGGGCAGATTATCCCCTGGAACTTCCCGCTGCTTATGGCTGCCTGGAAAATTGCACCAGCCCTTGCCGCGGGTAATACTGTAGTGTTAAAACCGGCTGAAACTACCCCGCTTACAGCCCTTAAACTGGCCGAAATAATCCGCGATGCAGGCTTACCTGCCGGCGTGGTAAATATTGTAACGGGTGCAGGCGCTACAGGAGCTGCCATTGTTAATCACCCCGGGGTTGATAAGGTAGCCTTTACCGGCTCTACCGATGTGGGCAAAATCATACAAAAAGCCATTGCAGGCACCAACAAAAAACTAACGCTGGAACTGGGCGGCAAAGCCGCTAATATCATATTTGAAGATGCCGCTTTAGACCAGGCTGTAGAAGGTATTGTCAACGGTATTTTCTTTAACCAGGGCCATGTATGCTGCGCGGGTTCGCGCCTGTTTGTGCAGGAGAGTGTTGCTGACGAAGTTATCCGCAAACTGAAAGACCGCATGCAAACTTTGGTTGTTGGCGACCCGTTAGACAAGAACACCGATATTGGCGCTATCAACTCTAAGGAACAGTTAGCAACCATAAATAAATACCTTAAAATTGGGGTGAACGAAGGTGCTGAAATCTATCAGCCTAAATGTTCAGTGCCATCTAAAGGATACTGGTGCAAGCCTACGTTATTCTTAAACGCATCGCAAAGCCACAGGATAGTCCAAGAAGAAATATTCGGTCCTGTATTAGCAGTGCAAACGTTCCGCACTATTGATGAGGTGATTGAAAAAGCCAACAACACCCCTTACGGTTTATCTGCCGGTGTGTGGACTGACAAAGGTTCTAAGATATTTAAGGTAACACAGAAATTAAGGGCCGGTGTTGTGTGGGCTAATACCTACAACAAGTTCGACCCAACATCGCCATTTGGCGGATATAAAGAAAGTGGCTTTGGCCGCGAAGGTGGCCTTCATGGGCTGCTTCCATACTTAAAATTTGACTAAATATGCCCCGTTTGGAAGTTTTAAAAACATATAAAATGTATATCGGTGGTCAGTTTCCACGTACGGAAAGCGCCCGCTATTATGCTCTTGCCGATAAAAAAGGCAACGTTATTGCTAATATCTGCTTAGGCTCGCGCAAAGATTTTAGGAACGCTGTAGAGGCTGCCCGCAAAGCCTTTGGCGACTGGAGTGGCAAAACAGCTTACAACCGCAGCCAGGTAATTTACCGCATTGCCGAGATGATGGAAGGCCGTAAATCGCAGTTTGTAAATGAGCTTGTTTTGCAAGGCTTAACCCCTGCAAAGGCCGCTGCTGAAGTTTCTCAGGCTATCGACCTGATCGTGTACTATGCCGGTTGGGCTGACAAATACCAACAGATTTACAGCAGTGTAAACCCAGTTGCATCAAAACATTTCAACTTCTCTTTCCCTGAACCTACGGGCGTTGTAAGCATCATAGGCCCTGAAACACCATCGCTTTTAGGTTTGGTTGATGCTGTTATTCCGTGTATTACAGGTGGTAACTCATGCATAGTTTTAGCATCAGAAACGCAACCCTTGGGTGCGGTTACCTTTGCTGAAGTACTTGCTACATCAGACCTTCCGGGTGGTGTAATCAATATCATCACCGGTACGCGCAAAGAACTTCTTGCGCAGTATGCATCGCATATGGATGTTAATGCGATAGTCTACTATGGCACTGATAAGGCTGAAATAAAAGCAGTTCAGGAAAATGCCACCCTAAATGTTAAACGCGCTATAATCCGCAGCGGCATTGGCACTCCCGGCCCTGAGCTGATTAATGATACACTGGAAACAAAAACTACCTGGCACCCGGTAGGGTATTAATTGTCTGTATCAAATATAGATTCCCCTGTTGGAGCGTGCGAAAAGCCGTATTTATTTAACAGGGCTTTTAAGTACAACCTATAGCTTCGGCTCAATCCATTGTCTATATAATACACATCTCCATCGTCTGTCTTTTGAGGATTTTTGTATGGTCCTGTTATATCTAACGATGGGTCTAAACGGTTGCAGGCAATACATATTTCTACATTAGCAATTACCTTTCCTTTTTTATAGTAGAACGCTGCAAAATGCGGATTGAAACAATCGGCAGAGTTTTGTGAATAGGTAGAATCCTCGCCTATTTTAGTTGTAAATTCTTTTGCTTCGGCAACGCTAAGCACTACACTTTTTACAGGCTTGTTTTTAAATGTAAAATGCTTCCCTTCAATTTTAATATTGCTTTCATCTGCCGCCATTTCAATACCATAATCATATATTACCAAGCTGTCGTACGCCAAGGTAGAATAAGGGTTCTGCGCCTTAACAGTGCATGCAAACAAGACTAAGAATGTGACAAGTAACTTCATCCTTAAAATTATTGACGGTGTGTATTAATCTCCTTAATAAGCCCTTTTAAGGTTTTATCATCAATATTTGAAAGGTCTGATTTATCGTAAATTGTAAGAAGGTATACTTCTTCATCATTGGTTACTACATAAGTAATAACCCTTGCTCCACCACTCTTACCCTTTCCTTTACTTTTAATTGCCAACCTTATTTTAAAGGCATTGTTACCAAGTGGGGTGCCCTGTGTGGGATCTTTTTGAATCAGCTTTTCAAAAGCCTGCAAATCTTCTTTTAATGATTTATGCCGTTTTAGTAGCGCTTTTGCCTCGCGCTTAAACCGAGGAGTTGGGATAACATTATAACTCATCTAAAAAGCCTGCTAATGTTTGCTTTTTAATTTTGCCTTTGCGCATAAGTTCTACCTCGTTAAAAGCAGCTGTTAAATCAGATTTTATTTTTAAAACCTCTTCGTATTTCTTTAGCTTATCAACAAGTTTATTCCAATCAGTTAAAGGCAACTGTACCGCTTTGGTATTGCCTTTAGAGTCGCTTAAAAATTGAACTGAAAGTTTCATATACCAAAGTTACAAAAATTGAATGAACCCCTGGGGATGTGTGTAATATTTGTACTGTCCAACTATAACCCTATCTGTATAGCAGCTCTAATACCAAACTTAGGAATATCGGGGTGGTTTAGGTGGGTTAACCTCCACAAAGCATCTATACGCAGAACCTTAAAAATGTTTTCAATGCCTACACCTACTTCCATATACGGACGCCCAGCCAGATCGTACATACCGGCAGGCAGTTGATAAACACCGTTGCGGTTCTTAGCACTTAGCGAACCTATAACCCCTTTAAAGGTAGCTACCTCGCGCCACTTAAGCTTACGCAGCAATGGTATTTTATTCAGGAATAACCCATCAAAATGATGTGTTGCAAACAGACGCACGTATTGGTCGCAGGCAAACTCGTTAAAGTTTGTCATGTTAAAATAATACGAGCTGTAGCCGTAGGTTTCGTTACCCGTTTGTATGTTTAGTAAGGGGTAGGGCAGAGCGCCAAAAGTTTTTCCAGCTTCAATAGAGTAGTCTAAATAACCCAGTGGGTTAAAGCGCAGGCGGTCGTCAATTTGTAGTTTTAGCTGCTGGTATTGAAATGAGCCTCCTAGAAGGTTTTTAAAACCAAACGTAGCATATAGGCTAAGACGTGGGTAGCGGGTACCTAAGCTTGTGCGGTCAAATTCTCCGTTAACATACTTTTCGTCAAAGGCAAAGTAGGTCAAAAGCGTAGCCTCCGTTGTTGTAAAACTACGCACAGCCGTTAAACTGTTATCGGGGTTTACCCTGTTAAACTGAAATAAGCCCGGCATCCAATCTTTACGCGAGAGGGTAATTTTATTTAAGAAACCCGAGAACCATTCGCGCTCGTAATACACCGTAGCGTTGGTGGTAAGCAATAGCTGGTCTAACGGCCTTCGGCGACCAATAGAAGCCAATACGTTTAACTGTATGGTAGAAGTGTTAGAAAGGCCCAATAGTTCAATATCGTGGCGGTAACTACCACCTATTACCTGCCGTGGTGCTTTAGCTATCATATAGCGGAAGCCACCAAAGTATTTCCATTCTTTGTCGCGCATACCGTAAGCACCATAGCCACTAAACTCTATACGTTTACTAAAGTTATTGCTGGTGCGCATGCCAAACCTAAAGCGGTTTCCTTCCAGGTTATTAAAGCTGTATAATGAGTATACAGGGCCTATTTCCAGCGGCCCGGCAATCATATAACCTGTAACTATTCCGTAAATCAAATCAGACGTGTGGCGATAAACAGGAAGCGTTTTTATGGTGTCTACCATTTTGTAAATATTCTTCTCTGCCTTGGTAAGGCTATCGGGCCTTATCTCGCGCCAGTAGTTTTCATCGGCATACATGGCACTGTCAGACACTACAATATTGGCTGCCCCTTTCAGGTTTTTGGCCTCAACAGGCTTATCAACCTTAATATTGCGGTAATATGTTGTTTTTCGTCCATACAGGCCCATAGTGCCCGTTTTTAGGGGATTAAAATCGGCTACCACCTTTTCGTAGCTGCGCATCCAGTATTTGCCATCTACCAGGGTATACTCTTGCTGCACAAAAAAGTCTTTAATAAAGTTTATGTTGGCGTCTTTATTAATCTGAAATTGGATTTTTTTAATAGCGAACGACGTATCAGCCACCCATAAATTGCCGGTAAACGTTAGGTCTTGCTTAAGACGGGGCACAAAGTCAATCTTGTAGCACCAGCGGCCGTCCAAATAGACACTATCAGTTAAAAAGTATTTGTAAAACAGTATGCCAGAGTTTGATATGGGGCTTATAAAACCTTTGTCAAAAAGCAACAGCGTGTTCTCATAAATATCAATGTTTTGATACATATCTCCCAAAAACTGGCTTACGCTGGCATTCTTAACACCTGATACTTTGCTGGCTTTTACATACTCCTTTTTATCGGCAGGGTTTTTACGTGAGTAAAAATCTGATACCGTTTCTGTCATAAATATAGGCAGGTAGGCCTTTCCGGTTTCCGATGTATCAACGTTATCAAAAATAAAACTCAGCTGCTTTAGCGTTTTGCGCTTGCTGATTTTATCGGTAAAGTTGTTCAGGTCAAACTGCAACTTATTGTATGTTTCGTATTGGTAGGTATCGTACTTACTCTTGTCATTGTCTTCTTTATGTTTGATTATTTTCTTTAGGATAACCTCCGCGGGATTCTCGCCGGGGCGTATTACCACTTCGCCAATATTGTAACTGGTAGGCAAAAGCTCAAAGTCTATGGTTTGTTCTTTATTGCGCACCACCTTTTTGCTTTGCGGGTTGTAGCCTACAAAAACACAACGTAAAGAGTCTACCGGCTTATTGGCGTTAATAATGTAATAACCATTAAAATCAGTAGTGGTTCCCATGGTAGTACCGTTAAAGGCAACAGCTGCAAAGGCAATACCCTCGCCGGTTTTAACATCGGTAACACGGCCCTGTACTATGGTGTTTTGTGCAACAAGGGTGCTGGTAAAAAACAGGCACAACAATAACAAGCAAACCCGCAGGCCTGTTTTTTTAATAAGGAAGGTATGTTGTAATTGTGATACGATAAGCGGTTCCTTTTTGCGTTTAAAATGCTGTGTAAATTACGAAGAAGCCAAACAAAAGTTGTATGCTTGCATAACTTTTTTAAAACAATATACCGTTTTAACCATTATTTATAGTACAAAGTTCAGAAAACTATGCAGTGGAATACATTAACAGACAGCAGCCAGTTAGATAGCATTGATGGCTTATCTATCATGGGGCCTGTTATGATTTTTAAACACAGCACACGTTGTTCTATAAGCAGCACAGCATTAGACAGGTTGCAACGCAGCTGGAAAGAAGGGGACAACACAAAAATTACCCCTTATTTTTTAGATTTGATTAAGTACCGCGAAACCTCTAACGCCGTTGCAGAGCGCTATGGAGTAGAGCACGAGTCGCCACAGGTAATTGTTATAAAAAACGGCAAGGCCGTGTATAATGAAAGCCATATGGGGATTAACTACAACAGTCTTATGGCGGTTGATTGAAACTAAAGGCGCCCGGCGCCACACAAACTATACAAAATGGAAACCGACAGTTATCCCAAACGCTTAGTATTAATAGGCGGAGGCTTTGGTAACATCCAGCTTATCAAAAGGCTTAAAAATTACAGTTCATTCCAAATTACACTTATTGATAAACACAACTACCACACCTTTCAACCCTTGTTGTATCAGGTGGCCAGTGGTGGTTTAGGGTCTGATGCTGTTGCATACCCCTACCGCAAAATATTCCGCAACTACAAAAACTTCAACTTTAGGTTGGCCGAGGTGCAGGAGATTGATACGGAGAAAAACATGCTGCTTACCAATATTGGCCCAGTTGAGTACGATGAGTTGGTAATTGGTACAGGCTCTGAAACAAATTTTTATGGTATGGAAAACATGGCTAAATGGGCCATGGAGCTAAAAAGTATACCCCAGGCGCTAGACCTTCGCAGCAATATTTTACAAGAGTTTGAAGAGGCTATAAATACCGTAAATATGGGTGAGCGCAAAGCCTACCTAAACTTTGTGGTGGTAGGCGCAGGCCCTACCGGTGTTGAAACCGCAGGTGCTTTGGCCGAGTTTAAAAAACACGTATTGCCTTTTGATTACCCCGAACTTGACCATAACCTTATGCAGGTGCATTTGGTAGAAGCTGGTTCGCGTTTGATGCCCGCCATGAGCGAAATAGCATCAGCCAAAACAAAAGAATTTTTAGAAGAACTGGGCGTAAAAGTGTGGCTGAATACCGCGGTAAAAGATTTTGACGGTAAAGCCATAACGTTTGGCGATGGCACGGCACTTGAAACCCGCACCGTACTATGGTCGGCGGGGGTTAAGGGTAGTTTAATTAGCGGTATAAAAGAAGATGCCATTCTGCGCAAATCGCGGTACTTGGTTGATGAAACCAACAAAGTAAAAGGCTACGATAATATTTACGCTATTGGCGATGTTGCAGCAATGGTAACCGACAAAACCCCCAACGGGCACCCGGGCGTAGCGCAGGTGGCCATACAGCAGGGCGACCGCCTAGGCAAAAACATGATAGCCCGCATGCTGGGCCGCAAGCAAAATCCTTTTCAGTACAACGACCTTGGCTCTATGGCTACCATTGGTCGAAACCGCGCGGTAGTAGACTTGCCTTTTATAAAATTCCAGGGCCGTATAGCATGGCTGGCATGGATGTTTATCCACCTTATGACGCTGGTTAGCTTCCGCAACAGGGTTATTGTGTTTGTAAACTGGATGTGGAACTACTTTACCTACGAACGTTCTATAAGGCTTATCATAAGGCCTTTTACAACTAAGACCAAAGACTGATTTATTTAGTTAGTTTTGTTCTTCTATGAAAAACCTTGTGCTTCTGCTACTGCTGTTTACCATTACTGCCAGGGCCCAAGAGGTACATGAATATATGGACCTTCAAATACACCCTACCATTAACTTTCCGTATGGCTTTTTTGGCAAAGGGTTGACGTTTTTTGATGAGGCCCACCCGCCAAAGTTGCGCTACAAGCACATGTTTACCAACGTAAACTACGCCAACTACTGGAAAGCCAACAAAGGCACCCGCATTTTTACTGTTGGGCTTATTGGTCGCGAAGGGCCCAAACGCCCTGCCAAAGCCAAAAAGATGATACTGGCACAGATTGACTACATAGACAAGTTTGTAGCCAACAACAGCGCCGATTTTGCCATTGCCCATTCACCGCAAGAGGTACGCACGCTGGTGCATACTACCAACAAAACCATTATAGTTTATTCTATTGAAGGGGGCCGCAACCTGATACATAGCCAGGCCGATGCCGATTTTTGGGCATCAAAAGGGGTGGCATTTATTACCCTGGTACATTTAAAAGATTACGAGGTGGGCTCATCAGCCGTAATGCCCGGTTTTGCAAAGCATTTACTTAACCTGAAAGGGGTGTTCCGTAAAGAGTATAAACGCGGATTAACCGATGTGGGCCGCCAAACAATACTGTGGATGGCCAATTCCGGTATTATGACCGACATTACCCACATGAACGACAAAACGCGTACCGATGCCATTGCATTTATGAATAGCAAAGGCCTGCCTGTATTGTCTACCCACGATGGTATAAAACCCCTTATAAACCAGCCCCGTGGCATACCCCTGACCGATTTTATTGATATATACAAAGGTGGAGGATTGGTTAGCCTGCCAATATCTACGGGCACATATAAGCCACTAGAACTATATAAAGCTAAAATAGACAGTATGCCTTGCTATTGCGAGGGTTCTATAGATAGCTACAAGCTGCTATATCAATCAGCAAACAATTATCTGCATAAAAATATAGCCTCAGTTTTTGCCGATTCAACCAAAACATACAGCGGCTTAACACAAAGGGAATTAACTGATATTGCTATTGGTTTTCAAACCGATTTTAACGGGTGGACCAGCCACCACCGGCCGCGTTATGGTAAAAAAGGCTGCTACAAAATCAATCCCGATAGCAGCTATAACCCTATAGACATTAAAGGGCTTGCTCACCCTGGTATGATGGCCGATAACTGGAACCTGCTGCAAAAAGAGGGAGTAGACTTAGAACCGATTAAACGTGCCTCCGAAAAATTCCTGCTTATGTGGCAGCAGTTTTTAAATAACAGGGGCAAGTATTAAGTTTATTAATTTTCTGCACAATTATTAGCAAAATTGCGCGTTTAACACCCTGGTGTTCAATACCCATAATCAAAACTGTATTATGCGGGTTGAATTGCCTATTTTTGCGCCAGCTTTAACTATTTATGACCACACCACAAGCACTAACAGACCCTAAAGAGTTTAACTCATTAAACCTACTAGGGCTTATTTTTAAGCATTGGAAAAAACTGGCTATCATAGCCGTTGTAGCGGCAGTAGCATCGGCCGGGGCATCGTATTTAATCAAGCCTAAGTTTAAATCGAGTGTTATTCTATTCCCTGCCAGGCAAAACTCGCTGTCAAAATCGCTGCTATCAGAAAACCCCAGCATGAGCCAGGACGTATTACAGTTTGGCGAAGAGGAAGAGGCCGAGCAGCTGATACAGGTATTAAACTCTGAAGAGATACGTAACCGCATCATAAAAAAATACAACCTGATGCGCCATTATGATGTAGACCCAACGGGGAGTTTCCCAATGACGAAGCTTCGTAATGAATATGAAGACAATATCAAGTTCAGCCGTACAGAATTTATGTCGGTGCGAATAGATGTATTGGATACCGACCCAGATACCGCGGCCCTTATTGCCAATGATATTGCTGCATTGCTTGATACTATTAAAAACGGCATTGTACAAAGCCGCGCTAAAGAAGCACTAAAAATTGTACAGGGCGACTTATATGCCAAAGAAACCCGTATTAAATTGCTGGACGACTCTTTAGGCACCCTGCGCGACAAAGGTGTGTTTGATTACGAAAAGCAAATTGAGCGTTTGATAGAAGCCTACGGTAAAGCTATTGTAGGTGGCAACGCCGGCGCTGCTAAAACGCTGCAAGCCCAACTGGATACCTTAGGTAAATATGGCCGTGCGTTTGTTACCCTGCGCGACCAGTTGATATACGACGTGGAAAACCTATCGTTGATTAAAAAGAAATATGACGATGCCAAGGTGGATGCCGACTCGTTTATAAAGAGCTACTTTTTGGTAGACAAGGCTTACCCTGCTGAGAAAAAAAGCTACCCTGTGCGTTGGTTAATTGTGCTGGTATCTATTGTTTCGGCCCTGTTGGTGGGTATGATTGTGTTGATAGGCCTGGAAAACTACAAGAATTATAAAGCAGACCAAACGGTATAACCAGGGGCTACTTAGCGGTATGACACAACGCCAGTCGGCAATATTATTTTACGGTATAGGGGCTGCATTTGTGGCGCTTAACGCTGTATTTATCATGTCAGAATGGTTGTGGCTTATAGGCCTGCCGGTTGCTATAGCTGTGCTTTTGTTAACCTTTGTGGCTTTAGATAAGTTGTTACTGCTTATCACCTTTCTTACCCCCCTATCAATAAACCTGATAAACCGTGGCTTTGGCTTTGGGTTAAACCTGCCTACAGAGCCCCTGATATTTGGGGCCATGCTGATGTTTTTTTACAAGATATTTGACAGGGGCGAATATGATAAACGGGTGCTTAGCCACCCCATAACGTGGGCTATATTTTTTAATATTTTATGGATAGGGGTTACGGCTGTAGCTTCGTCAATGCCCTTGGTATCATTCAAGTTTTTGCTGGCCAGGCTGTGGTTTGTAACCGTATTTTACTTTTTTGCTATTAAGCTTTTTGCTGATTATAAAAACATAAAACGGTTTATATGGCTGTATACGTTTGCCATGATGATAACCGTGGTGTATACCATTGCGCGCCACGCGGCATGGGGCTTTGAAGAAAAGCCGGCCCACTGGGTTATGGAGCCTTTTTATAACGACCATACCGCCTACGGCGCTATACTGGCCATGTTTTACCCGCTGGTAATAGGCTTTTTATTTAACGGGCGCATGAACCTGTTTTTGCGTGCTTTGCTATTGGGCTTGTTTACGGTGCTTACCATAGGCATTATCTTGTCATACACCCGTGCTGCCTGGGTTAGCCTGGCGGCGGTATTTGCTATTTATATGGTGATGTTTTTGCGGATACGCTTTGCATCTCTGCTAATAGTGGGTGTGTTTGCATCGGTAATTGTGATAGGGTCGTGGACGCAGATAATGATGAAGTTAGAAAAGAACGATACCGAATCGTCGCAAGACCTGGGGAAACACTTACAGTCGGTAACCAACGTTTCGTCTGACGCATCGAACCTGGAGCGTATAAACCGCTGGCAAAGTGCGTTCCGCATGTTCCGCGAGCGGCCGGTGTTTGGCTGGGGTCCGGGCACGTATATGTTTAACTACGCACCGTTCCAGTTCTCTTACGAAAAGACAATTATATCTACCAACAACGCCGACGGGGGCAACGCCCACAGCGAATACATAGGCCCCTTGGCCGAAGAGGGCGTACTGGGCCTGGTTACGTTTTTAGCCATTATTGCCACTACTATTTACACGGCGGTGATACTCTTCCCCAAAGTGAAAGATAAAGAGGTACGGATGGTATTACAATGCAGCATGTTGGGATTGATAACGTACTACATCCATGGGTCGCTAAACAACTTCCTCGATACTGATAAAGCGTCTGTACCCTTTTGGGGGATGACGGCTATTATTGTGGCTATTGGCTTGTACCACGAGGAATGGGAGAAGAGGAAGGAAGCTAGGGTTGAACAATAATGGCAATCAATTGCTTATAAGGCAATGCAAGAATACCTGATACTAGTAGACGAAAACGATGCCGAAATTGGGCAGATGGAGAAGATGGAAGCCCACGAAAAAGGCTTGCTGCACCGTGCTTTTTCGGTAGTGATATATAACAGCAAAGGCGAGATGCTTTTGCAGCAACGCGCTGCGGGTAAGTACCACTCGCCAATGCTGTGGACTAACGCCTGCTGCGGGCACCCGCGCCCCGGCGAGGAAACGGTTAATGCCGCCACCCGCAGGCTGAAAGAGGAAAACGGGTTTACCTGTGAGCTGAAAGAGTCGTTTGTTTTTCAATACAAAGCCGCTTTTGAAAATGGCTTAACAGAGAATGAGATTGACCATGTTTTTACTGGACATTACGATGGGGAAATACCTTTTAACCCTCACGAAGCCAACGATGTACGCTGGGTTGCCTTTAACGATGTTATTGCCGAAGTAGAAGAAAACCCTGATGGTTTTACTGTATGGTTTAAGATATTGTTGCAGGAGATGACTGTTTAAACTCTCCCTCTAATATAGGGGGATTACGGCAAAGCCGGGAGGGGGTATTACACCTCCCCTCCTATACTTCGACTAAGCTCAGTTTGATAGAGGGGTATTTCTACATATTACTCTCCACTACCCTGGCCACTTCCTCGTAATTCTCTTTAGTAACATAATAGGGGCCATGCACACGGACAATAACGGTAGTGAAGAGCATGGGCAGTACTTTTTTATCCCACGTAAAACCTAAAATAATAGGTTTGCGCTGGGGGATAAATTGCAGGCAGATAATAGGCACACCTGTTTCCAACGCCATTTGCATGCCGCCGTGTTTCATTACCAATGGCGGGCCGGCTGGGCCATCAACCGCCATGCAGGTGCTATAGCCTTTACGTAGAAAATCCTCTACATCAGCCTTGGCTTGCCTGCCACCGTGGCCGCTGCTGCCCAGCATAAGCCATTTTACCCCTTTCCAAAACAGGATAATGTGTATGGGTTTCATAAACCAGGCAGGGTGGTTCATCCACACATCGCGGCGCGTGGGCGGGTTTTTAAAGCTTAGCATAAAGCTCATCAACAGGCTTTGGTGCCAAATGCAGTATATGTTGTTGGGGCTGATGCTCATGGCTTCGGCATTCTCCCATTTAAAGCGCAGGGTTAACCTCCACAGTTTAATCAAACCATAGCTTACCGCTGCAGTGGTATACGCCCACAGCAGGTAAAAAGGCTTGAGCCAAAAAGGGATGGTATCTACACGTAAAGACATAGGGCAAAGATAATTTTTCAATTAGCCAATTTGCGGATTTGCGAATGAAAAAACTGACAACAGGGAACTGGCAACAGGCAACTGAAACTAAACTAATTCTTGCTACATTTGTTCCTATCAAAATAAAAATACAATGGCAGAAGCATATATTTTTGATGCTGTGCGTACCCCTCGCGGTCGCGGAAAGAAAGACGGCAAATTGCACGATGTGCAACCCGTGAAACTGTTAACTACTGTTTTTGAAGCAATACGCGACCGAAACAATTTAGATACAACGTTGGTGGAAGATGCCATTATTGGCTGTGTTACTCCGGTAGGCGAGCAAGGTGCTGATATTGCCAAAACATCAGCTTTAGCCGCGGGCTACAACAGCATTACGGCAGGTGTTACCTTAAACCGTTTTTGCGCATCGGGTCTTGAGGCTGTTAATCAGGCTGCTGCTTATGTTATGAGCGGCCAGGTAGACCTTTTGGTAGCGGGTGGTGTAGAATCGATGAGCCGTGTGCCTATGGGTACTGATGGCGGTGCATTGTTTACCAACCCCGAAATTGTTGCCAAGGTGCATATTGTACCCCAAGGTATTTCGGCCGATTTAATTGCCACTAAATATGGTTACGACCGCACGCAGCTGGATGAGTATGCCGCTACATCGCACGCACGCGCAGCAGTGGCTACGCAAGAGGGCCGCTTTAGCAAATCTATTGTTCCGGTACTTGACGTTAACGGACAGGTAGAATTAGACAAAGACGAAACCATACGCCCCGATACTACGGCTGCTAAATTAGCATCGCTAGGTGCGGCGTTTGAAATGATGGGCAACATGGCAGGGTTTGATGCCTTAGCCATACAGAAATACCCTGAAATTGAAAAGATAAACCACGTACACCATGCAGGTAACTCATCGGGTATTGTAGACGGTGCCGCACTGGTACTTATTGGCAGCAAAGAGGCGGGCGAAAAAGCAGGCCTTAAACCCCGCGCCAAAATACGCTCGTTTGCCGTTGTAGGTTCTGAGCCTACCATTATGCTTGAAGGGCCATACCCTGCGGCTGTTAAAGCCTTAGCTAAAGCCGGCCTTAAGATGGAAGACATTGACTTGTTTGAAATAAACGAAGCGTTTGCCGTAGTGCCTATGCGCTTTATGGAGCTTGCAGGCGTAAGCCACGATATAGTAAATGTAAACGGCGGCGCTATTGCACTTGGCCACCCGCTGGGCGCTACCGGTAGCATGATATTAGGCACTTTGCTTGATGAGCTGGAGCGCACCGATAAAAAGCTTGGCCTTGCCAGCCTTTGCGTTGGTGGGGGTATGGGTATTGCTACTATTATTGAGAGGGTATAATTCCTCTAACAGAATCATAAAAAAATCCCCGACAGGAAACTGCCGGGGATTTTTGTTTCGTACACTTCTACACGCTCAGTGTGACGAAGAATTAATTCACTCTCTTCGTATCCGCTTCGGTTACTTCGTGTAAGCCCCAGCCGTTGGTTTTATCATTATAAAAAGCTGCGTATCTGGTGGCTTTGCCGTCTTTATCATAAAAGTAATATACCCGGGAGCTAAAGCAATAACAAAGGTTATTTATTAGTGTCACTGATGGTATCCTAGGTTGGCCAGGGTGGTATCTAATAATTATACTGCCTTTTTTACCACCGCCGTAGTGTAGAATTCTTTCAGGTAATCGGGCTCAAAGTAGGCTACATCAACAAAGTCTTTGTTTGCAAACTTTTGGGTAGCCAACACAGCCTGGTGTTGTGCCTTTAGGTAAAAGCCTAAATTGAAATTGGCGTTAGGCTTATTTCCTAAAAGGGCATTGAATTTTACGGCCCCATCGCCAATAAAATAAACCGGCTGTTGGGTTAGCCTTTCAGCATAAGAATCAACGGTAAGCAATTCGGGTGCGGGAGGTTGGACAGCCTCCAACTTGCTATTATACATTGCGGAGAATACCTCATCGCGGCGGGCATCAATCATAGGGCAAATAAGGAAATCGCCATCTACACTATTGTCCTGCAAAAAGCCTGATGCCATCAATTGCAGGGTATTTAGTGCTATAAGCGGCTTGCTGGCCGCATAGCAAAACCCTTTGGCGGCAGATGATGCAATGCGCAAACCCGTATACGAACCCGGCCCTGCACTTAGCGAAACAGCATCCACATCGTAAGCTGTTATACCGGCTTCGGTAAGCAATTCATCAATAAAAACGGTAAGCATAGCCGCATGCGCGCGCGGTTCAGCACTCTCTCGCGTTGCTATAACAGCCCCATTGTGGCTAAGTGCTGCCGAACAAACGGCGGTAGCTGTTTCTAAATGAAGCAGCATAGTTATTTCTTTTCGCCGGTGGCTTTGGTAAAGTCTTCTTTAGGCTTTTTCTCTATCTCAGCACCGTCTTTAAGTTGTTTAGACACTACGCGGTATGGCCCGGCAATAAGCTCGTCGCCATCTTTAACGCCGCTCAAAATTTCTATATAGTTATTATCCTGCGCACCGGTTTTAACCACTACTTTTTTGGCTTTTCCACCATTGTACAAGTAAACAACCTCTTCAATTTCTGGCTTTACTTCTTTTTTATTAGGGTCGGCAGCAGGGGCTTCAGCAGGGCCACCTTCTTCGTCCATGTCCTCTTTCGGTGCATCGTCCATACCATTGGCTGTAGTTACTGCCTGAATAGGTACCGATATAACATTAATTACCGTTTTGGTTTTAACGTCAACACTAGCTGTCATACCCGGGCGGAAGGGAGACTCGTTAACCTTGAGGTTTTTCAGCAAATCCTGATAAGAGCTGCGCAAAATGCGCACCTTTACAGGGAAGTTGGTAACCTGGTCGGCGGTAAGGGTGGTGCTGTTGTTGGCAGAGTTTGCAATATCAGTAACCACGCCTTTAAACTTACGGTCGCCGTAGGCATCAATTGTAATTTCAGATGTATCGCCAAGGTGTACACGAACAATATCATTCTCATTCACATCTACCTGCACTTCCATTTCGGTAAGGTCGGCAATGCGCATAATTTCTGTACCCGCCATTTGTGCAGTACCTACTACGCGTTCGCCACGTTTGTTGTTTAGTTTAGAAACGGTACCATCAACCGGGGCATAAATGGTTGTGCGGCCCAGGTTATCTTTCGCTTCTTTTAACGATGCCTCAGCACTTTTAATAGCATATTCGGCAGCAGCAACATTATCGCCGGCAGCATCTACATCGGCCTTAGCACCATCGTACTGTGCCAGTATAGCATCCCACTCTGATTGAGAAATGGCTTTGCTTTTAAACAACCCCTCATTGCGTTTGTAGCTGGCCTCTATGTTTTTAAAGGTAGCTTTTATGCGGGTTAGGTTTGCTTTAGAGGTAGATAGGTTTGAGCGTTGCCCATCTAATGTAGCCTGCAAACGGTTTACGTTAGACATGTAGATATCGGGGTTTATTTTGCAAAGCACCTGGCCTTTTTTAACCTCTTGCCCTTCTACAACGTTCAGCTCAATAATCTCGCCCGATACGTCGGGGCTTATTTTTACCTCGTTTACCGGCTGCACCTTACCATTAGCCGACACCAGTTCTACAATAGTGCGCTTCTGGGCTTTTTCGGTAAATATACCTTTCTTTTCTTCTTTGCCGCCACAAGCTGTGAGTAACAGCGTGGGTACCAAGGCCACTAAGGCAATTGATTTAAGCGAGTGAGAAATTTTCATTTTTTTCTGTGGTATTAATATAGCGGCTTACCGCGGTAAAAATCTAATAGTTTTGATTTGAATATAAAGTCGTACTTGGCTTGCAGCAGGTTAGACTGTGCCAGCGTCATGGTATTTTTAGTAGCAGCAAAATCGACCGCGTTTAGCATACCTGCGTTAAACCTATCAGTAGAAAATTTAAATGCCAGCGAAGCTGCTTCTTCCGACTTTTTAGAGGCTACATATTTCTTATATGCCGCACGGGCATCGTAAAAAGCCTGCTCAATATCCTTACGCAAATTAAGCGCGGTTTGGTCGTAGCTAAGCTTAGAAATTTCGTAGTTGATTTTTGCTTTAGCAACAGCCGTGCGCACCTGTAAGCCATTAAAAATAGGCACGTTTAGCGAAAAGCCAAACGTTTTGTTGACGTTGTTGCTTAGCTGGGTGCCAAAGGGGGTAAGCGCTGTGGTAGGTATATCCTGTTGGGTATATACAATCTCTCCGCCCTGTGTTACACCAATAGGTATGATTTGAGTGGTAGTGCCTGTAACGGTTTGCTGCAACTGCGAGTAACCAGTACCATACGCCCCAAAGGCCGATAGTGAAGGGTAATAGTTGCCACGGGCAATAGACACGCCTAACAGGTTGCTTTTTACGCGGGTTTCAGAAGCCAGCATCTCGGGGCGGAATTTAGATGCCTCGGTAAAAATAGATGCAGGGGCGATGTCTGATGATAAGCCTGCAGGAATAGTATCCATAGCAGGTACGCTCACTTTAAGGTCGCGCGATTCATCTTCGGGCAGGTTTAGCAATTGCACCAGGTTTAATTTGGCAATATCTAACGAATTTTGGGCTGATATAAGGTTAACCTCATCATTAGCCTGCTGTGCCTGTAAATCTAACAACACGCCCTGGGCAATAGTACCGGCATCAAAAAGTATCTGGTTGCGGTTTACCTGTTGGGTGGTAAGGTCTAAGGTGTTTTGAAAGTTCTTCAACTGCTCCTCAGCAAACACCACCTGTAAAAATGCCAGGGCTACGTTTACTGATATATCGTTGCGCAGCTTCTCATTATCAAACTTAGCCGCCGAAAGTAATACCTGGTTTTGCTTTATGGTGTTGATGCTGGTTAAACCTGAAAACAGGTTTAGGTTAGCGCTAACGTTAAAGTTGTTGGAGCGTACAGAGCTATTGGCAAATGTATTGGTAAAGGGGTCGATACGGCGACCAATGTTCCAAGCCTGGTTTGCCGCACCGTTTATGGTTGGCGCCAGGGTGGCAAAACTCTGGTTAATGTTGGTTTGTGCAACATCTACCTGCAGGTTATTTTGCTGTATTGTAATGTTTTTGCTTATTGCGTATTCTATGCAACGCTTAAGGTCCCAAACGTTTTGCGCCTTGCCGGGCAGGTTTAGGAACAGCGTTGCAAATAGAATAAGGATTACTGATTTGCTCTTTGCCATTGTTAAAAATGTGTGCAAAATTACCATTGTTTTAGTTGTAAAACCGTATTTATGCCAAGAATATTGTAAGCGGGGTTAAATATATTTTAAGCTGCTTAACACTGGTATTTGTAGCTTGCGGGGGCAAATTATTACACCAGGGTATAATTTAGATTTAGTATAAGTAAGAATATTGCTTAGAGCATCAACAATATACGGGGTTATTTGTATAAACTTCAGCAGCTGATAAACGTGCGCTAAAAGTTGGCTGCTAACAGTTTGAGTGTTATTTTTGCGCCGCAACAAATAAGTTCAGAACACAATGCAAGCCGACATTTCTTTAGGTAAACGTCTTACATCATCAATAGGCAAAAAAATTGTGGTAGCCCTTACGGGATTGTTTTTAACGCTTTTTTTGGTAGTGCACCTTATGGGCAACCTGCAATTGCTTAAAAACGACGGAGGCGAGGCCTTTAACCACTACTCAGAGTTTATGGGGCACAACCCCCTAATCCAAACCATCTCTAAAGTAAACTTCGCGTTTATTCTGGGGCATGCTATCTGGGGAATTTTCTTAGCGTTTAAAAACCGTGCAGCACGCCCTACGCGCTATGCCGTAAACAAGCCGGGTGCCAACAGCCGTTGGGCAAGCCGCAATATGGCCCTGCTGGGCACTATTGTGTTTGTGTTTATCGCTATCCACCTGGTAAACTTTTACTTTACCTTTCATTACGGTGATATACCAACGGTAGACTACCGCGATGCACACTCGGGCGAGTTGTTCCGTGTTAAAGACTACGCATCGGTAGTGCAAATAGGTTTTCAGCAACTATGGATAGTAGCTTTTTATGTGGTAGCTATGTTTGCATTGGCATTCCACTTAAGCCATGGCATACAAAGCGCTTTCCAAACACTGGGGGCCAACAATAAAGAGGTATCGCCAACGCTTAAAACCATAGGCTATGTGCTGGCATACGGCCTTTGCGCGTTGTTCGCTATTATTCCAGTTATCATGTACATTCAAAATTCTTAATCCATACCCATGGCTTTAGATTCAAAAATACCCGAAGGCCCATTAGATAGTAAATGGACCAAGTACAAATCGTCTGTTAAACTGGTAAACCCTGCCAACAAGCGTAAGCTAGATGTGCTGGTGGTAGGTACAGGCCTTGCCGGTGCATCGGCAGCGGCATCGTTAGCCGAACTTGGCTATAAGGTAAAGGCATTCTGCTTTCAGGATAGCCCACGCCGCGCCCACAGTATTGCCGCCCAGGGTGGTATTAACTCAGCAAAAAACTATAAAAACGATGGTGACAGCGTGCACCGTTTGTTTTACGATACGATTAAGGGTGGCGACTTCCGTGCCCGCGAGGCCAACGTACACCGTTTGGCTGAAGTATCGGTAGATATTATAGACCAGTGCGTTGCACAGGGTGTACCTTTTGCCCGCGAATATGGCGGCCTGTTAGATAACCGCTCTTTTGGTGGTGCACAGGTATCGCGTACGTTCTACGCCCGAGGCCAAACGGGGCAACAACTACTTATTGGTGCATACCAGGCATTGGAGCGCCAAATAGGTTTAGGCAATGTAGAAATGTACAGCCGCCACGAGATGGTGGAGGTTGTAACCATTGATGGCAAAGCCCGTGGTATTATATGCCGCAACCTTATTACCGGCAAGCTGGAGCGCTTTTTTGGCCATGCCGTAGTATTGGCAACAGGCGGATACGGTAACGTATTCTTCCTATCGACCAACGCTATGGGGTCTAATGTAACAGCTGCATGGCGCGCCCACCGCAACGGTGCTTACTTTGCAAACCCTTGCTACACGCAAATTCACCCAACGTGTATACCCGTAACGGGCGATTACCAATCGAAACTGACGCTAATGTCGGAGAGCTTGCGTAACGATGGCCGTGTGTGGGTACCTAAAGCCAAAGGCGACAAACGCAAGCCACAGGATATCCCAGAAGAAGAAAGAGATTACTATTTGGAGCGCAAGTACCCATCGTACGGTAACCTTGCTCCGCGCGATATTGCCAGCCGTGCCGCTAAAGAGGCGTGCGACGATGGCCGTGGCGTAGGTGCCAGCGGACTTGCTGTTTACCTTGACTTTGCCGACTCTATTAAACGCCTTGGTAAAGAAAAAGTAGAGGAGCGCTATGGTAACCTGTTTGACATGTACAAACACATTACCAACGAAAACCCATACGAAACCCCAATGCGTATTTACCCTGCGGTACACTACACTATGGGCGGGCTTTGGGTTGATTATAATTTGATGACCACTGTACCAGGCTTATATGCTACGGGCGAGTGTAACTTCTCTGACCACGGTGCTAACCGCCTGGGTGCATCGGCCCTGATGCAAGGCCTTGCCGATGGTTATTTTGTATTGCCATACACTATTGGCAACTACTTAGCCGACGAGATTTTTACCAAAGCGATACCAACAGACCACCCTGCATTTGTTGAGGCAGAGAAAACAGCGCAAGAGCGTTACGATAAACTATTGAGCATACAAGGTACCCGAACGGTTGACGACTTCCATAAAGAGTTGGGTAAAATTATTTGGGACTACTGCGGCATGGCCCGCTCTGCCGAAGGCCTTACCAAAGCCCGCCAAATGGTGCGCAAACTGCGCGAGGAGTTTTGGAAAGATGTGAAAGTAACAGGCGGTTTACACGAGTTTAATGTTGACCTTGATAAAGCTAACCGTGTAGCCGATTTCCTTGAACTGGGTGAGTTGATGATTATTGACGCACTAGACCGCAACGAAAGCTGCGGTGGCCACTTTAGGGTTGAATACCAGGATGCAGGCGAAGCTAAACGCGATGATGAAAATTACGCATACGTTGCCGCATGGGAGTTTACCGGACTTGAAGGCGACCCGGTATTGCACAAAGAAGAATTGAAATACGAGAATATTAAACTGGCTGTTCGCAGCTATAAATAGGGGCCTCACCCCCTACCCCTCTCCCAAGGAGAGGGGGGTTTAAAAAGATTAAATAATAAGTAAACATAGATATACGCTATGAAATTTAACTTAAAGATTTGGAGGCAGAAAGATGCCAACGCACAAGGCAAACTTGTAGATTACAAGATTGATAATGTGAGTGAAGACATGTCGTTGTTGGAGATGATGGATGTACTAAACGACCAACTGGTGCGCAAGGGCGAAGAGCCTGTAGCATTTGACCACGACTGCCGCGAGGGTATTTGCGGTATGTGCAGTATGTATATAAACGGACGTGCCCACGGCCCCGTTAAAGCCAGCACTACCTGCCAGTTGTATATGCGTAACTTTACCGATGGTGAAACGATTACGATAGAGCCTTTCCGCGCAGGGGCTTTCCCAATAGTACGCGACCTTGCTGTTACCCGCAGCGCATTTGACCGTATTATAGCAGCAGGTGGCTTTGTATCGGTAAGCACCGGCCAGGCCCAGGATGCCAACAACACACCTATTGGTAAGGAAGATGCCGATAAGGCTATGGATGCTGCTGCCTGTATAGGTTGTGGCGCTTGTGCCGCGGCTTGTCCTAACGCATCGGCTATGTTGTTTGTATCGGCTAAGGTGGCCCACCTATCGTTGTTGCCACAAGGCCAGGTAGAGCGTAAAGAGCGCGCCCTTGCTATGATTAACCAAATGGATGAAGAAGGCTTTGGTAGCTGCACCAACATTGGTGCCTGCGAAGCCGAATGCCCCAAAGAAATATCACTAGAGAATATTGCCCGCCTAAACAGGGAGTACCTGTGGGCTACGGTGGCTAAATAATCTTAACCTTGATTTTTAGGATTATTTGATTACAAACCCCGCCTTCGCTCCGCTTGGCACACCCCTTAAGAGGGGATAAATAAAAAATTGAATCCCTGTCTGCCTAAAGCGGATGGGGATTTTTGTTTAGCACCCACACCCAAAGTTCCAGAGAATAGTGCTGCCCTTAACTTCTATGGTTGAGTAGCAGCCTGCACCGCCATCTTCCGGGCCAATATTTACTATGCCATTTTCGTGAGTAACAACTGCGTGTTCGTTCATATAATATGTCATACTAAGCGCAATCGCATATATCAGGTTAAAAGTGTAGCCTTTTAAGGTGACATCCATACCTGCGCCGCCCTCGCCCTGCGAGTACGATGCTACTATATTGCCATTAGCAAACTTCTGCGAAAAACCCTTTTGGCAATAAGGGTTATCTTTATTCTCTATACCTCCACCATAATAAACAGTGTCTTCGCCTACATACTTTATAATATCGTATGGCTTACCAAAGGCTTTAAACCGGGTATCTAAAAAGTATATATCAAAAGGCATGCACATGCGGGTGGTATCATCGTAATACGTTTCAATCTGCTTTTTACTAATGGGTTCAACCGGAATTAAAAACGCATCGAACACATAGCCTGTGTCATTACCTGCTGCAACCTTTTGCCAAAAGCCTTTTAAATACAAGCCTTCGGCCTCTTTGGTTTTGTGGGCTACTTTGGGGTTCACATCTTTAACACCCGATAGCCTGGTGCCGTAAGACAGCGTTTTAACAACCTCCCCTTTAGCATCGGCTGTTTTGCGCAGTTTTAGCCCGCTGGGGGCTGCTACATAAGCGGTTTGGGCGGCCAGTATATTGGCGGCCAGCATAAGCAGTAGCAGAGGTATCCACTTAACCATACAAAGGGGTTGATTTACTTATCGGCCATTAGCAGCAGAGCTATTATACCGGCCGAAAGGGTTGCAATTATTAGCAATATGGTAACCATGCTCATCTTCTTTGCTTCAACATGGGGTGTGGGGGCAGGGGTTGGTGTTTCCAACTCTTCATCGTCCTCTTCTTCCTCTTCGGCGTCAAAGTCTTCCAGTATTAATCCGTACGATGCAATGGGTTTTAGGTTGCCTGCTGTATCGGGTTTAAAGAATTCAATAGGCATATTTTCGGTAGACGATACAGGGCTGGTTTCTCCACCTACGATGATAATGCCTTCGTTTTTATCATTCACCGCTACCAACACATCGCTTTCGTCTTTAGCAATAACGTGCATATAGGTTCCCTCACCTTTTTTAGCCTCGGCCCAGCCAGCAGCTTTAGCGCCTTCATTATTTATCCACGGCATATTTAGCGCACTAAGCAGCAGGGTAAAATGGTAGTAGGGAATATCTTCAGGAAACAGCAGGATAAACTCACCCGTTGCGGTGTTTTCTAGCAGGTCTACCTTGCAGGCTTTGCCATCGCCCCCGGCTGTAATATCAGCATACGAGGCAACACGCTCATCAACATCAGCAGCCTGTGCATTGCGCACCAGTATAAGTTTATCCTGTGCCATGGTGTTTATTTTTTAGGCGCGGCTTCTATGTTCAGCTTAAATACCAGCTTGGTTTTAAGGTCTGTTTTTAGAGAATCGGCTTTAGTGTTTCCATCAGCCAGCAAAATAACCTCACCTTTTTTAATAGACTCGTACAAGTCTTTACCCAACACATCAAGCTTAACCTCTTTGGCACCGGTAGGTTGCAGGCCTGTTTTGGTGGCTACAACGGCTTCTTCAGCACCAAAAATGCTTAGCTTAACATCAGAAAAACGGTCGAAGGTGTTTACACTATCGGTGATGATTAACGATGCCTCGGCCAGTTTTACTGATACGATATTATCCCTGTCAGACTTATTTGCTGCCAGCAGGCTATCAAACTTAGCGTTGATAGAAATATCATTTAGTGATATGTTAGAGTTCATCACATAATCTACCTGAGTGGTTACCTTTTCGAGTGTAGAGGCGTTAAGCTCCAGTTTGTTACCCTCGCTTGGGCGGCTGTTGCACGACACAGCTAAAAAAGCTGCTAATACGGGAATGGTGTAAATTATTTTTTTCATGTTTTGATAAGGTTATGCGCTTGCTAAAATATAAATTTTAAGTACCCCTATACATGGTTGTATAAATTAATATTGTTGAGTTCTGTATGATTTTAAACGTAGTTGCCCAACATTATATTTTTAAAGTATTTTAATTGTTTATACTATTAAACCAAAAGGTTTTTTATTTTAGCCTCTAACTAGTCTCTAAGAAATGAATCCGCAAGCGCTCCGCATGGTCGATTTTACCTATGTATTGCCCGATGAGCGCATTGCACATTACCCCCTTGAGGCCCGCGACCAAAGCAAACTTTTAGTATACAAAGGTGGAGTTTGCAACCAAAAGGTTTTTAATAGCCTGGCCGATGAGCTGCCCAACAACTCGCTTTTAGTATTTAACGATACCAAGGTTATACAAGCCCGTATACTGTTTATAGGCGAGAAAGATACCATTGAGGTTTTTTGCCTGGAGCCTATGCAACCATCGGAAGTGATAGAGCTGGCCATGGGCACATCTAACTCTTGCGTATGGAAATGCCTTATTGGCAACAACAAACGCTGGAAAGACCTGCCCCAGGTGGCTACCTTTAACGATGGTGCCGATAAGGTAAAGCTGACAGCCGAAAAACTCCGCAAAGAGGATGACTACTTTGTGGTGAAGTTTAGCTGGGAGCCTGCCGACCTCAGCTTTGCCCGTGTGCTGGAGATTGGCGGCCGCACACCGCTGCCCCCATACATAAAGCGCGATGCCGAGGAAACAGACAAAGACCGCTACCAAACGGTGTATGCCCGTGCCCACGGCTCTGTTGCTGCGCCAACGGCCGGCCTTCATTTTACAAAAGAAGTAATAGACAGCCTTGCAGCCAAAAACATAACCACCACGCATTTAACACTGCATGTGGGTGCTGGCACTTTTAAACCCGTTAAGGTTGATTACCTGCGCGAGCACGAGATGCACTCTGAGCAAATACATGTTACCAAAGAACTGATAGATACACTTATTGCCACTATTGGCAACCACCCTATAGTACCTGTGGGCACTACAGCCCTGCGCACCTTAGAGAGCCTGTATTGGCTTGGCCTTAAGCTACGCCATTACGAAGGCGATGGCCTTGCCGATATTAGCATAGAGCAATGGGAGCCTTACGATATTAACCCCAGCCTGCTGGTAGAGCCACGCAAAGCGCTGGAGAGCATTGCCGCTTATATGAAAGAGCATAAGCTAACGGTGCTGCATGGTAAAACCCGCCTGCTTATTGCCCCCGGCTATAAGTTTAAGTTTGCCGATGCTATTGTTACCAACTTTCACCAGCCGCAAAGCACGCTGCTGCTGCTTATAGCTGCCCTTATTGGGCCTGACTGGCGCAAGGTATACGACTATGCCCTGGCCAACGATTTTCGCTTTTTAAGCTACGGTGACAGCTCATTGCTGTTTAAAGCATAGTTATTCTCTCCTATTATTTATTGCAAAGGCTATTAGCCCCGAGCCAACCAGTATGGCCCCGGCAACAAAAGGAAGCCCTGCGCCTACCACATCAACCATATTAAAGCTAAACAAAAAGGGCAGGCAATAAAGCATTCCTAACCCTCCGGCTACTGCTACCAGCAGGGCTGCTGCGTTTATAAGGTTCTTTATGACAGTTTTATTCATAATTCAAATTTATCTTTTTTATGGAATATTCCATTTTATGCATCTGCCTATACATGAATCATGTATAGAAACCAACCCGGTACACAACAAAACAGAAACTCAAAATTAAACAACGGCTTAAAAGCCTTTATTTAAAGCATTATTAAGAAACGCTGCAAAACATACGCATAGGTAAACATAGGCTAAAAAAAATATTCCTATCTTGCTCGCTGATTTTTGTAGTCTAACCAATTCTAACAATGAAGAAACTGTTTACAACCGCACTATTTAGTGCAGTGTTTGCCATAGTTGCTATGGCACAAAACGGCACGGTAAAAGGCAAAGTAGCCGACAAAGTTACCAACGAGGGTATCCCCGGAGCCACCATTCAAGATGCCGCAAACCCCTCGACCGGGGCGGCTGCCGACCTTGATGGTAATTTTACCTTAAGCCTGCCTGCAGGCAAATACAGCCTGGTAGTAAAATCGCTGGGCAAAAAAGCCCTTACCAAAAACATTAACGTTACGGCCGGTGAAACCATTACCGTTAACTTTATTGTTGAAGATGAAGGCATTACCACAGGTATTGTTGTAGTGTCTGAAAGTAAATACGCCAAACCGGTAGAGCAAATTGTATCTACCATTGACGTAATTAAACCAAACATTGTAGAAAACAAAGCAACTACCAGCATGGACCAAGCCATGCAACAAGCACCAGGTGTGGCTATTGTTGACGGCGAACCCCAAATACGTGGTGGCAGCGGTTACAGCTTTGGTGCCGGTAGCCGTGTTATGGTACTTATTGACGACCTGCCTATCCTATCGGGCGATGCAGGCCGCCCAAGCTGGGGCCTTTTCCCTATTGAGAACATTGAGCAGATAGAGGTTGTTAAAGGAGCCTCATCGGTACTTTACGGTTCGGCAGCGCTTAGTGGTGCTATTAACATACGCACCGCCTACCCACGCGATGAGCCCCTTACCAAGGTAACGCTAATGACCCAGATTTACAACTTCCCCAAAAGCCGTGATGCTTTCTACAACGGCAACGACCTGTTTTTTGCCAGCAACTTAAACTTCCTTCATTCTCGCCGCATTGGTGCATTAGACCTTGTGGTTGGTGCCAACCTGTTTAAAGACACAGGCTTTAAAGGCCGCGAGGTTGCCGATACCAACGTAGCCTACAACTCAGGCATTGGTGGTACCGTTTACATACCTAAAATAAAAGATACCGATGCCAATGGTAACATTATTGTACGCGACCCACGCCAATCGTTTGAGCAACGTGCCCGTATCAGCTTTAACCTACGTTACCGCGACCAAAAATACATTGGCCTTAACTACGGTATAAATGGCCTATCTCAGTACAGCGAGAGTGCTGGTAACCTACTATGGTTAAACAGCAAGCAAGATGGTCCAACACCGGGTATTTATTATTCTTTCCCTGGCTCAAGCACTCTTACCAAACAGCTTACTTACGCTTTCGACCCGTTCCTTAACTACTCTAACGACATGGGTAGCAGCCACCGTATACGCACCCGTATATACCACCAAAACAACAACAACGATGGTGGCCGCGCCAACAAATTTACCCTTGGCTTTGGCGAATACCAATACACCAAACGCTTTAGCGTTGCCGATAGTAGCAACACAGGTTTTGGTGGCGAATTGGCCCGTTTCTTTACAGAGAAAGCATCGGTTACCGGTGGCCTTATGGGCACATACACCACAGGCGAAGCTGCCTTATATGAAGGCAACGAAGCCGGTGACGGCAAAAGCACTGCTTTAAACGGCGCTATGTACGTTCAGTTTGAAAACCGTTACCGCGACCGCTTTACCTACATACTTGGCGCACGTTATGAGTATTTCAAAATTAACGACCAAGCAGGCAACAAACCTGTAGTACGTGCCGGCTTTAACTACAAAGTAAGTAACAAAGGTATCTTCCGCGAAACCTACATCCGTGGCTCTTTTGGCCAGGGCTACCGTTTCCCGACCATTGCCGAGAAATACATCCGTACCAACTTAGGCGCTATCCAAATTTACCCTAACACCGACTTGCAGCCTGAAACATCGTGGAACGCAGAGATTGGTATTAAACAAGGTATTAAAATTGGTAAAGCCTTTGCCGGTTACTTAGATATTGCCTACTTCCAACAACGCTCTTTCAACACCATAGAGTTTACCTTTGGCAACTGGGGTACAACAGGCAGCATCCTTGACGATATCGGCTTCCGCTCTCTAAACATTGGTAAAACCGCTGTTAAAGGGGTAGATATGTCGCTTATGGGCACAGGCAAAATTGGCAACGTAACGGTTAACGCTTTAATTGGCTACACCTACATGGACCCAAAAATTCTTAACCCAGATGATTCAATCCCGGGCTTTAAACCGGTTCCTGTATTCGGTATCAACAACTCGTACCGCTCTACCAGCTCTGACCCTACAGACGGTACGTTAAAATACCGCTTTAACCACCTTGTTAAGGCCGACCTTGAGTTTGTTTACAAACGCGTTATGTTTGGTGCAAGCTGCCGTTACAACAGCTACATGAAAAACATCGACAAAATTTTTGAAGGCCTTGATAGCTTCTTAAATTATGGTTTGGTTGATTTCCGTACCAAAAACAACAAAGGCGACTATATACTTGATTTCCGTGTAGGTTTAGATATTGCTAAACACAGCCGCGTATCGCTTGTGGTAAACAACGCCCTAAACCGCGTTTACACCCTACGCCCGCTTGATATTGCTGCTCCGCGTACCTTTGCAATTCAATACCAATTGAAGTTCTAGAGCCTCACCCCCTACCCCCCTCTCCCAAAGAGAGGGGGAATAAAAATATAAGCCTCTGACAATGTCAGGGGCTTTTTTTATATTTGGGTATGAGAAAACTAATCGTAATACTTGCCGCCATAGTTGTTGCTATTCAGGTTAATGCACAGGCCCCCTGCCAAAATGACCCTATGTACGCCGGTTATCCCCCCGGCATTTGTAACCCAGGATTACCCAACGCTTTTTCAAATCAAGCTTTCTATCATGTTTATCAGTTAGTAACCGATACAAACCTTATATACAATCAAAATTCCGTATCAGTAATTGGCGAACGTATTTGCGATATTGTAATACCCGGCATACCAACAGAGTGGGTAGCAGCAGGCAATTATAACGATCCTAATGGTTACTGGCTTAATGGAGGAACCTCATTTAACCGGACTAGTGTGCAGGGCTGCATAATCATTTCAATAAATCAAGGAACTTTACTAAACGCATTGGGTGGCAATGATTCTATTACGCTACCCATTCAAATATATATAGATGCGTGGGTTATTGGCAACCCAACACCATCAATGCCCACATGGCTCAGCACTATAGGACCGCCGCCCTGCGGCGCATCTATAGTATACTACGATACCTTAAAAGTATACCGCTTAACAGGGCTTGATGAAGGTAAAGGGAATGCAGGTTTTATAGTTGATGGCAACTACCCAAATCCATTTAGCGGCAGCACGCAGATTAACTACACTACCCTTAAAGAAGAGCCTATTGCTTTTACGGTTTATGATGTGGTAGGCAAAATGGTTTACCAACAAAATTACCATAGTAATACGGGCACTAACAGCATTACGTTTAATGCTGAAGGGCTTAGCTTCGGGATGTATACGTATACTTTAAGTAATGGTATGTATGCTTATACGCGTAAGTTATTAATACAACAGTAAATAACATTTATTAACAATTATTATTTTTTGCTTGACTTTAGGTGTCGAATTGTTGTATCTTTGTGCTGTTATTCGAATAGCACATTATTACCAAGCAAAATTAACTAAAGCCCGGGCTAAAATCCCTCGTCTGTCGATTATTAGCGACATTCGCTCCCTTTATAATGGAGAGTTATAACGAGAAAAATTATAGTACCTACAATGCTTATTACGATTCTGAATTAATGGAAGCCCCACCCCAACCCCTCCCCAAAGGAGAGGGGCGTATAGATCAGAATTTAAAATAAACAGTTAGCGAGAGGACACG
>CAMBQF010000011.1 GCA_945869825.1 Chitinophaga pinensis | reverse complement strand
GACGACCTTACGCTTGAAAAACTTACAGAATTAAAAGCATTAGGCATTAACAGGTTAAGTATTGGTATACAGTCATTTATAGAACAAGATTTGCGCTTTATGAACCGCGCTCACAATGCAGAACAGGCTGCAGAGTGTGTTAAACTGGCGCAACAGGCCGGGTTTAATAATATCAGCATCGATCTTATTTACGGTACCCAAACGTTAGACGATTTGGACTGGATAGAGAATGTAGAAAAGGCCATTACATTGGGTGTTCAACATATATCGGCCTATGCGTTAACTGTAGAACCACGCACAGCGCTTAGCAAAATGATAGCTGCAGGCAAGGTTGCCCCGGCAAACGAAGAGAAGGCCGCCGTGCATTTCCATAAGCTGGTTACTATGCTTAATGCAGCAGGTTTTGAGCATTACGAAATTTCAAATTTTGCCCTGCCGGGATATCGTTCTCAGCATAACAGCTCCTATTGGCGAGGGGTTCAATATTTAGGATTAGGCCCTGCAGCCCATTCGTTTAATGGTAAACAAAGACATTCAGCTATTCATAATAATGCGCTGTATATTAAAGAGATAACAAATAGAATATTACCGTTGGAGGAGGAGGGATTGTCGCTGGCCGACCGATATAATGAGTATGTAATGACCACCCTACGAACTATAGAAGGTATTGATGTAGATAAGCTTGGGCAACTATTTGGTTTACAGCTACAGGCCTATTGCATGCAAGAGGCATTGCCTTTTGTAAAAGAGGGCCGGTTAACCTTTTTAGGCAATAATTTAACCCTTACCCGCGACGGTAAATTCTTTGCCGATGGGATAGCTTCTGCACTATTTAAAATAGACGAATAACAAAAGGAGTGAATATTCACTCCTTTTCAACTTTATAAAGTTTAATAATCTTTATTTCAACGCACCAATCTGCTCTTCTAAAAGCTTAATTTTAGCATTAGCGTCAGCTTCTTTTTTGCGTTCCCCTTCTACAGCCTCCGGCTTGGCATTAGCCACAAAGCGCTCGTTAGCCAACTTGGCCTGTACGCTCTTTAAAAAGCCTTTGGTGTAATCTAAATCAGCCGTAAGTTTCTTTAGCTCTTCTTCAGGATTAACAGCTATAGTTATAGGTACAAAGCATTCTAAGTTACCTGCTATAAACGATGGCATACCTTGTAAATTCTCAGTAATACTATTTATTGCCGATAGGTTACAAAGCTTGGTAATCAAATCAAACCACGATTGGTTTAATATATCTTTGTTGCCTTTTATAGCCAGTTCTAATGTTTCTTTCGGAGAGATATTTTTCTCTTTACGGATATTACGAACGTTGGTAACAATGCTTTCAAAATCAGCAAAATCAGAAGCTATTGAAGCATCTGCTTTATTGATTTTTGGATACTCACCAACAATGATATAATCGTTTTCAGCACGGTCTTTTATAGTATGCCAAATTTCCTCGGTAATAAATGGCATAAAGGGGTGAAGTACTTTTAACAAACCCTCAAACAACTCAATGGTTTTATCGTAGGTAGCCAGGTCAATCTTCTCGCCAAATGGTGGTTTAACCATTTCTAAATACCATGAGCAGAAATCGTCCCACGCTAGTTTGTAAACCGACATTAAGGCTTCAGATATACGGTACTTAGAGTATAAATCGCTAAGGTTAGCAACCTCCTCATTAAAGCGGTTTTCAAACCAATTGCAAGCTGTTTTATCGGCTTCGCTTTGGGGTTTATCGGTGTCTATTTCCCAGCCTTTTACTAAGCGGAAAGCATTCCATATTTTATGTGCAAACTGGCTGCCCTGTTTACAAGAACCTTCGTCAAACAAAAGATCATTACCGGCAGGCGATGATAACAGCATACCTACACGCACACCATCAGCACCGTATTGGGCAATCAGGTCTAATGGGTCAGGTGAGTTGCCTAGCGACTTGCTCATTTTACGGCCCTGCTTATCGCGAACGATACCTGTTAGGTAAACATTACTAAAGGCTTTATCTCCCTGGTATTCGTAACCAGCAATAAGCATACGTGCCACCCAGAAGAATAAAATCTCAGGTGCGGTTACCAAATCGTTGGTAGGGTAGTAGTATTGTAAATCGGCATTGCCGGTTTTATCTTTTTTGCCAAAAATGGTAGGGTCAAATACCGCTATAGGCCATAACCAAGAACTGAACCAGGTATCCAGTACGTCTTCATCCTGGCGTAAATCAGCCTCGGAAACAGTAACGCCTTGATCAGCAAATAAAGCAACAGCTTCGGCAGCGGTTTTACAAACCACATGCTTATTGCCCGGGCCGTACCATGCCGGTATGCGGTGGCCCCACCACAACTGGCGCGATATACACCAATCGTGTACATTCTCCATCCAGTGTTTGTAGGTGTTGATAAACTTCTCCGGAATCAGTTTTACGTTTCCGTTTACAACATTTTCCAACGCAGGTTTAGAAACGGTATCCATTTTCAAGAACCATTGCATAGATAGCTTTGGTTCAATAACTGCATCGGTACGTTCAGAGTAGCCAACCTTGTTTTTAATGTCTTCTACCTTAACTAACAGGCCTTGCTCTTCAAGGTCTATGGCTATTTGCTTACGTACGGCAAAACGGTCCTGCCCGATGTAAAAACCGGCAGCAGGGGCCATGGTACCGTTAGGTTCTAAAGTATCTATAACTTCCAGGTTGTGTTTTATGCCCAGGTTATAGTCGTTTATATCGTGCGCAGGGGTAACCTTCAACGCACCGGTACCAAACTCTAAATCAATATAGGTGTCAAAAATAATAGGCACCTGGCGGTTAACCATAGGTATAACAGCGTGTTTACCTGCAAGGTGTTTGTATCGTTCATCGTCAGGGTGAACACAAACGGCAGTATCGCCTAGGATTGTCTCAGGGCGGGTTGTTGCAACGGTTATAAACTCACCAGGCAACTCAGCAATAGGGTATTTTACAAAGTATAATTTAGAGTTAACCTCTTTGTGTATTACCTCTTCGTCAGATACGGCAGTAAGGCCTTTAGGGTCCCAGTTGACCATGCGGGTGCCTCGGTATATCTGGCCTTTGTTGTATAAATCAATAAACACATCAATAACGGCTTGGTAGTATCCTTCGTCCATTGTGAACGAAGTCCTGTCCCAATCGCACGATGCGCCTAATGTTTTAAGCTGTTCTAATATAATTCCACCGTATTTATCTTTCCACTCCATGGCATATCGCAAAAACTCTTCACGGCCAATTTCGCGCTTATCAATGCCCATCTCTTTAAGCATAGCAACCACCTTGGCCTCGGTAGCAATAGAGGCATGGTCGGTACCCGGAACCCAGCACGCGTTTTTGCCTTCCATACGGGCTTTGCGCACCAGCACATCCTGTATGGTATTGTTTAACATATGGCCCATGTGCAACACACCCGTTACGTTTGGCGGGGGTATTACAATAGTGTACGGCTCGCGCCCGTCGGGGGTCGATTTAAAGAAACCCTTTTCAATCCACTGTTTATACAGTTCTTTCTCGCGCGATGCGTGGTCAAATGTCTTTGCTATCTCCATGGTTGTTTTTCAACGAAGTGCAAAGGTAATAAATAGGGGTGAGCGTTAGGGGTGAGGGTTTAGAAAAATGCACAATGCTTTGTTAAATTCAAAAAATGTAGAATTTAATATTTATAACGAAAATAACCAGCTTTGCAAGAGAATATGATGTTTGATTATCAACTTAAGAGTTTAATGCAAATCAAAAGTATTGGTAAGGTCGCGGTTGGTGTTGCCGCTGTGGCAGCCAATGCAACTATTGCCTTTTTTGCTGGTACTAATTATAACCTTTCCATCGGGTTCATACTCTGCCCATAACCAGCCTTCTCCCGCATCAGAATTAGCAGGTGCTTTTTTCATTACTGCCAGCAAGTCAATATTATTGCCGTTATAAACTTCTTTAATAATAACAGAGCCATCGGGAAAAGTGCTACCTACAGGTAACTCACCGGTACTGTCTAGTACAGATGCCGCAATAGTATTAAAAAGCAACTTAAACTCTCCATGTGGACTGTTACCTAAACCCGGCAATAACGCCCCGCTTTGGTAAAACACATAACCCGATTGTTTGGTTTCGTCATACAAGGCACGGTCGGTGTCGGTTTCTTTTTTGCAGGCATAAGCAACTATTACTATACAAGACAATACAAATAGGTAGGATACTTTTTTCATGGCGTTACGTGTTATTAGTATACAATATAATGTAAAAACTTCATAACGTAAAATCAAGCTAATAATTTCATACAAATTTGCTTATATTTATCCATATCCGGCAACGGTTCATTCTCCAACTTTGCCTGCTCATCCCATGCGCGCATTTTTAGGTGCAAGGCAAATAATGGGTCAGCTTCAAAAGCGGCGGCTTCATCAGCAGTCATTCGTCCGCCCTGATATTCCAATGTTTGCTTACTGGCTTCTGATAATTTTTCGTAATAAGCAGGGTGCTTATAAGTAAGGTAACGTTTCGCCTGTACATGGCCTTTTACCAAGCTGCAAACAGTATCGCTAAACCCAAGCCCTTTTAAGTATTCAGCACCTAAACCTTCGTGGTTGGCATTACCATAACCACCCATTGTTTCAGCGCTGTCAACCATATGCCCAATATCGTGGAACAGGGCAGCTATAATCACTTCATCACGCTCTCCGGCACGCTCTGCCAGTTGGGCTGCTTGCACAGCGTGTTCCAGTTGAGAAACAGGCTCTCCAATATAATCAGCTTGCCCTTGGGTTAGTAAAACAGTAAAGAGTTGGTTGATGGTTTCTTGTGGTGACATGATTCAATAATTATGATTACCAATTTATAAATGGCATGTATTTACGGGCCGGTTTTAATAATTCTTCCGGTATCAATTTCCAAAAATAGGCAATGCTTAAATACGCAATGGAAACAATGCTACCTCTGTATAGTATATCTACAAAAGCATTTTCTAAATGAGGCAGGTAAATCCCCATAGCAGCAACACCGCCAATTAGCATGACTAGTTTTAAAGAGGCGATTGAAAATGGTTGCATTTTATAATGCTTTTTGATAAATACAAACTTGCCAAAATTGTATGCAAATGTTCCGGTCGATACAGCGATTGCTGCTCCTAAAGTTCCGTATTGGGGTACTAATAAAAACAGCAGCCCGACTAAAAAAATAAATACCCCACCTAAAATATAAATACCTTTTTTATGATGGTCTGAATTAAATATAATAGAGGTATTAGAGCCCGAAGCCATATTAAATAAAGCCCCTAAGCTTACTACTAAAACAATCAATTCGTTTCCTCGGTAACTTTCTTTTAAAAAACTGAATAGTGGTGTTATGCAGGTATTTACACCTATAAATAATAATCCACCAATTAAAAATAAATTATTGCTTGATTTGTGATATATGTCTTTTATTTCTTTTTGGTTATTATGCGATATAGCAGCTGCCATTCGGGCACTGGCTATTCGGTCTAGCGAGTTTAATGGCGTTTCAATAAACAAGCCTATAAATAATGCTATGCTGTAAATCCCAACATCTTTTAGCAAAACATATATAGCTAAAATAATACTGTCAATGCTCTTTAATCCCAGCGATGCAATAGCGGCAATAGTCATTACCATGCCGTAACGGTACATTACAACACGGTTTTCTTTGCCAAAAAATACGGGGTTAAAAAATAATTTGGGCTTACTGATTGTATAGATGTAAATAACAAGTAGTAAAAGGTTTACGGCATATAAATAGGTAAATGATTGGATAAATTGGTCAAACGTTAAATAGTTGTAGTGGTATAATATTACTATTAGAATATTTAGGGCCCTAACCACTATCTCTGAAAAAATGGAGGGCGCTACTGATTTGAATAGTGAAAAACAATAAATATTTAAAATCTGGATAAATGTAAGGTATAAGCCTAATGGAAAAACAAACCAGAAATTTTTAGCAAACAGTGGTGATTGCTTTACATACACCGCAGTTATATAATCGCGCGTAAGGTATAGTATTACACTAAAAAAAATAAATCCAACTAGGGCATACAACAGAACAAAACCTAAAAAGCCATTGTGGCCTTCTTCATCTTTTTTGTATTGCGGAAAGTAACGTACTAAAATATTTGCCGCCCCTAAAGGCATCAATACCGATAATATTCCAGAAAAAGAATAAAGCACCCGAGTAAGGCCAATCTCTTCTTCTTTTAAAAACATTGGTTGAACGTACAACAGGTTTATAAAGCCTATTAAAATACCCGTATATACAACTATGGTATTTAATATGCCTTGCCTTTGTACAATTCCCATGTTTATTTTTTTCGCAATATCGTAATTTCTGTAGAAGGGCTAAATGATGAATTTTTAATGTAGTATTTTTCTATAGCGTAAGTTAATGGCCCCAATATATAGCCCATAAACTTAAGGTAGCGCAGCGTGTTGTATATAATAAACCAGTAGCCTTTTATTAGTGCATTGTTACTGTTTAACGGTGTGTTTGATAAATATAAAAACGGCTTGCGGGCAACAACTTCTAATCCGTTTTTAGCAAATAAATCAAGCAAAAACTCTTCGCTGTGCATTACCTGGTGCGTAACACGTACCGTGCGGTTATTCTTTAAAAACATATCAGAGTAAATAAAGTAACCTCCGGGTTTAACAAGGCTTGCAATGTTGGCTACAGCCTTTGCAAAACGGTTATCATCAACAATGTGAAAAAGTACATCCATGCAGCTTACTGCATCATATCCCTGTTTTTCTAATCCGGCCGGAATTTCATTTTCGCCAATATCAGCTTTAACAAACGTTGCATTGGGGAAACTATTGCGCAAGTTCTCTACTGCGGCATCAGTTAAGTCGGCCCCGGTAATAGACTCTGCACCCAGTTCGCGGTAGGTATCAATCCAAAACCCCGAGCCCGCGCCAATGTCTGCCACCTTTTTACCTTTTAGGTTTATGCTCAGGCGCTCTAAATTCAGTTTAAAACTAAACTTACGTGTTTTATATGCCCATACATTAAACTTCATGCCCAGAGCCGAATAGCCAACACCCTCTAAATTATTTTTTTTAGATAGGCGGGTTTGCCAGTAATCGTATGGGTTAAAATTATTGTCCATTGGTTATACTAAGTTAAGCAGCATGTTTTCTTTTTCGGCAGGTACCAAAAAGTACTCAAATTTACTTGCGGTATTGTCTGTTAATGAATTTACTTTTTGTGGTTTTCCTTTACCGGTGCGGAAATATAAATAGTTATTTGCAGATAGTATCTGCTCTAGTTCTTTTTCTATCTGACCACTAATAACCTCACACATAATAATGGGGCGGTGTTTAGCTAAAATAGTAGTTGCGCCTTCCAATACATAATGCTCGGTAGCTTCAGTATCTAGTTTCATCAGGTCTATAAGCATACCGGCAGGTAGGTTCTCGGCGGCAAATTCATCCAGGGTTATTGTATTAACCTTTACTTTTTGTATAGACCGTACACCCGAGTGCGACTCGCTCATGCCACCATCGCCCGACAGCTGGCCATCTATAAAACTAAGCTTTGCGTTGGCTGTGGCAAAAAACTCAGCCTCGGTTTTAGTATTGCTTAGCGCAAGGGTACTGGTTTTAAAATTGGGTATGTTGTTAAGCTCCAGGTTACGCTTAAGGTATTCGTTAGGCGCAGGCATGGGTTCAAAACTAAAAATAGCAATACCCGGATTTACAGCTCCTGCTAATAGCGAATAGTAACCAATATTGGCACCAACATCAAAAAAACAGTTTGCATTTTTAGCGAGTTGGGCAAAGTAGCGGCTACTTTCATGTTCAAAACCTTCAAAACCATCCCAAAACAACAATTTAGAGTGGTAGCTGGTAGGGTTAGTATAATATTGCACGGTAACATTTCCGGGGAATTTTAATGTAAAAGGGCCATAAATCCCAAACTTAGCACCCGCAGGTAAAACCCCCGAAAAGGGCCTTAGTATGCGCGACAAAAAAGTGTTAACCGGCTTTGAATAAAATACATTGCGTAAAAATGACATGGCGCAAAAGTATTAAAAAGCATTGGCACGGCAATTTTTTGGCATCTTTGCACCTTGTATTATTATGAATATATTGTTTCATACTTATTGGTATCCTTACAAAGGCAGCATTGATGGGGTGTTTGTTAAAGAACATGCCGAAAGTTGCCGGGTAGCTGGAAATAATGTTGCCGTACAGGCCATCAAGGTGTTGAAGGGGAATGGGCTGTTATCTGTTTCGGCAGAATATGAGGAGATCAATGACATTCCGACTCATTATTTAGTAATACAATCGGTTTTTTGGAAATGGGTATATATAAACATACCGCTATTGTATATTTATACCAAGTGGCATTACGCTAAATATGTAGCGCCAAAATTTACTCCCAGGATTGTTGTATCTAATGTTATAAACCCTGCAGGTATTACTGGCCATTGGCTGGCAAAAAACATAAATGCACAGCACATTATTATTGAACATTGGACCCGTATAGCCAAATTTATGGGTAAAAACCTGTTTGCTTCTGCTGCCCGCAAGGCTTATGCAAATGCAGATGCTGTAGTTAGTGTTTCTAACTACTTAAAACAAATAACAATAAAATACGGTTCGTTGCCTGCTAAGGCTCATATTATCCCTAATGTTATTGATTCCGATAGGTTCTTTTATAAACCCAAAATCCAATCAGATAAACTAGTTTTTTGCTGTGTAACCAACCTTAAATTTCCTAAAGACCCTTTCTTAGTTATTGCTGCTTTGGATATAATAGCAAAGAAAACAGCAAAACCTATTGTACTTAATATTGTTGGCGATGGTGAATACAGAGCAAGGATTGAAGCGCTAAAACCAACGCTTAGCTTTGAACTAAACTTATTAGGTTATTTGCCCAAAGACCAGGTTGCCGGAGTTTTCCATGCCTCAGATTACTTTTTACATGCCTCCTTTTTAGAAACGTTTTCATTGGTTGTTGCAGAAGCTATTTGCTGCGGAACCCCTGTAGTAGCTTCTAATATTCCACCATTAGATGATTTGGTAATTGCTGAAACCGGTATATTGTCTGAAAATACAATTGATGCTTGGACAGCCTCTATTGAAATAGCAATGGCTCATCAGTATAATATGGAGACTGCAAGTATCCTGTATCGTAAAAAGTATTCAAAAGAAGGGGTAGGCGCAATGTTCAACAATTTATTCGTTAACCTCACTTCTTCAAAAACTCAGTGACCCTTAGCTTGGCGTTATTTCTAACATCATTGTAAAATAGGTTAATATCGCCTACATGGTAGTTCTTCATGTATACTAAAAAGCTACCTGGAAAATGCGGGTGCTTTATCCACAATATCCCTTTACCCAATTGGGCACCAGAGCAGTTCTTAGCAATATGTTTATAATCGTAAAAAAGGCCGCCGCTATTTTGCTGTCGGGGTATGGGCATAGTATCAAATGTCCACGATATTGGGTTTATACATGCAGCATCGGCGTAGCCACGGCAATAATACGTTTTAGGATAGTAGTTGCGCTTAAAGGTAGTCCAGCTGCAAAAGCACCCTGTTTCTGTTGGGTTTGCGCACGGTTTAATATTGGCATACCTGTTTTTATTTATAGGCATACCAACAAGGTAAGCCGCTACTAACTGTTTTTGTAGTGGCTTACCATCAAAAAAATCAGCCAAAAGCCGTTCAGCATGGCTTGTGCCCTGACTATGCGACGCGATTATAATAGGCCTGCCATTATTATAGTTTTCAAGGTAATAAATAAAAGCCCTTTTTACATCACTGTAAGCTGTGTCAAAAGCAGCAATACCATCTGCGGCACTCTTAGTGTAGTAAGCAGTAAGTTGCGCTTGTCTGTATTTGGGTATATACATTCGGCCTGCCGCATTAAAAGCGGTAGCCTGGTATTTCATTGTGGTGTTTGTAATGCGTTTATTAAGCAGTTCGTCTGCAGTATTGGCATTCCAAAGGTATTCATCATTAGCCTTACCGGTAAATATGGTAGGATATATAAAAAACACATCGGCTTTAAGTGTATCCTCTTTAGTATATTCTTCTTCCTTTTGCCCCATAATCCTGTCTGCCATGTCATTCCTTTCTGGTAAAGCAAACCAGTTATCTGATTTAGCGTAATCAGGCCGCGGCGGAGTTGGCACTTCTTTATAAGGTGCCCGCACAGTATACATTCGGCTACGGCAGGCTGGCATGCTGGATATTAAAACAACCAATATTAAAAAAAGTACTATCTTTCTCATTGTTTATGAATTATGGATTGCAAAAAAATCTTGCATCAAGGCTAATATGCAAACTATTTTTCTATTTTGCGAAGTTATAAAAGGATTACAGGTATGAAAAGAACGATTATACAACTACTTACAATATTTTTTGTGTTTTTTGGCTCGGCAGCGTTTTCGCAGGTTATAAGCGGGGCAGTGAAAGATAAAAATAGTGGCGAACCTCTTATTGGCGCTACTGTTGTTGTTAAAGGTACAGGCATTGGAGCTGCTGCCGACCTTGATGGTAACTTTAAGTTTGATGCCAAAGCCTCGCCACCATTTGTGGTAACCGTTAGCTTTTTAGGTTACCAAACACAAGAGCTTACTGTTAATGATGTTACTGTAAAGCTAAATGTAAAGCTGGAAACCGTAGGCATTGAAATTAAAGGCGCCGAAGTGGTAGACAACCGCATTGGCGAAAAAGCCCGCGAAAACCCTTTAACAGTAGAGGCATTAGACCTTGTTGCTATTAAAGAAACCCCTTCGGCCAATTTTTACGATGGGTTAGGCCAGCTTAAGGGCGTAGACGTTAACTCGGCCAGTATAGGTTTTAAGGTTATTAATACACGTGGTTTTAATAGCACTTCGCCCGTGAGGTCTTTACAAATCATTGATGGGGTAGATAATCAAGCTCCCGGACTTAACTTCTCATTGGGTAATTTTCTTGGTGCATCAGAGCTTGATGTGTTAAAAGTAGACCTTGTACAGGGTGCTGCCGGTGCCTATTATGGCCCTAACGCTTTTAATGGGGTAATATCTATGACTACCAAAAGCCCGTTTTCATTTCCTGGTTTATCTGTTATGGTGCGTGGTGCTGAAAGGTTATTGTTTGAAGGTTCTGCACGTTATGCCCAGGTGTTTAAAAACAAAGCAGGCGATGATAAATTTGCATATAAGTTAAACTTCTATTACCTGCGTGCAGATGATTGGCGTGCAACTAATTACGATGCAACTCCGCAGTCGGTGGTTAACAGAAACAACCCAGGTGGGTACGATGCCGTCAACCGTTATGGCGATGAAATTGCTTCTGAAACTTCACCCGGTCAAAGTGTAAACTTCCCCGGTTTAGGTACCTTCTATCGTAAGGGGTATAACGAGTCTGATGTTGTAGACTACAACACACGTAACATTAAGGCCAACGTATCGCTTCATTATAAATTAAAGCAGGATGTCGAACTGTCATACACCTCTAGTTTTGGGGCCGGCACAACGGTATATCAGGGCGAAAACCGCTACAGCTTAAAGGATATTCTTTATTTTCAAAATAAGCTGGAGTTTAAAAAAGAAGATAAATGGTTTGTGCGTGCCTACGCAACAAATGAGGATGCCGGCAACTCTTACGATGCTGTGTTAACTGCCTTCCGCCTGCAAAATCTTTCTAAGTCTGATGCCAGCTACTTCAATAGCTATAGCCAGTATTGGTTTAATGTTATTAAGCCTAAGGCCGAAGCATTGCCTGGCTATCCGGCCTTTACCTTTCCTGTGCCACCAAACTATGTAAACCAAATAGACTCAGTTGTAGCCGCATATCCTGACTCGTTAGTTAAATGGCATGGTTTAGCTGCTAATTTTGCATCGCAACCGGCTAACTTGTCAAATGAAAAACCATTCTATGAGCCAGGTACTGCCCGTTTTGATTCTGCTTTTGCCGTAATTACTTCTACACCTGTAAACCAGGGCGGTTCAAGGCTGGTAGACAAGTCTGCATTATACCATTTACATGGGCAATATAAGTTTACTCCTAAGTTTATGGATATTACAGTAGGCGGCAATGGACGCCTGTATACTCCAAACTCTGGAGGTACAATTTTTAGTGATACTGCAGGCAGAAGGATAACTAACTATGAGTTTGGCGTATATGCAGGTTTTGAAAAGAAAGTAATTAAAGACAAGCTAAAGATAAACCTTACAGCCAGGTTAGATAAAAATCAAAACTTTAATTTCCTTGTATCGCCTGCCGCTTCATTGGTTTACTCACCCGATGATAATAATACATTCAGGTTATCATTTTCTTCGGCTATTCGCAACCCAACCCTTGCCGATCAATATCTTTACTACAATGTAGGCCGCGCTATACTTATAGGTAATATTTCAGGGTATGATTCACTTGTTACTATAGAGTCGGTACGAAGCTACTTAACAGGTAGCGGAAGTGGTTTACCCGATGCATCGCTGCTTGTTTACCAAAAAATAGACCCTATACGTCCTGAAAAGGCCCGCACGTTAGAAGTTGGTTACCGTGGCACATTGTTTAACCATTTGTATGTTGATGCAGGTTATTACTATACTATCTACCAGGATTTTATTGGCTTTAAGCTTGGGGCAGATATTAAGGTTGGCCCAACCGGCTTTCCCGATTTTTTACAGGTATACCGTGTGTCTGCCAACACAAAAGACCTTGTAAACACCCAGGGTGTAAATATTGGGTTAACCTATTATTTCTTAGAAAAGTATTCTGTTAATGGAAACTACTCTTGGAATAAGCTAGACCGTCGCGGCTCTTCAGATCCTATAATACCTGCTTTCAATACACCTGAGCATAAGTTTAACATTGGTATTAGCGGTAGGGATATAAAATTAGGCAGGTTAGAGCACAATGGCTTTAACATCAATTATAAATGGATACAGGGCTTTACATTTGAAGGAGCTCCACAGTTTACAGGTGCTATCCCAACATACGATATGTTAGATGCACAAATAAACCACAAAGTAACCAAAATAAATACAGTGTTTAAACTTGGTGCGCAAAACCTGTTGAATAATAAAAGATCGCAAGTATTTGGAGGCCCTGCTATTGGCCGCCTAATCTATTTCTCGTTGGTTTACGAAATGGCTACTAAGCGTTCTTAGTTCTATTGGTTTAATAATATAGGTAAAGCACCGTAGGAAACTGCGGTGTTTTTTTATAGTTACAATAGCAGGTTGCTGTAAGCTAAAAACTATATATTTGCTGCGGATATATTGGATTTGTAACTCATGAAAGATGTTGTTTTTGTAGTAGGCTCATCCGGCCAAATTGGCACGGAGTTGGTTATGAAGCTACGCGAAATGTATGGGGTTGATAATGTTATCGCCTCTGATATCAAAAAATCGTCAGAAGAAGTAAAGATGGGCGGCCCTTTTGAGCTGTTGGATGTGCTGGACAGAGACGCCCTTTTCAATATTGTAAAAAAATACAACGTTACCCAGATATACCTTTTAGCGGCACTGCTTTCTGCTACAGCCGAGCAAAAAGTAAAAGGTGCCTGGGGCTTAAATATGAACGGGTTATTTAATGTGCTGGATTTGGCTAAAGAAGAGCATATTGCTAAAGTATACTGGCCAAGTTCTATTGCCGTTTTTGGCCCCACAACGCCTAAACAAAACACCCCGCAACGCACTATAATGGAGCCTAATACCGTTTATGGTATAAGCAAACAGGCGGGAGAACGTTGGTGCGAATATTATAATGCTAAATATGGGGTAGATGTGCGCAGCTTGCGTTACCCTGGTCTTATTGGTTATAAAAGCGAACCCGGTGGTGGAACTACAGATTATGCAGTACATATTTTCCACGAGGCCCTTAAGAAAAGTAGCTACGAATGTTTTCTGAAAGAAGATACAGAACTGCCAATGATGTATATGCCTGATGGCATTAAAGCTACTATAGGTATTATGGAAGCCCCGGCTGAGCAGGTTAAAATTAGGTCGGCATATAACTTGGCTGGTATGAGTTTTACCCCCAAAGTGTTAACCGAAGAGATTAAAAAACATGTACCTGGTTTTAATATTACTTACACTCCTGATAGCCGGCAGCAAATTGCCGACTCGTGGCCTGCAAGCATTGATGATAGCGAGGCACGTGCCGACTGGGGATGGAAACCCGACTATGATATTGAAAAAATGACTACAGATATGATTAAAAATATAGCTAATCCTTAACGTTTTGCATTATCTTTGCTTAAGATCACTCCAGATACTTAAACAATGAAAAATATATTTCTACTTATCGCTTTTTTATGCACGTTTGGCTTGGCTGCGCAAACTGGTTTTCAGGGCAAATCTACTGATACCAAAAGCAAGGTTAAAGACCCTAACCGTAGCTACAATCAAAATTATATTGTTAAAAACAACGAGGCGTTCTACAAGTTTGGCGAAGACTCTTTGTACAAATATATTTATAATGAATTGTACGCTTCGCCTGAGTTTTTGGCAAATACCCAAGATGGCCATGTACTTATATCGTTTGAAGTAAATTACGATACCAAAGTAATTAACTCTGCCATTATTGAAGGAATGGACAATGGTGTTGACTTAGCTGTTAAACGAATTGTAGCTGGTATTAAAGATTTCGTTCCTGCGCAGCAAAATGGTATTGACTACCGTTCAGAGATTATTATGGATATCCCCATAAAAGCCAGATAATTTCTCATTTTTTAAATAATATTAACCCTTATACATTTTCTGCGGGATATGAATCATCCGCTATACGTCCATAATACTATTACCCGAAAAAAGGAGCAATTTGTACCGTTAAACGCACCATTTGTTGGTATGTATGTTTGCGGACCTACACTATATGGCGATGCCCACTTAGGTCACGCCCGCCCTTACATTACGTTTGATTTATTGCAACGCTATTTAAAATACCTTGGCTACAAGGTGCGCTATGTGCGTAATATTACGGATGTTGGCCACTTGGTAAACGATGCCGATGAAGGAGAAGATAAAATTGCAAAACAGGCACGTATAGAGCAGTTAGAGCCTATGGAAGTGGTGCAGCATTATACTGTGCGCTTTCACAAGAACATGGCCCAGCTTAACAACGAGCCGCCAAGCATTGAGCCTCGAGCTGCAGGTCATATATTAGAGCAGATAGAAGCGGTAACTAAGATTATTGATGCTGGTTATGCTTACGAAGTAAACGGCTCTGTTTACTTTGATGTATTAAAATACAACGAAAATTTCAAATACGGCAAACTATCGGGCCGTGTGCTTGATGAGTTAGTAGAAGGAACCCGCGACCTTGACGGGCAGGATGAGAAGCGCAATAGCGCCGATTTTGCACTTTGGAAAAAGGCTAACCCTGAACATATCATGCGTTGGAATTCGCCCTGGGGCCAGGGTTTCCCAGGTTGGCATATTGAATGTACCGTTATGAGTACGAAATACCTTGGCGAGCATTTTGACATTCACGGTGGCGGCATGGATTTACTATTCCCTCACCACGAAGCCGAGATTGCCCAAAACAACGCCTGCTACCATACAGAGCCAGCCAAGTATTGGATGCACAATAACATGGTTACCATAAACGGCCAGAAAATGGGCAAATCGTTGGGTAACTTTATAACTTTAGACCAGTTTTTTAGCGGCAACCACCCTGTATTAACAGCGGCATATTCGCCAATGGCAATCCGCTTCTTTATCTTACAGGCACACTACCGCAGCACCTTAGATTTTTCTAATGCTGCCTTAGAGGCTGCAGGCAAAGGCTTGCAACGCCTTATGGCTGCCTACAAAACCATTGGTGAGATTAATCCTTCTGCTGTATCAAGCTACGATGTAAAGAAGTTGGAAACTGCCAGCTTTGAGGCATTGAATGACGACATGAACAGCCCAATTGTTATTGCTGAATGGTTTGATGCTGTTAGGGCAATAAATAGTGCCAAAGCAGGTACAGAAACGCTTACTGCTGATGATATAGCTGCGCTTAAAAATCTATACGAAACAATTATTTTCAATATTTTAGGTTTACAGGAAGAAAATATAGGTGCCGAAGAAGGAAGCGAAGTAATGGATGGCCTTATGCAGATTATTATTGAGCAACGCAAAACGGCGCGTGCCAATAAAGATTATGCCTCGTCAGACTTTATCCGCGACCAGTTGGCTAAGCTTAGCATAGAAATTAAAGACGGAAAGGATAAAACTGACTGGACTTTTACAAATAATTAATTTGATGAAAAGCGCTTTCAAAGCATTATTAATACTGTTAGCACCCGTTGCTATAATTAGTTGTGGGCCAGGCGAAAAACCGCCTGTGGTTGTTGAAAATAAAGGCTCTGTAGTGGTTGCCCCTGAGTTTAATGCGGATAGCGCCTTTGCATATACTGCCAGGCAGGTAGCATTTGGCCCACGTGTACCGGGTTCTAAAGCTCATGCTGATTGTGCCCAATACCTTATCAATACGTTAAAAGCATTAACCGATACGGTTATTGTTCAGCGCGGAACGGTAACTGCCCCAGGTAGCCGTAACCTGCCTATTTATAATATTATTGGCCGGATAAACCCCAAAAATTCGGAGCGTATCCTGCTTTTTGCACATTGGGATTCGCGCCATATAGCCGATCAGGACAATGAACGTAAAAGCGAACCTATCTTAGGAGCAAACGATGGTGCCAGTGGGGTTGGTGTTTTAATGGAAATAGCCCGCGTACTTAATACCAAGGATGCCAATATTGGCATTGATATATTCTTTACCGATGCTGAGGACCAGGGGTTACCTGAAGAAAACGATAGTTACTGCCTTGGTACCCAATATTGGATAACCCACCCGCCTATACCGTTTTACCGCCCACGCTATGCTATATTGTTAGATATGGTTGGAGGTAAAGATGCTAAATTCTGGAAGGAAGAAGGCTCTGTGGTTAATGCAGGTTTTGCTGTTGACAAAGTATGGAACAAAGCAGCCGAACTGGGTTATGCAAGTATATTTGTAAACAATACACGCACTGCTATTATTGACGACCATTACTATGTAAATGGAATGACTGAAATACCTGCTATTGATATTATACAATACCAGGATGGCAACGACGGTAAGTTTCCGTTTTACTGGCATACCCATGATGATAATATGGATGCGGTTGATAAAGCTACATTAAAGGCCGTAGGCCAAACCCTTTTAGGTGTTATATACAACGAAAATCCCAAACAATAAATAATTGAACATGAGTAAATTAACTTGGTTTAATAGAATTGCCAAATTAACGTTAGGCTTAAGCCTTTTGGCATCTGTAAATGTAATGGCTCAAGATGATGATGACGAGCCAAAAGCTAGTAATCCCGGCTATGTTATTACCAACAAAGGCGATACACTTAAAGGGGAGATTATAGAGCGCGATAAAAAAACTGGGCTACGTTTTGAAGGTGATAAAATTAAACTAATTATTAGCCCTACGGAAAAGAAATCATATTCTCCTGGTAAAATTAAAATGTACTTTAATGGAGAAAACGTTTTCGAATCCGTTCAATATAAATCAGAAGAGTTTGCCTTTATGCAGGTAGTAGATAAGGGTGAGTTAACGCTTTACCAATTAGATTTGGAACGCTACAAGAAAGGGGAGATAGAAGTTTACGAAACCCAGTATTACGTTAAAAAAACAACTGAAAAGGCTGCTATTCGTATTAAAGAGAATAACTTTAAAAAAGACGTTGGCGCCTTGGTTAAAGACAACGAGGATATGCTGGATGAAGTTAACAACAAAGATCTTGTTTTTGAAGACCTGGAAAAAGTAATAAAAGACTACAATGCATGGGCATTAAAAGAAGGAAACAAGAACAAAAAGAAATAAAAGAACAGAAAGTTCAATAGCTGATAAAGTTGTTGAACTTTCTGCTTTTAATGAGGATATTTTAGTTGGTATTAATGATTAATTTTGTGTTACACACAAAAAGGAAATGGCAGAAAACATTTACGATAATGGTAACGGAGGGCAAAAAACAGTTTTAACCCTTTCTGAATTTATAATAAAACGTCAGGGAGATTTTCCTTATGCTAAAGGCGAGCTGTCACGCTTATTAAACTCAATTGGACTGGCTGCCAAAATTGTCAACCGAGAGGTTAATAAGGCCGGGCTTGTTGATATTTTAGGCGAGTATGGTACTACCAACGTACAGGGCGAGACTCAAAAGAAACTGGATGTTTTTGCTAACGAACAGTTTATTGATGCTATCCGTTTTAGGGGAGAGTGTTGTGCGATTGCATCAGAAGAAAACGATGACCTTATTATTTTTGACGAGGCCCTGGCTAAAAAGGCACAATATGTAATTTGTATGGACCCGCTCGATGGGTCATCTAATATTGATGTAAACGTTTCTATAGGAACTATATTCTCTATATACCGCCGCAAGTCGGTAGATTGTATACCAACCCTCGACGACCTTTTACAGCCGGGTACAGAGCAGGTGGCTGCGGGTTATGTTGTATACGGCACATCTACCATGATGGTAATTACCACCGGCAATGGGGTAAACGGTTTTACTTTAGACTCATCAATAGGTGAGTTTTGCCTGTCTCACCCTGATATGAAGATACCGCGCACGGGCCCTATATACTCAATAAATCAAGGTTATTTCCACGATTTTGTTGATGGTGTTAAGTCGTACGTAAATTATTGCCAAATGCATGATAAGCCTACCCGTCGCCCATATGCCCTACGCTATATAGGTTCGCTGGTAGCCGACTTCCACCGTAATATGATTAAAGGAGGTATCTATATTTACCCTACAACATCAGATTCGCCTAAAGGCAAACTACGTTTGTTATACGAGTGCAACCCGCTGGCTTTTATTGCAGAGCAGGCCGGAGGAAAAGCATCTGATGGCTATAAACGAATTATGGAACTAAAGCCTGAAAGCCTTCACCAACGCGAACCATTATTTATTGGCTCGTATGATATGGTTGCTAAGGCTGAAGAGTTTTTGCAAGTGTATAAAGAAATGGAAGCCGGGATAGTTATTCCATAGGTTGAAATACATTCAGAAATATCAAAGCCCCGTTACTCTGCAGTAATTGGGTTTTCAATAACCTATACCGTTTCTAAAATCTCCAATTTTTCCTGAACCCAATCTCGTGGTATAAGGGTTGGCCATAAGCTTAGCATCGCCTTGCCTGGTTTACCCCATCCAGGAATACTGATAGTTCCCGGAGGGCCATTTAACCCTAAGCATACTATAGATTGTAATGCCAGTTTGCCCGCACGTTCATCCTGATGCATAATGCAAAGGCGAACCCCAATCTCGTTTAGGCTGTTTAAAACCTCAGGGGCTAAGGCAGGTGCTGCACCTGGGTGCATGCCATCAAGCCCTATAATAGAAAACTCCTGACGGTCTATTTTGATAGGTAGGTTGGCCCATATCTTTTTTACGGCATCAATAAACATTACAGCCTTGTCGTAAGCAAATGGGGCCGAGAAATAGAAAAATTGGTCAGAAATATATCCTTCCATTTGACCTATAGTAAGTTTTAGCTTCTCCGGGCGGATTTTGCCTTTCACCCCTTTAAAACTAACCTTGTTAGGCTCAATATCTTCTATCTTAACCTCTGTTAAATCTACGGTAACATCAGGCGTAAGGTAGTTAGCCGGGTCGTGTATTTCATACACCAGTTGCTCGCGTATGGTATTGCGCGATACTTTACCGCCCTGGCTTTCCAGCTTGGTCATAACAGCTGAACCATCGGCATACACATGGGCAATAGGGTAGCCCAGGTTATATATAGGGTACTCCATAGGCCACTCTGCATAGGAGTTTCCACCCGAAGCCTGCCCGCCACATTCAATTAAGTGCCCAATTGCAATACCTGAGGCTAATAAGTCTAAATCAGCTTGCGATAAATCGCCATCCAGTTTCCATCCATAGTGGTGTACCAGTATCCCTAACGTTAAACACGGGTCGGCAACACGGCCAGCCAGTATTAAGTCAGCACCTTGGTCTAGCGCCTCGGCAACACTTTTAGCACCCATATATACATTGGCATGGGTAGGCTGGTATTTGCTTTCGGCATACGGCTGGTTAGTATCCATATTGCGCAACTCGTGGCCTTGCTCTTTCAGGTTTCCCAGTTGGTCATATAAATTATCACCGCTAATAATAGCAATCTTTAAACCTTTTACACCCTGCTTTTCTAATATTGCTTTTACACGTGTGGCAGCGCCTTCAGGGTTTAACCCACCTGAGTTGGTTACTATTTTAATCCCCTGGCTAAAAGCAGCCGGTATTAGCATAGTAGCTAAAAACTCTATATCGCGGGCATACCCATGGCGAGGGTCGGCCATGCGGTCTTTTTGTAAAATTGATAAGGTTAGCTCGGCCAAAGCGTCGTGTACCAGATAGTCGGCTCCTTTTTCCATTACAATATTCATAGCAGCCATAGGGCTATCGCCATAAAAGCCTTGTGCACCTGCTATCCTGATGGGTTGTTGTGTATTGCTCACTAGTTAAATTTGATAATGCTAAATAAACTATTTTTTACAATATAGTAAACTAAAACTATAAACAAATACCATTGTTTTGCTTATCCGTTAAATTGTAAATTTACCGCATGATACATATTACAGAGTGCCCACGCGATGCAATGCAAGGTATTAAAGAGTTTATACCTACTGATATTAAAGCCGGGTATATAAACAAGCTGCTTAAAGTTGGTTTTGATGTGTTGGATTTTGGCAGCTTTGTTTCGCCATATGCTATCCCACAAATGAAGGATACCCCTTTGGTTATCTCTAAACTTGATTTAAGTACTACCCAAACCAAATTGCTATCAATAGTAGCCAATATGCGCGGCGCTTTGGATGCCTGTTTTTTTGATGAAGTAAGCATATTAGGGTTTCCATTTTCTGTATCTGAAACATTTCAGCAACGAAACACCAACAGTAGTATCGAACAATCGCTAAAAACGGTAGAGCAAATGAAAAACCTTTGCGACCAAAGAGGTAAAACCCTGTTGGTATACCTTTCTATGGGTTTTGGTAACCCTTATGGCGATGCCTGGAGCCCTGAAATTGTTACCAACTGGGCCAATAAAATAGCCGAAATGGGTATTAAGAATATTGCCCTTGCCGATACGGTGGGTACTGCAAACCCTGAAGATATTAAAAATGTATTTAGCTATTTAATACCGGCTTTGCCAAACGTAGAGTTTGGTGCGCATTTGCATACCAAGCCAAATGATTGGCAAACTAAAGTTGATGCAGCCTACACAGCAGGTTGCCTAAGATTCGACAGTGCCATGAAAGGTTTTGGCGGCTGCCCTATGGCCGATGATAAACTAACAGGCAATTTTGCCACCGAAAATCTCTTAGCCTATTGCCAGCAGAACAATATTGAAACGGGATTGGATATCCCGGCATTTGATGCGGCTATGATTGAGGCACAGTCTGTATTTGTAGGCCATAATTAATATGCAGCTGCGTATACACTATACATTAGCCTTAATACCAGCAATTTTTGCTGCATGTACATTTAACAGTAATAAACAAGACACGCCAGCTAATCCAACCTTTGCAGAGCATGTAGCTCCCATAATTTATAAAAACTGTACCCCCTGCCATAGGGACGATAATATAGCTCCGTTTAAGCTGACTAACTATACTGAGGTTAGGAATAGGGCATCGCTTATTAAAGTGGTTACAGCCACCCGTTTTATGCCACCCTGGCCTGCCGATCCTTCCTATTCTCATTTTATAGGCGAAAAGGTGTTAACTGATGCGGAAATTGCAACCATCGGACTTTGGGTTGACCAGGGGATGCAGCCCGGCGATACGGCTAAGCTGCAACCGCCTTCCACTTGGGACCAACCGTTTACCAACCGCAAAGCCGATTTGGTAATAGCCATGGACAAACGGTACATTATTAAAGGTAACAACACCGATAATTTTTTGGTAATGAAGCTGCCTTATAAAATGGCCAAAGATACCTTTGTCCGTTTTATAGAGTATATACCAGGTAACCGTAAGGTAGTGCACCATGTTAATGCCCACCTGATAAGCTATGAACCGGGTAAAAAGATTAATGGTTTGGACAAAACAGTTTGGGCAAACCAACAAGATACTTTAGCGGGAGAAATACATAAAACTATAGGCTTGTTGAACGATGACGGTACGTATCCACTAATGACACCATCGGTAAGTAACTACCTGCCAGGCAATATACCTTATATGTATCCGCAAGGTATTGGAGGCTACCGCTTTAAAGCTAACGGGGCTTTGTATCTTAATGATATGCACTACGGGCCAACACCTATAGATGTCTCAGATAGTTCTTACTTTAATATATACTTCAGTCCTAAGGCGCCTGAAAGGCCAACGGGGGAGTTCATTTTAGGTACCTTAAGCACAGGCAAACGTGCAGAAGTAACCCCAGCGCTGATTGTTCCTCCTAATACGGTAAAGTCGTTTAAGGCAGAGAAGATTATTGATAAAAATATATCATTGCTTACTGTTATACCCCACATGCACCTTATTGGCAAAACCTTTAAGGCTTATGTGCTAACTCCCCAAGGAGATACCATTAATCTTGTGCGTATTAACAAATGGGATTTTAGGTGGCAATATTTTTATACCTTTAAAAAAATGGTAAAGATACCCGCAGGCTCTCGTATTGTAGCCGAAGGTGTGTATGATAATACAGCGCAAAACCCTAACAACCCCTATTCTCCACCACGGGAAATAAGGGAACGCGATGGTAGTATGCGCACTACTGATGAAATGTTTCAATTGATATGCGTGTATGTAAATTACAAGCCCGGCGATGAAAATATTCCATTGGAATAATAATATTAAAACTAATTATGAAAGCTAAATCAATACTGCTGTTTACCCTTTTATTATTTGTATTTACTATCGGCTTTGCACAAAGTGAGGTAGGGAAGAAGCGGGTTTTTACTTTTACTATTGCTGATGAAATAGCCCCGCCAACCTGGCGATTAACCAAGCAGGCTTTTAATGCTGCTAAAGAGGCTAAGGCTGACATCATACTATTGCAACTAAATACCTACGGTGGTATGCTAGATGCAGCCGATTCTATCCGTACCAAAATCCTAAATTCTCCTATACCTGTTTATGTATTCATTAATAACAATGCAGCATCAGCAGGGGCGCTAATTGCCATATCGTGCGATAGTATATATATGCGACAGGGTGGTAGCATGGGAGCTGCCAGCGTGGTTAATGGCGATGGAGAAATTATGCCCGATAAATACCAGTCGTATATGAGGTCTATTATGCGCTCTACGGCTGAGAAGAATGGCCGCGACCCATTAATTGCCGAAGCTATGGTAGACCCACGCACCTATATCCCCGGAGTTAATGACTCGGGTAAGGTATTAACGTTTACCGCATCAGAAGCTATTAAAAATAAGTATTGCCAGGGTATTGCCGAGAATGTGGAGGAGGTGTTAAAGCATGCCGGAATTGCTAATTATGAAATAGTAGAGTATAAACCCAGCACACTAGATAAGCTTATTAACTTCCTTATAAGCCCCGCGGTTAGTGGCATCCTTATTTTAATGATTATTGGCGGGATTTACTTTGAATTGCAGCAACCGGGTATAGGGTTGCCTTTGCTTATAGCCCTAATTGGAGCTATATTGTACTTTGCACCGCTTTATCTTGAAGGCCTTGCTGCAAACTGGGAGATAGTGGTATTCTTTGTCGGGGTTATACTTTTGATGATAGAACTGTTTGCCATACCGGGTTTTGGGGTTATAGGCATTGCTGGCATAGTACTAATGGTAGCCGGGTTAACACTGAGCCTGCTTAGCAATGTCGGGTTAGATTTTTCAAGTGTAAATGGTGATACTGTTGTAAAATCGCTGGCCTTGGTTAGCGTTTCTACATTAGTAGGGTTGGCAGGAAGCATTTGGGTAGCTTATAAGTTATTTGATACCCATATGTTCAAGAGGGTAGCCCTACAATCTGTACAAAATAGCAACAAAGGGTTTGTAAGCTCAGAGCAGCACCACTCATTAATTGGAACAGAGGGACTTGCACATACCGACCTTCGCCCTGCAGGTAAAATAGAAATTGGCGAAGTGGTTTACGATGCTACTGCAATTACTGGCTACATAACGGCTGGTAAACAAGTAGTGGTTGTTTCACAAACATTAGCCCAGCTTACAGTAAAAGAAAAGGTTTAGTTTAAAAGAAAATGGTAATAATAAAAAAGGCGTCTGGTTATAAATTAGACGCCTTTTCTTTTTATAATAAACTGATTTATAGTTTCTTTTTAACTTCTACTTCTTCGTAACCTTCAATTATATCGCCTACTTTGATATCATTAAAGTTCTCAATATTTAAACCACATTCAAAGCCAGCAGCTACTTCTTTCACATCGTCTTTAAAGCGTTTTAGTGAACCTAGTAAACCGTTGTAGATAACAATACCATCGCGTATCAGGCGGATGCGAGTGTTACGGTGTACTTTACCATCTAGCACCATACAGCCGGCAACTGTGCCCACTTTAGTAATCTTAAATACATCACGTATCTCAATGTTACAAATAACTTTCTCTTCAATATCAGGCGATAGCATACCCTCCATAGCGGCTTTCACTTCCTCTATAGCGTTATATATAATTGAGTACTGGCGTATCTCAATCTCTTCCTGCTCGGCTAAGCGGCGCGCTGCCGGCGAAGGACGAACCTGGAATGCTACCACAATGGCATTAGATGCAGAGGCAAGCAATACGTCGCTCTCTGTAACCGCACCAACTGATTTGTGGATGATATTTACCTGAATCTGAGGTGTAGAAAGTTTCAATAACGAGTCAGAAAGCGCCTCAATAGAACCATCCACGTCCCCTTTAACAATAACATTAAGTTCTTTAAAGTCACCAATGGCAATACGGCGGCCAATCTCATCAAGCGTAATATGTTTGTGCGTGCGCAAACCTTGTTCGCGTTGTAACTGTGTACGTTTGGTTGCAATATCACGTGCTTCACGCTCATCATCCATTACGTTAAACAGGTCGCCTGCTTGTGGAGCACCGCTTAAACCTAAAATTACAACCGGAGTAGCCGGGCCTGCTTCTTTTAAAGCACCACCGCGTTCGTTAAACATAGCTTTAACACGGCCTGTGTGCGAACCAGCCAACAAAACATCGCCAACTCGTAGCGTGCCGTTATGAACCAACATGGTTGAAACATAACCACGGCCTTTATCAAGTGTAGACTCGATAATTGTACCCGATGCATTACGTGTTGGGTTAGCTTTAAGCTCAAGTAATTCGGCTTCAAGCAACACTTTCTCAAGTAACAGGTTAATGTTTAAGCCTTGTTTAGCAGATATCTCCTGGCACTGGAATTTGCCACCCCAATCTTCAACTAAAATATTCATACCAGCAAGCTGCTCCTTAATTTTTTCAGGGTTAGCACCGGGCTTATCAACTTTGTTTATAGCAAATACCATTGGTACGTTAGCGGCTTGCGCATGGTTAATAGCCTCAATGGTTTGGGGCATTACGCTATCATCAGCAGCAATTACAATAATGGCAATGTCGGTTACTTTAGCACCACGGGCACGCATAGCGGTAAACGCTTCGTGGCCGGGTGTATCTAAGAAAGTAATGTGCCTTCCATCTTCTATTTCTACACTGTAAGCACCAATATGCTGGGTAATGCCACCGGCCTCACCCGCAATTACGTTTGCTTTACGCACGTAGTCAAGTAATGATGTTTTACCATGGTCTACGTGGCCCATTACCGTAACAATAGGCGAACGTGGTACTAAATCTTCTTCACGGTCAGGTACTTCTTTTATAGCTTCCGATACTTCAGCGCTGATAAATTCTACTTTAAAACCAAATTCCTCAGCAACAATAGCAAGGGCTTCAGCATCTAAACGCTGGTTAATAGAAACAAACATACCCAAACTCATACAGGTAGAGATTACATCAGTAACCCCAACACCCATCATTTTTGATAGTTCGTTGGCTGTTACAAACTCAGTAACCTTAAGCGTTTGTTTTTCCAGTTCATCCTGCTCCATCTGAACCTGCTTACGTTCACTAACTAGGTCACGCTTCTCGCGGCGGTATTTCGCACCTTTAGATTTGTTTCCACGGTCGGCTAAGCGGGCCAGTGTTTCTTTAATCTGTTTTTGAACTTCTTCCTCGGTAAGTGGTGCTTTAGGCACAACAGGTCCGCGGTTTTGTCCAGGCCCACGGTTTTGTCCACCCGGCCCACGGTTTTGGTTATTACCGCCTGGTCCACGGTTTTGGTTATTACCGCCAGGTCCGCGATTTTGGTTATTGCCGCCACCACCACCACCGGTATTAGTGTTGCCACCGCCGCCTGTATTAGTTTGGGCTCCCGGTGTTGGTAAACGTTTACGTTTTTTCTTTTCGCCTGCCTGCCCGTCGCGAGACGAAGCTACTGGTTGTTTTTTCTTCTCAATCGGTTTTGGCAGTTCAATTTTACCTAAAATGGTAGGGCCTGACAGTACAGAGAACTTGGTCTCATGGTGTTCAGGCTCTTCCCTTTTTGGTTCTTCAACAGCAGCAATCTCTTCAGGTTTTGAAGCTGCTTCAACAACAGGAGGGGCAATTACTTCTTCAGCCTTTGCTTTAGCAGCAGGTTTTACCTCTTCAACTACCTCTTCTGCTTTTTCAATCTTTTTAGCTCCTTTGCCTTTAGCAGCAGGCTTATCTTCTTTCTCCGCCTTTTTCTTGTCAGGGCGTGTTTTAGAGTTGATACCGTCAAGGTCTATTTTGCCTAATACTTTAGGGCCTGATGTTTCAGCTTCCGCTTCAACTTTTGGCTCTTCTTTTACAGCAGGTTTTTCTTCAACCACGGGAGCCTCCTCAACTCTAGGGACTTCTGCTTCTACTTTAGCAACCGGTGCTTCAACTTTTTCCTCAGGTTTTTCTTTGGCTACAGTTTTAGGGCTAGTTACAGTATTGTTTTTAATTAACACCTCGTCATCTTCTGTGTCTCGGCGTTTGTCTTTTTGTGTAATAACGTTCTCTTCGTCAAGCACTACTGCCTGTCGTTGGGTACGCAAAGTTGTTTCCTGAAACTTAATGGCTTGCTCCTTTACGGCTTTATCGCCGCCAAATTCTTTCAGCACCAATGAATATACCTCTTCGGGGAGCTTATCGTTAGGGTTACTATACGAATGCCCTTTACCCGACAGAAATTCAGTTATGCGAGATACACTCACACTGAATTCTGCGGCTACTTTACTTAATCGTTTAGGCGCTGATCCTTCGGCCATTCTTTTCTACTTTTTGTTCTAAATTATATACCTGATTTTACTAAAAGCTATTGCAGATAAATAATACCTGCAAATAAACGGCTTTTTATTCAAACTCAGATTTCAAAATACTCAACACTTCTTCAATAGTTTCCATTTCAAGGTCAGTAGCATTGGCAAGATATTCAGCATTATGTCGGAGTACGCTACGAGCTGTATCGCAACCAATTGCTTTAAACTGGGCAATTACCCATGCTTCTATTTCGTCCGAGAATTCTTCTAATGCAACATCATCATCATCAATCTCACCTTCGCTATCACGGAAAACATCAATCTCATAACCTGTAAGTTTGCTGGCAAGTTTAATGTTTAAACCGCCTTTGCCAATAGCTAACGATACCTGGTCAGGCTTTAAGTAAACCTCAGCACGTTTAGTAACCTCGTCTATTTTAATAGAAGAGATTTTGGCCGGGTTTAAAGCACGTGATATGTATAACGGAATGTTATTGGTGTAATTGATAACATCAATATTTTCATTGTGCAATTCGCGAACAATACCGTGGATACGAGAACCTTTCATACCTACACAGGCGCCAACAGGGTCAATACGGTCGTCGTAAGACTCTACTGCAACTTTAGCACGCTCGCCCGGAACGCGCACAATGTTTTTAATAGTAATCAAACCATCAAAAACCTCAGGTACTTCCATTTCAAACATACGCTCTAAGAAAGTAGGCGATGTGCGTGAAAGGGTAATAACAGGGCTGTTATTTTTCATTTCTACCTTTAAGGCTACTGCACGTACAGCATCACCTTTCTTAAAAAAGTCGGTAGGTATTTGTTGGTCTTTAGGCAAAATAAGTTCGTTGCCTTCATCATCCAACAAAAGGATTTCTTTTTTCCAAATCTGGTAAACCTCAGAGGTGATGATTTCGCCAACACGCTCTGTGTATTTTTTAAATATACCGTCTTTCTCAAGGTCTAACAGGCGGCTTTGCAGGTTTTGACGTAGTGCCAAAACCGAACGGCGGCCAAAGTTTTCAATGTATAATTGCTCAGATACCTCTTCGCCAATTTCAAAGTCGGGCTCAATTTTTTGCGCCTGTGTAAGGCTTATATGTTTAGCCTCATCAAAGTCAAAGCTGTCTTCTGCCCACTCATCATCAACAATTTCGCGGTTATGCCAAATCTCAAGGTCACCCTTGTCTGTATTAATAATGATGTTAAAGTTTTCGTCAGAACCATATTTCTTTTGGATGGTGTTACGAATAACATCCTCCAAAATACTCATCATAGTTACGCGGTCAATGTTCTTAACCTCTTTAAACTCTGCAAACGACTCTATAAGTGTTTTGCTATCCATGGTTTAAAAAATTAATGGGGTTACTTATTATTTAAATTTAAATGTTACTATTGTTTGTTTTACTTCCTCAAAAGGGTAGTTTACTGTTACTACTTCTTTCTTTTTAGTATCAGGGTATTTAACTTCTGTTTCAATACTAATGGCTTTGTCATTTGCTCCTAATAAAACGCCTTCAACCTTTTTACCATCGGCAAGGGTCAGGGCTACGGTGCGGCCTGTATTCTTTTTATACTGGCGCATCATTTTAAGGGGCTGCCCTATACCGTGCGATGATACTTCCAATTCAAAGTCTTCTTTTTCGCGGTCCAGGCCTTCTTCAATAAACTTACTTAGGCTAACACAATCTTTTACATTAATGCCACCGTGGTCGTTATCAATAATAACGATTATCTTGTTGTTGCGCGATACATTTACATTCACCAAATAGTTTGGTGTTCCTTCTAAATGCTCGTTTGCAAGTTTTTCTACTTGTTCTGTACTAATCATTTTACTTTACTGCCTAAAGCCTTGATAACAGGGCAAAAGGTGAATTTTGTGTAACAAAAAAGGGCCTAATTAGAGCCCTCTTTTTAGTATTATACCATAAGATTACTGCAAATGTACGAAGATTTTTTGATTTGTCAAGTGTTATTTACCTCCGCGTTCATTCATACTGATACGGGGGAACTTTTCTTCCAGTAGTTTTTCTAAAGAGAATAGCTCATCGCGAAGGCGGGCTGCCTCCATAAAGTCCATTTCTTTGGCGGCTTTCTCCATGCTCTTTTTGGTCTTTTGTATCGACTTTTGAAGCTGGTCTTTGCTCATGTATGCTACAACAGGGTCGGCAGCGGCATTCATTTCCTCCCGTTCTACATAGGCCTTGCTAATATTTTCCCTATCGGCTGCAAAAACCGACTTTTGGTTAAGCTTATCCTTACTCTTGGTAATTTGGGTAGGTGTGATGCTGTGCATTACATTGTAGGCTACCTGTTTTTCGCGGCGGCGGTTAGTTTCGTCAATGGTATGCTGCATACTGTCGGTAATCTTATCAGCGTACATAATAACCAAGCCATTTATGTTACGGGCAGCACGGCCTACGGTTTGCACCAGCGATGTTTGCGAACGAAGGAACCCTTCTTTATCAGCATCTAATATAGCCACAAGTGATACTTCGGGTAAGTCTAATCCCTCGCGTAACAGGTTAATGCCAATTAATACATCAAACATACCCATGCGTAGTTCGCGGAGTATTTCTACACGTTCCAGCGTAGGCACATCAGAGTGGATATAGCGGCAACGTATTTCTACGCGGGTAAGGTATTTAGCCAGTTCCTCGGCCATGCGTTTGGTAAGGGTGGTAACTAATACGCGCTCATCGGCCTGCACCCGTTTTTCAATCTCGTCCAGCAGGTCGTCAATCTGGTTTTGGCATGGGCGAATTTCTATAGTAGGGTCTAATAAGCCCGTTGGACGTATAACCTGTTCTACCACCACACCGCCAGACTCTTGCAACTCATATTCAGCCGGCGTAGCGCTTACATAAATAATCTGATTTACCAGTGTTTCAAACTCTTCAAACTTAAGCGGACGGTTATCCATAGCTGCAGGCAGGCGGAAACCATACTCTACAAGGTTTGTTTTGCGCGAGCGGTCGCCGCCGTACATAGCCCGTATTTGGGGTACAGTAACGTGGCTCTCATCTACCACCATTAAAAAATCATCAGGAAAATAATCAAGCAAACAAAAAGGGCGTGTGCCAGGTAATCGCCCATCAAAGTAGCGCGAGTAGTTTTCTATACCCGAGCAATAACCCAGTTCGCGCATCATTTCCAAGTCATATGTAACACGGTCTTCCAGGCGTTTAGCCTCCAGAGGCCTACCTATTTCTTTAAAGTAATCAACCTGCCTAACCATATCATCCTGAATACGGTATATAGCATCCATCATGGTTTGTTTAGCTGTTACAAACAGGTTGGCAGGGTAAATATTTATCTTGTCATGGTTTTCTATTACCTGGTTGGTATGCGGGTCAAAGCTTTCTATTTCTTCAATCTCATCACCAAAAAAGTATACACGGTAGCAATAGTCAGCATAGGCCGGGAAAATATCGACAGCATCGCCGCGCACACGGAAGTTGCCGTTTTTAAAGTCAGCCTCGGTGCGGGCATACAATGCCGACACCAATGAGTGCAAAAATTTATTGCGGCTTATAACCTCGCCCTTGCGGGCTTTTACCATATTGTCTTTAAACTCGGTAGGGTTGCCCATACCGTAGATGCATGATACCGATGATATTACAATAACATCCTCTCGCCCCGATAATAGGGCCGACGTTGCAGAAAGACGGAGCTTTTCAATCTCTTCGTTGATAGATAAGTCCTTCTCGATATACGTATTGCTAGATGGTATAAAGGCTTCGGGTTGGTAATAATCGTAATACGATACAAAAAACTCTACCGCATTGTCCGGAAAAAACTGCTTAAACTCGCCATACAACTGGGCGGCCAGCGTTTTGTTGTGGCTTAGTACAAGTGTTGGGCGGTTTACCAAATGCACCACATTGGCTACGGTAAATGTTTTGCCGCTACCAGTAACACCTAAAAGGGTTTGTGCACGGTCTCCACGTTTAAGGCCAGCAACAAGTTGGCGTATAGCCTCTGGCTGGTCTCCCGTGGGTTTATAGTCTGATGTAAGTTGGAAATTCAAAGTAATATTATAACAAACAACAAAGGTAAGGGTTTAAATCAGGTTAAAAATAAAACTATAGTGTAGCTAAATGGCAATTGTCAACAAAATGTAAATATCCTGTGGCAATAAAAGCTAATACCAAGCGTTAAGAACTTATATTTGTGGTTTGATGAAAGGTCTACGCTCGCTATACATAATTGTTTTATTACTGCTAAGTGCTATGGCATTTGGGCAAACCGCTACCGTTAAAGGAAGGGTTGTTAATGATAAGAATGAAGCTTTACCCAATGTTATTATTACAGTAAATGGTATTAGCCTAGCTGTTACAGACCTTGACGGTGCCTTTACGTTATCATCTCCTGCAGGAAAAGAAGTTACCATAACCTTTAGGCTAAATAATACCGAGCAAAAGCTTATAAAACGCACATTTGCTGTAGATGAAGCTGCACAATTGAACATTAAATTGGATGTTAAAGGGGCGGATATAAATGGGGTGGTAATTGTAGCAGATAAACCCGGGGTGTCTATAGACCCCATTACAACCGTTGTGGTAACATCGCCAGCCGGAGGGGTAGAGACTATAATTAAAACCCTGCCAGGGGTAGTATCTAATAATGAATTATCATCGCAATACTCAGTGCGCGGCGGCAGTTACGATGAAAACCTGGTGTATATAAATGATATTGAGGTATACCGTCCTTTCCTTGTCCGCTCAGGCCAGCAAGAGGGCTTAAGTTTTATTAATCCTGACATGGTATCGGGCATTAATTTTTCAGCCGGAGGCTTTGAAGCTCGTTATGGCGATAAAATGTCGTCGGTGCTTGATATACAATACCGCAGGCCAACCAGGTTTGGTGGTTCAGCATCGGCCAGTATATTAGGTTTTACAGGCCAGCTGGAAGGTATTTCAAAAGACAACAGGTTTACGTTTTTAGTAGGCGCCCGCCAGCGTACTACCCAATACTTGCTTAATAGCCTGGATACTAAGGGTAATTACCGTCCATCATCAGCCGATGTGCAGGCACAGTTTACCTATGATTTTACCGATAATTTGCAATTGCAGTACCTTGGCAGCTACTCTCAAAACAAATACCGTGTAGTGCCTACCAACAGGGAAACAACCTTTGGAACATTAAACGAAGCACTTCGCCTGCAAATTTATTTTGAAGGACAGGAAACGAATAGCTTTGATACCTACATGTCGGCTTTTAGCCTTGTATACAGGGCGAATAAAAACTGGCTGATGAAGTTTATAACATCGGGCTTTAGGTCAACAGAAGTGGAGAACTCTGATGTATTAGGCCAATACTTTCTTAATGATGTGGAAACCGATTTTGGCTCTGACGATTTTGGCCAGTCTTCTGCGCTATTGGGGGTAGGCTCTTTTCTTACCCACAACCGCAACAAGCTGCAATCATACATATATAATGTAGAGCATAAATCATACCTTACAATAAATAAGCACCACCTTGTATATGGCATAAAATGGCAGCACGAGGAGTTTAAAGATAAGCTGAATGAGTGGCGTTACGTTGACAGTGCCGATTATTCAGTACCATCAGGCAACGATGATATTATTAAGCTACAGGATGTTTTAAAAACCACCTTAAGTTTATCGTCTAACCGCTTTATGGGTTATGTGCAAGACAGCTATAGCGACACTACAGCTAAAGGGCATAAATGGTCTGCTAATGTTGGTGTTAGGGCTAACTATTGGTCGGTAAATCAGCAATTGGTTATAAGTCCGCGTGTGCAGATATCTTTAACCCCAAAATGGAAAGTAGATACTGTTATTAAGACAAACAGAAAAGGTATTTTAGATACTATCATACGTCCGCGGACATGGCAATTCAGGATTGCAGGAGGTTATTATTACCAGCCGCCCTTTTACCGTGAGTTGCGCAGTTTGCAGGGTACGCTTAATACTGATATCAGGGCCCAGCGTTCTATACACATAATTGGAGGTGCCGACCATTATTTTAAAGCCTGGAAGCGCGACTTTAAACTATCGGTTGAAGCATACTACAAATTCTTAAACGACCTTATACCCTACGAAATAGATAACGTACGTATACGTTACTATGCCCAAAACCTAAGCAGCGGCTATACCACAGGTATTGATGCGCGGGTTAATGGCCAGTTTGTAAAAGGGGTAGAGTCGTGGATGAGTTTATCTATAATGAAAACTGGCGAAAATCTAAAGAATGATGTATACTACGACCTGTATGATGCGAATGGTAATAAAATTATACCAGGCTTTTCAGCCAACCAGGTAGCGGTTGATACAGTAAAATATAACCCAGGGCTTATTCCACGCCCTATGGACCAAAGGGTAACATTCAGTATGTTCTTTCAAGACCATTTGCCCAAATGGCCAACCTTTAAAATGAATATTACCCTGACGTTTGGCACTGGCTTTCCGTTTGGCCCACCCGATTTTAATAGGTATAAAGACACCTTGCGTATGCCTTTTTACCGCCGTGTAGATATTGGTTTCCAAAAACAATTGATTTCGGAAAAAACCAAGTTCCGCGATAAAAGCATGTTCCGCTACTTTAAAAATATGTTTATTAGCCTGGAGGTGTTTAACCTTTTGGGCGTAAACAACACTGTGTCGTACCTGTGGATTAAAGATTTTAGCGGCCGCCAGTACGCTATCCCCAACTACCTTACCAACAGGTTGATAAACCTTAGGTTGTACGCACAGTTTTAAGCCACATGCCAACTATATACTGTATACCCGGTTTAGGTATTGATGAGAGGCTTTTTCAACGGACAGAAATACCGGGTTATACCCTGAAGTATATTAAATGGATTATGCCCGACAAAGGCGATACCATGAAAAGCTATGCCCTAAAGTTGTTACCTCAAATAACAGAGGTCAACCCCATAATTATGGGAGTATCGTTAGGTGGCATGCTGGCAACAGAAATTGCCGACCTTATACCTACAAAAAAGGTTATACTTATATCCAGCTCTAAATGTACTAAAGAGGTGCCCTGGCTTTACCGTGTAGCTGGTTTATTAGGCTTGCTTTACCTTATACCTATTACATTAGTAAAGCATATGTATATTATGTTTTATCTGTTGTTTGGTATAAAACATCAATATGATAAAGAACTGTTAAAAGCTGTAATCAGGGAAACAGACAATACATTTTTGCTTAGGGCAAGTAAAATGGTAGCTACATGGAAACGCAATAACTATAACCCTGCTATTGTGCATATACATGGCACCGCCGATAAAATATTATATCCATTCTCTATTAAGGCTAGCTACTGGGTAAAAGATGGAGGGCATATGATGGTAATGCTTAACCACAAAGAGGTTAATGCTATTTTAGCCAAAATACTTACTGTTATTTAGCTTAGGTTATATTTGCTCATCAAGCTAAGCGAATGAGGAAACTTTACACCCTGGTATTATTAGTGTGCAGCATTTTGACTAACGCCCAAATGGTATCTTACCGAACTGAAAACCGAACAGAAAAACTATCGCCATTTAAACTATCAGCTAACATTGCAGGTGATAATTTGATTCCCCAGTTTGGTGGTGTGCTGGAGGGGGTCATAGCTAACCGCATTTATTACAATGCTATATACCGCCGCGATATAACCCGCAACTATTGGATTAAAGAGGGAGATTTGCGTACTACTAACCCCGAGGTAAAAACCAATTATTTTGAAGGAGGTTTGGAGTTGTTTTTAAAGCGTAGGGTTAGTTATGATGGCACCAGCCTAAAGATTGTTACAAGTCAAGAACAGTATGATGATGTAATATCTACCCGCTATTTTATGGCCAATGCAGATGAAAGGAGTCTTTTTTCAATACGTGGCGGCGTATATTATTATAATAACAACTATTATGTACGCGATAAAAACGAACGCTATTTAATTTCAAATGCTGATACCTTAAAGCCGGCTACAGGAGACGTTTACCATACTAATGCTACCAATTTAGGGGTGTATGCAGGGCTTGCGTGGCGCACTGTTATTAAAGCAAAGGTTACTGCTTACCGTTACTATTGGCTACGCTACTCATCAATAAAATACTATGCTGATTTTATGTATGGAAAATCTGCTACTGATGTAATAACCCTTAACAACGCGGTATACGACCCAGAACAAACACCCAAAAGCCCATGGGGATGGCGTTTTGGTATACAATCAGAACAGCAGGGCTCATCAACCAAACTAGAATTTGGAATGAGGCCTACTTATTACAATAAATATAAATACTTCAACTATTTTGTATTATCATTCTCATTCAACATTATTGGCAACGATAAAAACTATAAGCTAAAGAAAGCCTAATATATTTTCTGTAGTTCAATTTTAGTGTGTTCAACTTTATCTTCTATAGTTATAACCACTAAGTTATTAATGTGTGCAACCGGGTATTTTTCTTTAGGCGAACCTTTATGCGATATGGTAATTATTTGCTTCGTCTCGCTAAAATCCCAATGCTCTGTTGATTCTATACCTTCTAGTGCTGGTGAAAAGGGATAAGCCAAATGCTTGCCGGTTTTAGAAATATAGGCTGTTGAAACTAAACTGCCACCTGGTTCAAACGTAATGGTTGTTGAAAGGGCTTTTTTTATGTCTTTGTAGAAAAGGCTAATAGCAATTGTGCTGTCGGTATCGTAAGTAAAAGGCTCGAAATTATAATGCTGGTTGTAAAAATTAGAAGGGACCTGTTTACTTATTTCTATCAGGATATTCTTATTTGATTTTGCTGGGTTAGCAATATCATAAAACAAGGTATCGCTTATGTACATTTTTGAAATCTGGTATTGGCCTGGTATTTCACCACTGTTAACTGGTTGAGCAAAGGCAGCAGATGTTATTGCCAGTAATAGGATGGTAATTGCTTTTTTCATTAGTATAGTTTTACAAGTTCAACTTTGGTGTGTTCTGCTTTATCTTCAATAGTTATTACAATTTTACCGTTAACCCTTTCTACAGGATATGATTCTTTAACCTTGCCTTTGCTTTTAATAATTAGCAATTGCTTTTTTTGGTCAAACACCCAATGGTCGCCACTGTGATGATACTTTTTCCAATGGTTAGTTTCAAGATGCGATTCTACTGTACCATCATCCTGCAGCACTATTGTTGATTGGAGCGATTTCTTAATGTCTTTGTAAAAAAGATATATAGCCAGAGTGCTATCTTCCATTACTGCTATTGGAGGGTTGTACTTGCCTATTTCTATTAATATGTTCCTGTCTGATTTGGCCGGATCATTTACATCATAGAATAACGTATCTCCCAACAGCATTTTTGCCGTTTGGTATATGCCGGGTAATTCTGATTGAGTAACTGGCGTTTGGGCAAAGGCAGTGTAGCTGCCTAAAAATGCGATAAGAAATGGTAAAAAATGTTTCATAGTGAAAAGCTTAAGCATCGTTTAATTAAACGATGCTTAAGCTTTTTACATTCCATAAATATAAGTGAAAATAAATTTCTATACAAAACCTAAACTGCTGTATTGCTTGCCCAGTATGGTATTGGCATCGGCGTGCATCCAGTCGTTTAACAGGGTTGAGTATACCTGCCTGAAGTCAACTTTGTACTTAATATCACCTTCGGCATCTAAGTCTGTAAGGTCGGGTGCCCCATTTAAAAAGCCCTTTTTGCGAAGCTTACCGCCCATAATATAAATGTTGCTTGCTGTACCATGGTCGGTACCCTTGCTACCATTCTCTTTAGCGCGGCGTCCAAATTCAGAAAATGTCATAACCATTACATCGTCAAATCGTCCTGCTTTTTTCAGATCTTCAGTAAAAGCTTTTACCCCTTCAGCATATTGCTTTAGCAGGTTGCCCTGGAAGAATTTCTGCCCTGCATGGGTATCATAGCCTGACATAGACACATAATAAACCATTGTAGGGGTTTCGGCTTTAATTAGGTCGGCCACTACTTTTAGTTTTTTACCCAATGTGCTCTGTGGATATACTGCCAGCGGGGTATATTTTTTGGTTTTATCGTGGATGATATCTGCCGATTGAACCGCGTCAACAAAGGTTTTTTGCAGGTATTCAACAGGGGTGTCATCATGGTCAATACCTGCGTTAGCGGTAGCCAGTTTTTTAATGTATGGGGTTGTTGCTATGTTGTAAAAGCGGTTATAATCGTTAAACGCTAGGCCTTTTACCTTGTCGCCTTTAAGGGCAAGGCTCAGGGCTTCATCAATTTCAACAGCATCGTAAGCATGGCAGGCAGTGTTGTTGCATTGCGAGTCTAACCAACGGCCAGCCCAACCGGTTTGCAGGTATTGGTTTTCGTCGCTGGCACTTTGCCAAATATCCATCGAGCGGAAGTGCGACCGGTTAGGGTTTGGGTAACCTACGTTATTTATGATACACAAGTCGCCATTATCCCAAAGGTCGGCCATGCCTGCCATATTGGGGTGCAGGCCCATCTCGCTGTTCAGCTCAATAACCTCATCTTTGGCATACGACAGGGTAGGGCGCAGGCGGTAGTATTCATCATTGCGGTAGGGGATGATGGTGTTTAACCCATCGTTACCACCTGATAGTTGAATAACAACCAATATTTTACCCTGCCCGGCGGCTAAGAAATTTGCCGAGCCTTTTAAAAACTGCGGTATCATTAACGATGCCGAAGCAAGGGAACTTATCTTTATGAATTCTCTGCGGTTAGTCATAGTACTTTAATTATGAATTAGTAATTATGAATTGTGAGAAAAGCTGATTTTCTTTTATCATCATTCATACGCATTAAATCAATTGATATTCGGGCATTGCCATTATGTGTATGGCCTGGCTTTGTACCTGTTTTTGTTTATTGCCTTTATCTGTAAACTCCATTAGTACCTTTTGCTGTGCGGGGCTAATGTTTATTTGCAGAAAACTGTTTAGCATGGCCGTGCTTAGTTTTTCTGTATCTGTTTCAGTATACGCCGCTGCAAGTTTTGTAAAATTGGCCGTGCAAACAAACTTATTTTTATTCTGTTTTGCTTTTAGTTTAGCCCGTTTTCCACTGCCTTCGGCCATGCCCATATCTTCATAATCATCTTTGCCTTGTTC
>CAMBQF010000010.1 GCA_945869825.1 Chitinophaga pinensis | reverse complement strand
CGGTTATTTTGGCGCTTAACATGATTGATGTTGCCCAAAAGCAGGGGATTGTTATTGATAAAGATGAGCTAGCCGATAAATTAGGTATTGAAGTTTTTGAGGTAAATGCCCGCGAAGGCAAAGGCGTTGATGAGCTAAAAAAACAACTTACCCGCACCGCCTTATACCCAAAAACAGATTTTATACCCTTTAGCAAATATGCGCCCGACTTATTAGTTGAGGTACAAAAGCAGGTAACATGCAACTCTCCCTACTCTGCGTTTCAGGTTGTTAAGCATATCGATTTAATACCATATTTTCAGCACAGGCCCGATGTGCAAGGTCGTATCCGTAAACTAATCGATCTGCACAAGCCGCAGATTAAAGACATTATACTGGCCGAAACACTGGAGCGGTATGATAAGATAGACGCCTTGGTTAGCAATCTGCAAAGCGTAACCAATGTTGAACAACCCAAAGTAAGCATTACCCAGCGTATTGATAATGTGCTCACCCATAAATTCTGGGGCTTTATCATATTCGCCGCAGTTATGCTTATTGTGTTTCAATCCATCTTTACTTGGTCGGCATACCCTATGGACCTTATAGACCGTGGCTTTGGCAACCTCGCCGACTGGCTAACCCAAACAATGCCCGCCGGCATTTTTACCGATTTGGTAACCGGTGGTTTAATACCTGGCCTTAGCGGAGTAATTATGTTTGTGCCGCAAATAGCAATACTGTTCGGTTTTATTGCCATACTGGAAGATACCGGCTACATGGCCCGCGTATCTTTTATAATGGATAGGCTATTGCGTCGCTTTGGCTTAAATGGCCGTTCGGTTATTCCGCTTATCAGTGGGTTAGCTTGTGCTGTTCCTGCTATCATGTCGGCACGCACCATCAGCAACCGTAAAGAGCGCCTTATTACTATTTTGGTAACCCCATTAATGAGTTGCTCGGCGCGCCTGCCTGTTTATACATTAATGATAGCATTGGTTATTCCTCCTACTTATATTGGTGGATTCATTAGCTTACAAGGCATGGTATTTTTTGCCTTATACATGCTTGGCTTTGTAGCGGCTATTGTAACAGCGTTAATACTTAAATACATTATACGCAGCAAAGAGCGTAGCGTGTTTATAATGGAAATGCCTATTTACCGTGCGCCAAAACCTAAAACCGTTTTGCTTACCATGTATAACAAGGCAAGGGTTTTTGTTATGGATGCCGGCTTAATTATTGTTGCCATTTCTATTGTACTTTGGGTGCTTTCTACCCACGGCCCCCAGAGCGATTACCAGGCTATTGATGCTAAGTATGCAGCCATGAATACCGCATCCATGGATTCGCTTACCCTGCAAAACATGGAGACGCAAAAGAACTCCGATAAGTTGCTGGCATCCTACGCAGGTATTATGGGTAAGAAAATAGAACCGGCAATAAAACCATTAGGCTTCGATTGGAAAATTGGCATTGCCTTGGTTACCTCATTTGCCGCCCGCGAAGCATACGTAGGCACTATGAGCACTATTTATAGTGTAGAAGACGATGGTAACTACGAAACCATTAAAGAGCGTATGCGCGGCGATATTGACCCTGCAACTGGCCAAAGCCGTTATACACTGGCGTTGGGTTTATCTATTATGGTATTTTATGTATTTGCCCTGCAATGTATGAGCACACTGGCCGTTATGTTCCGCGAAACACGCAGCTGGTATATACCCCTGCTGCAGTTTATTTATATGGGTGCCTTGGCCTACCTTGGCTCTTGGGCCGTGTGGAATATTTTTAGCTAACCTATCATTCTATCTTATACACTTCCAGCTTCCCCTCTTTCAGCACATACAACTTATTCTCGTTTATATTAAAATCTATGGCTTTACCTGTTGATGGAAGTGTAATTTCAAAATCTTCAAAAGTCTTCATATCATAAACACCAAGCTTGTCCCCTTTCAGGTAAAATATCTTGTTGTTCGATACTTCAATCTTATCCAAGCCTTTAATCGGCACAGTCTTATAATACGTTCCAAAAATATCAAACACCACTACACCTAGGGTAGAGTCGTTCATATACACCTGCCCCTCACGTTCTATAAGGTAGTTGGGCTGTATACCAAAATTAACAAAGTTGTTAATATTCTTTACATCTACCGATGTAGTTAAATCCTGCCTAAAACGCACCAGGCGGAAGTTTTGGGTTGTATATACCCACAACCCGTTATCGTAACTACTACAGGCTAATGTTGCCAGCTCCAAATCATTCTCATCTAAAAACACCGCGCTGCCATTCTCGGTAAGTGTGTTATCCAAATACACAATCCGCGAAAAGTCTTTGTAAAATAACAGCATCTTTAGCGGGTTGCTTACGTCTATCAGCGTAACCTTTCCTAACGATTTGTTAGAGTACCTGTTGAAAAGCTTGCCATCGGGCTTGTATTTAAAAATCTCGTTATCGTTTATCACATATACATTCTGCAAATTATCTACATACAACTTGGTGCCACTAACGGTTTGCGTACGCTCCAGTGTAAAATTTAGCTGCGCGTTTGCCCTGGTTATAAACAGGGTAGCAATTATGGTGTATAAATAAATAAGCTTGTACATGTGGTATTGCTATACAAAAAATGCAATTTTTGTTTCAAATAAACATAAAACATGCCATGCGGCAATACAAAGGTGAACATTTAAATCAACAGGCGCTATTTTTAGAGAATGATGAGCTTAAACTTGCAGTGTTGCCCGGCCTTGGCGCCAAAATAGCATCGCTGGTATATAAGCCACAAAATTTCGAGGTATTCTTTCAGCCTGCTAATGGCGGATATACTTTGCCTGCCTATGGCGATGAATTTGCCGCATTCGATACATCGGGTAGCGACGAAATGTTTCCTACTATTGACGTTTGCGCCGATGCTACCAACCCCGCCACCCAATGGCCCGACCATGGCGAAATATGGGCCCTGCCCTGGCAATGTATGTTTGATAGCAAAGGCCTTTACGGCCGTGTGCAGGGTGTTATGCATAACTATATTTTTGAGCGCCATATAGCACTAAACGGCAACGAGGTAAATTTAGCTTACCGCATTACCAATAAAGATAAACAACCACTTTATGGCCTATGGGCTTTTCATGGTTTGGTGGCGGTTGATGAAGAAACTGAGATACTACTAACCGGCGTTAGTAGCGTTGTAAATGTGCACAAAAGTAATATGCTTAGTACTGTCAATTCCCTTCACTCCTACCCTATTAACAAAGATGGAATAAGACTGGATAAAATCGCTCCAAAGGCTGCCAATAAAAGTGAAAAATACTATGTTGACGGAAAAATTGCTGTAGGTAATTGCAGCCTGTTGCTAAATCACAAACAACTGGAATACCAGCTGCTATTCAACCAAAAAAAACTACCTTATTTAGGGGTGTGGATAAACGAAGGGGGCTTTAAAAATGAATATAACGTAGCATTAGAGCCTTGTAACGGCTTTTACGACACTGCTGAAATGGCAGCAAAAAACGGAACGCTGGCACCATTAAAACCCGGACAATCAATTACCTTTAACCTCAACATAGTTTTAAAACCTATAGTGTAATGACGTTTAATTTTGTCCTCTCGTATTACCTTAATGATAAGCTCTACACCGTTGAAAAAGAACTGGTAGACGGCTTAGCCGGCGAGCATTTTACTGTAAGCTATACCGCCGAGGCGCTACGCAGTAAAAGCACTTTTAAACATAAGGTTGTAATAAAGCCTACTGATAAAATTAAAATTGATAAGCTGCAACTGGTAGCTAAAGTTAATTATGCCGATAAAATAAGTGTGCTGCTTAACGGTTTCCAATCGTGGACCGAAACACGTGAGTACTACCTGACAGAAAAAATCGATAAGCTTAGCCCATTAATATACAACATGGCCAGTCCCGCGGGAGATAGTTCTATCTTCCACAACCCACATAAAAAAGGCTATTTGCATGCGTTTACCCATACCTACATACGCAGCAAAGTTGACGACAGGGTGCTACTTTTAGGCTCATTAAACGAGAATAAGCACTACACCATTTTTCAACATGTTGTTCCTGAGGATAAACTATACATTATTGCCGAATGTAAAGGCCTTGTAATAGGCAAAGAGCAAATGGTTTTTGAATTGTTCGAGTGCGAAGATTTTGAAGATAGCGCATGGCAGGTTTACTACGCCGCTATGCCGCCACTTGATAAAAAAGCCAAGCCTGCGACAGGCTGGACCAGCTGGTACTATCACTATACCAACATTAGCGAGGAGGTAATCAATGAAAACATCGCGGCCTTTGATAAGCATAAAATATCCATTGATTATTTTCAGATTGATGACGGTTGGCAGGAAAAAACCGGCGACTGGTTACAGGTGAATAAGAAGTTCCCATCAGGTTTAAAAGCGTTAACTGATAATATCCATGCTAAAGGCTACAAAGCCGGTTTATGGCTGGCGCCATTAATAGCATCGGGCAACTCTGAATTATTTGCCAAACACCCCGATTGGTTGGTAAAGATTGATAGCCACCACCTGATACACGCTGGTTACAACCCGGGTTGGGGCAAAGGCAAAAACGCATGGTACTATGCGCTTGATATTTATAACGATGATGTTGTAAAATACCTGGAAGAAGTTTTCAAAACCATATTTACCAATTGGGGTTTTGATATGGTAAAACTCGATTTTCTTTTTGCTGCAGGACTTATTCCCCGAAGGGATAAAACCCGTGGAGAGATTATGCGGGATGCCATGCAACTGCTCCGCCGAATTTGTACCGATAAAATAATATTGGGCTGTGGGGTGCCTTTAGCCCCTGCATATGGAATGGTAGATTATTGCCGCATAGGCTCTGACATTAGCTTGGGCTGGGAGTTAAAATCGGGTAAGGCAGTGGGTTTGCGCGAGCGTATTTCTACCAATAATGCCTTACTTGACACTATTAACCGCAGGGCTATGAACGGCCGAGTGTTCCTAAACGACCCCGATGTTTTTATACTGCGTGAAAAGAAAAACAGGCTAAGCAAAAAACAGCAATACACGCTTTTGGTAACCAACCTTCTTTTTGGCGGTTTGGTATTTACCTCAGATAATATAAATGAGTACGATGATGAAACCATGCGCCTGTATAAGTCTACATTCCCCCATGTGCAAAAGCAAACAGCCTTTGTAAACAGAAAAGGGATGGCTTTTGATGTACGCATACGTATACAGAGTTTATACTACCGCGTATTTATAAACCTGGGCAAAAAAGACGCAACGTTTGAAATTAAAGACGCGGCTAAATTCTATTCTTCAGAAACTAAAAAGATAGAGCAGCCTACAACGGTAAAGCTAAACGGATACCAAACCAAGGTATTTTTAGAGCAGATAAATACTGGTTTCTGCATTGCAGGCGGTGGTGGGCATATATTTCCAGGTGCTGAGGTTGAGCAGGTTGCCGGCGCGCAGCAAAACATAACAGTAAAAATGCACCCAAAGGCATTGCTTAAAGAAACACTATGGATTAGAGTGCCCGAAGGCGAAAGGACAAGCTATTTTATTGATGGGGTTGAACATTCTGTTGAAAATATTGATGGCATAAGAATGGTTAAATATAAACCGCTATGAAACAGCTATTCTCCATAACACGCCTTATCAAAAGCTTCGGCTATTCGTTTAAAGGTTTGATACACGTTATTACGCACGAAACCAATGTGCAAATTCACCTTGCCGCTTTGGTTGTAACCACATTTGCCGGGGTTTATTTCCATATAACGCGCTTTGAGTGGATGGTGCAAACCCTGGTTGTAGCATCGGTTATAGGTGCCGAGTTTTTTAATACCGCTATTGAACGTACTATTGATTTACTTCATCCTAAAAAAGACCTGCGTGCGGGGTTAATAAAAGATATTGCCGCAGCTGGGGTTTTAGTTTTGGCTATAGGTGCTGTATTTATTGCCTACTTTATTTATGCAGAACGCATAGAGCTATTGCTTAAATAAAACTACTCCCCTTCTTTAATACTATGCTTTTGGTTAGGCAGCAGTGTTTCCAAGGACCAGTCTATTTTACGTATAAACGGCGCACGGCGCACCGGGCAGTCCTTTAATGTGCAAACCTCGCAGCTTTTGGGCGGCACACAAGGGTCGGCATGGATAAAAAACTCCACATCGTACTTCATGTTTTCCTGCACCATATCTCGCAGGTGATCTACCTCTTTATGCGATTCTTCTAACGTATCGTACCATGGCAGTGTAATATGGCAATCTACGTGCAAATCAGTTCCATACTTTTGGGTGCGTAGGTTGTGTATATCTATCCACTTTTCGCGCCTGTTTTCTTTAAACAGCTTAACCAGTTCTTTCAGTTTATCATAATCGGCCTTGTCCAGCAGGGTAACGGTAGCCTCTTGCACCAACTTATACCCAGTATATAAAATATACAAGGCAAATACAATGGCGGTAGCACTGTCTAACCATTCATAACCAGTAACATACACGGCAAATACACCCGCAACCACACCAATACTGGTAACGGTATCTGTAAGCAAATGCTTACCATCGGCAATTAACAAAGCTGAATGGTGTTTCCTTCCTTCCCTTAACAATAACCCGCCAAGCAAAAAATTGATAGAGCCTGCTGCTGCTGTTAGTATTATACCAATATCAAGGTTGTGAAATTCTTGAGGTTCAAAAAAGCTGGCAATGGCTTTATATATAATAAAAAGGCCGGCCAAAAAAATTAATCCCCCCTCTGCCCCTGCCGATAGGAACTCAATTTTCCCATGACCGTAAGGGTGGTCTTCATCTTTTGGCTGGGCAGCAAAACTAACTCCAAAAGTTGCTATAGCACCCGCAACCACATTTATTATAGATTCCATCGCATCACTTAGTATGGCGTTGGAGTGTGTTAAGAAATATGCTATAAATTTACCAATAGCCAGCAGCACGCCTGCCACAAAAACAAAGCGCATTAGGCGTACTTTATATTTTACTATCGACTTGGTCACGAGGTGTAAACGCTGGCTAAATTACTTTATTTTACCAGTTTGCCTAAAAACAAAGGGCTAACCATGTGGTTAGCCCTACAAAAAACAAGCCAGTAATAAAGGAAGATTACTGTATGTAACCAATTAACCTAAGGGTATAACCACCATTAAAACCAGGGGCTTCTATAATATAATCAAAAGTACTTGTTGCTGATACCGGGAATATACCCTGCCCTGCCCATGCAGAATTATCTCCATCGCCAGCATTTCTGGCCCTTAGCAGTATAAAAGATGGTTGTCCGGTGCTTGATCTGATTCTGATGTGCGAATCAACATCGCCGCCATCGGGGCCAGACTGTGCAACCTCTGCCTCTAAAATAACAAAACGTGTACCAGCTGGCACAGAGCCTACTGCGTTGTAGGTAGTCCAACCTGTAGAGCCAGAGCCACTAACAACATCAACAGGTGTAAACATACCCATACTTAACGATGCGCCTGTTGGACCTTGCAGGCCTGTAGCGCCGTTAGCACCAGATGGACCTGTAGGACCTTGAGGTCCTGTAGAGCCCGTTATACCATTTAACCCACCAGGACCTGTTGGGCCTTGATTACCTTGTGGACCTTGCGCACCAGCTGCACCTGGGGCTCCCGCCGGGCCTTGGGCTCCTTGTTGTCCTTGTGGGCCAGTTGGGCCTGCAGCTCCACCGGGGCCTATTAAGCCTTGCTGACCTTGTTGTCCGGTAGGTCCTGCTGGTCCTACAGGGCCTTGAGGGCCAGTAGAACCATTTTGGCCTGCAACGCCTGCCACACCGGTAGGACCTGTTGGACCGGTGGCACCGCCACCTCCGCCATTACCGGCGTACATTGCGTACGGAACACTCCAAAATTTCATCGTTCCCATATCTATAAAACCTGTTCCGGGGTTAGCCTCCACTTTTAAAAAAGGTGTAACCGTGCCCCAAGGTATAGCGGTAAAATTAGGCAACGTACCACCCGTTTGCGCTCCCTGCCCTATAACTAAAGAGAATAGGCCAAACTGGTTGGTAACAACATTGGTATGAGTTTCCTGGTACAATGTAACGTTGTTTACTAAATCATTAATAATACTGAATTTTATTGATATAGTAGCATTTGCCAATATACTACCAGTATTATCGCGGGCTACAGCCTGATAATTTATACCTTGTGGTGGAGCTTGCGCATTTACTGCAAAACCCGCTAAAACTGAAATTAGTAGTAATATTTTCTTCATAAATAATGATGTTTGGTTTACTCAAACTTATACAAAAACAATTCAAAAACCTATTCCGTGAAAATTATTTAACCCTAACAGCATCCCAATTTCATACTTTTGTAATATGAAGGTTGGTTTATTCTTCGGTTCGTTTAACCCCATACACACAGGGCATTTAGTTATAGCTGAATATATTGCAGAAAACAGCGGGCTTGATCAGGTATGGTTGGTAGTGTCTCCGCACAACCCGTTTAAAAATAAAAGCACCTTACTATCTAACACCCACAGGCTGGCAATGGCTAAACTGGCGGTTGACGATTGTAAAAAGCTAAAGGTATCTGATATTGAATTTAAAATGCCTGTTCCATCGTATACCATAAATACTATTTTACGGCTTACTGAAAAATACCCCAAACATACTTTTAAATTGCTGTTAGGTGCCGACAATCTGGAGAGTTTTACCAAATGGAAAAACTATGAGCAACTAATAGATCTGAGCGAGTTGTATGTATACCCGCGCCCTGGTTATGACGGGGGCAACCTGAAAAACCACCCACGGGTAATGTGGATAGATGCACCCTTAATGGAAATATCGGCCACATACATACGTAATGCCATTAAAGAGGGTAAAAGTGTGAGGTTTATGTTGCCTGAAGCGGTTTATAAGTATATTTCGGAAATGAATTTTTATAAGAAATAATTTTACGTTTCCTGCGTTTAGCAGGTATATAATATTAAATGAAGAAGCTTGTTTTATTATCATTATCAATATTTGTTGTGCTTTTTGCAAATGCACAGCAGGTTGGCGTTGGCCAGTGGAGGGACCATTTACCTTACAACAAAGGCCTTTCCGTTGCTCCTGCCGGAAACCGCATTTATGTAGCTGCTGAGACAGGTGTGTTTTATTACGACCTTGTTGATAATTCTGTAACCCGTTTGTCTAAAGTATCAGGCCTCTCTGACATTGGCGCTACCGTTGTGCGCTACAATAAAAACCTAAAAACCCTTGTTATTGGCTACAACAATGGCAACATGGATTTAATAATTGACGGCAAAACCATTGAGAATTATTCTGATATAAAACGCAGCACCAGCATATTAGGTAAAAAGACCATAAACAACATTATGTTTATTGGCGAGAAGGCTTATATAGCAACTAATTTTGGTATTTCTGTATTCAACATACCCAATAAAGAATTTGAAGAAACTTATATTATTGGCCCTAACGGCTCTAATATAAACGTAAGCCAGACAGCTACAGATGGCACCTACCTTTACGCAGCAACTGATATTGGCTTATACAAAGCCCAATTGAGTAATCCCTTTTTAAATGATTTTAACAACTGGTCAGTTGATACTGGCTTGCCAAACGGAACAAACAGCAGAATAAATGCAGTTGTGTTTGTGCACAATAAACTATATGCCAACTACTCAAACCCTACTTTAACAACCGACACCTGTTTTGTTTACAATGGTGCTGATTGGGTAGACCGTTCTGCCGATTTTCATTTCCGCACAAATACACTTATAGCATCTAACGAAAAGCTTATTGTCAGCTGCTATTTAGGATCTTACGTTTATGATGCTACCGGAAATTTACAATACCAGGTTACTGTACTTAACGATGGTACACTAAACCCTAACGAAGCTACATATGATGACTTAGGCAACCTGTGGGTAGCTGATAAGAACAACGGCGCCTATGTTAGTGGCGGTAACTTGCCTGAGCAAAGGGTTACCCCTATTGGCCCGCAGCAAAAAGGTACGTTAAACATGGTTTTTAACAAAGGTAAGTTATGGACAGTGCCCGGTGGAACGATATACTACCAAAGCCCTTTCAACTTTGGCCAGGTATCTGTATATGATGGTTCTAACTGGATGAACCGCACACGTGCTACTGATACAGTCTTAAATAACTCGTGGGATTATATGGCTGCCGCAATAGACCCTACCGACCCTAACCACGCCTATTTCACATCGTGGGGCCGTGGGCTTATAGAGTTTAAAAACAACGAGTTTATAAGATACACAGCAGCAAATAGTAGCAATACCATATTAGTTGGCCAGGGACAAACCTATACAGCCGGCGCCGCTTTTGAAACTAACGGCACCCTTTGGTTTACCAATGCCTTCAATCAAAGTGGTATAATACGCCGTACCAAAGACGGAACATTTACCGCCTTTAACTTTGGCACCCTATTAAATAACAAATTTACCGGACCCTTAATTATAGACAGCTATGGGCAAAAATGGGCAGTACTGGCTCGGGGGGGGGGCATATTGGTATTTAAAGATGAGAATGGAACCATACCTGCCAATAAGCGCCGTATACTTTCCACATCAGCAGGGGCAGGTGCTTTGCCCGACGAGGATGTTCGTGTAGTTGTTGAAGATTTGGATGGCCAGGTTTGGGTGGGCACAGGCAAAGGGGTATGCGTATTTTACTCGCCAGAGGCTATTTTTACTGGCAGCAATTTTGATGCACAAAAGCCAGGTATTGTAGAAGGGGGCTTTTTTTACCCCTTGTTAGAAAACGAAAAAATTACCTGTATTGTGGTTGATGGTGCAAACCGTAAATGGATTGGAACAGAAAAGGGCGGGGTGTTTTTAATATCTGCCGATGGTAGCCAGCAGATATATAATTTCAATATTGATAATAGCCCATTGTTGTCTAACACTATATTCAGTATTGCTATTAACTCTGAAACCGGCGAGGTTTTTATTGCTACTGATGAGGGCTTGGTATCGTACCGCGGTGATGCTACTGAAGGATTAGATACCTATGGTAAAGTTTACGCTTTCCCAAATCCTGTAAGGCCAAACTATACAGGCCCTATTGCTATAAAAGGACTAGTCCGCGATGCCGACGTTAAAATAACCGATATTGCCGGCCGCGTGGTTTACCAGACCAGGGCCAATGGCGGAACTGCCGTATGGAATGGAAACGACTTTAACGGCGACCGCGCTAAAACAGGCGTTTACCTTGTATTTAGCACCAATACTGATGGTACGCAAACCAACGTAACCAAAATTATGCTGGTGAACTAAAAAAGAAAAGGCCTCAATCTCATAGAGACCAAGGCCATTAACTGTTCACAAACTGTATGATAAGGTCTTAATTTAAGTTAATCTCGCGAACGCTTGTTTGCTTATCATTCGCTTTTTTTGGTAATACAACGGATAAAATTCCGTTTTCGTATTTGCCTTCAATTTTTTCGCCATCAATAGTATCTGGTAATGTAAAAGAGCGGCTGAATGATGTGTGTACAAACTCGCGGCGCTTAAAGTTTTCTTTAACCTCTGCATTTTCTGCTTTCGCTTCAGCAGATACAGTTAAGGTGTCGCCGTCTAATTTTACTTTTATACCTTCTTTGGTAAAGCCGGGGGCTGCAAAGTATAAGGTAAAGTTTTGGTCTGTCTCGGCAATGTTAACAGCTACAGAACGACCGTAAGCACGGTTTAGTGGAGTAAACTCACTACTCCATACATCGTTAAAAAACGAGTTCATAAAGTCGGCAGGAGCATTCTTTTTAAATTTTACTAGTGTCATGGTATTTAATTTTTTTAAGTTTATAATTGATATAATCCTTATTTCAAATTCAATACCAAGCAACAAAATACGACTTTTTGTCGTTTACTTATCAATAAACAAGCCATTTTGTCTGTTTATACATTTAAAAATGAAGTTTTAATAGCACTATTAGATGGATTAATTTTAAGAACAATGAAGTACTACATAGTAGCAGGCGAAGCCTCTGGCGATTTGCATGCATCTAACCTGATAAAGCATATTAAATTAGCTGATACCAGTGCACAGTTCCGCGCTTGGGGTGGCGATTTGATGCGTAAACAGGGGGCAGACATTGTTAAAGACTACCGCGAACTTGCTTTTATGGGCTTTATTGAAGTTACCATGAACCTGCGCACTATATTAAACAACATTAGCTTTTGCAAGCAGGATATACTGGCATATAAGCCCGATGCTATTATATTGGTAGACTATCCGGGCTTTAACCTGCGAATTGCCAAGTGGGCCAAACAGCAAGACATAAAAGTTATTTATTATATATCACCCCAAATATGGGCATGGAAACAGTCGCGTGTACACCAGATAAAACGCAACGTTGATTTGATGCTGGTAATACTGCCGTTTGAAGAAGAGTTTTACCTACGCTTTAACTACAAAGTACACTTTGTAGGACATCCCTTGCTTGATGCCATTGCTGAAAGGCCATTACCCAATAGGCCTGAGAAGCCATACATAGCAGTGTTACCCGGCAGCCGTAAGCAGGAGATAGAAAAGATGCTGCCCATAATGCTGAGTGCTATGCCCTACTTTCCACAATTTGATTTTGTAGTAGCAGGTGCCCCGGGCCAAACAGCTGAATTTTATAAACCATTATTGGGGAAAACCGGTGCGCGGTTTGTTACCGGTAAAACCTACGATGTAATTACCAATGCTACTGCCGCCATGGTAACATCGGGCACGGCTACACTGGAAACAGCCTTGCTTAATACGCCACAGGTTGTTTGTTACAAAGGCAGCAATATATCGTATTTAATTGCCAAGCAACTAATCAAAGTAAAATATATATCATTAGTAAACCTGATACTGGACAGGCCCGCGGTGAAAGAGCTGATTCAAGATGAACTTACCACTCATAACCTGCAAAAAGAATTGGACGCTATTATAATAAATGAAGAAAACCGAAACCGTATGCTGGCCGATTATGATGAGCTAAAACAAAAACTGGGCGGCACTGGCGCTTCGGCGCGCGCTGCTGGTATTATTATTGATTACTTAAATAACTAATGAAACGTACCTTCCTTTTATACCTGATTATTATAACAACAGTTTGTAAGGGTCAGATAACATCGGTCAACCCGCAACTGGCTATTGGCATTTTAGGCGATAAAACAATAAAAGACTTTCAAATTAAAATTGAGTCAGGGCGGTACTTTCTTTTAGATGAAAAAAATGATACAGTTAGGGTAGTTACCGATGGCGATTTAATATCGTTTACCGTAAACAGCTGGAAACTGATTTTTAAAAACGACACTGGCATAACAGAATCTAAAAACGTAACCCTGCAAGGGTTAGATAGTACCGCAACATTTACTATACTAACCCCTACGGTAAAGGTACCACCGATATACGATGGAAACCTGCGTATGGCTGCTAATGATGGAAAAGTTAAGTTTGTAAATTATGTTTTACTAGAACAATATGTTGATGATGTACTGCGTGCCGAAGTAGGAAAAGATCATACGTTGGAATTATATAAGGTGCAGGCCGTAATATCGCGCACGTATGCGCTTACTAATATAAACAAGCACAAGGCAGAGTTTTTTAATTTATGCGATAAGGTGCATTGCCAGGTATACAATGGCAAGGGCAAACCAAATAATGCTATAGACAGCGCTACTGTGCTAACCCGTGGCGAAATAGTAACTTACAACAACAAACCCATTGATGCTGCTTTTAGCGCCAATTGCGGCGGGCAAACTGCCAATAGCGAAGATGTTTGGAACCATGCAGTACCTTACTTAAGATCCATTACCGATACTTTTTGTACAAGCAGCCCTGGTGCTTATTGGGAAAAATGCATTAAGGCCGATGAATGGACTAAATACTTTATGGGCATGGCCGGTATTAAGCCTAACGACAAAGATACTTTGCTCTTTCAATTCGACCAGCCAACGCGCATGTTATATTACGTTGCAAAAAATCAAAAGGTGCCATTAAAGCAAATGCGTTCCGACTTAAAATTGCGATCTACATTTTTCTCAGTATACAAGTCTGGCAATGATGTGTTTTTATGTGGGCGCGGCTACGGGCATGGTGTGGGGCTTTGCCAGGAAGGTTCATCGAACATGGCACGAAAAGGCTATGGCTACAAACAAATTATCTCTTTTTATTTTAAAGGGGTAAACATTGTACCTTTAAGTTCATTATTAGCACCTAACAATTAGCTATGAAGTTTAACAGCCTGCGCAACCGCGACTCTAAAGAGCTTGGGTTTGGAACCCGTATTGTTGGCGATAACAACCGTTACATAAACCGCGATGGTACATTTAATGTAAAAAAACGCGGCCTGCCCTATTTTATGCATGCCAGCATCTATCATGATTTGATTACCATGAAGGCAACCAGATTTATCTGGTTGATTATCTTGTTTTATACCTTGATGAATTTTGCGTTTGCAAGCATATATTATATAATTGGTATTGACCATTTAGGGGGCATAAGCCCTGAAAATACTTTAGGCTCATTTTGGGAGGCCTTCTTCTTTTCTTGCCAAACATTTACCACCGTTGGCTATGGTAGGGTAAACCCTACGGGCTTTGCTACCAATATAGTTGCGGCGGTAGAATCACTAGCGGGTTTAATGGCATTTGCATTGGCTACAGGTTTATTATACGGGCGCTTTTCTAGAGCTAAAGCCGATTTAATATTTAGTGATTCTGCAGTTATAGCGCCCTACAAAGGCATAAATGCACTAATGTTTAGGGTTGCCCATGCCAAAAAACATGTACTTAACAATGTTGATGCGCAAGTAATTATAGCAATGAATGTGGATGAAGGCAATGGTAGTATACGACGCTTTTACCCGCTTAACCTTGAACTAAGCACAATTAATTTTTTATCGTTAACGTGGACCATAGTGCACGCTATTGATGAAAAAAGCCCATTGTGGGGTATGAACCAAACAGATATTGCCGAAAGTAATGCCGAGATTATGTTATTGTTAAAAGGGTTTGACGACACCTTCTCTCAGGATGTACATAAACGCTCATCATATATGCACCAAGAAATTGTTTGGGGCGCTAAATATGTAAGCCTGCTTAACAATGTTCAAAATGGAATTACAGTTATAGACCTAAGCCGGTTAAATGAGTATGAAAAGGTTGAACTAAATGAGGTTGCACTGATAAAATAGTTGGCGCTGTAGGTTATTAATATGGGTGTGGGAAAGCGCTGGTTCATTCATCCATATCTATATAGCCCATTTTAATAGCATAAGCCATAATCTCCGAATCTTTTTTAACTTTAAGTTTATTATGCAGGCTGGCTTTATATTTCTTGATACTTTCAACAGACATGTTTAACTCTTCGGCCATGCGGTTAATTGTTTTATGCTGAGAGATAAGGCGCATAACCAATACTTCTTTTTCGCTAAAGCGTTTACCATCCCTCAAAATAAGCTTTTTACCAAGTTTGGTTAATACAGATTCAACTTTCTCTTTAGTAAACGTAGTATTAAAATGATATCCTGTGGTTATTAAATCTTCAACCGCATTTAAAAAATCTACATGTAAAGATTCTTTTGAAAGATACGAATTGCCTCCGGCTTCAATAAAATCATCAACATAAGGGTTGGTATGCATTTCTGATAAACCAACAACCAGTAATGTTGGATATTCTTTTTTAATAATTCGCGTAGCATCAACCCCATCCATGCGGGGCATAAGCATATCAGTTAACACAATATCAGGGCGTTGAGATTTCAATTTTTCAATCAAGTCCTCTCCATTTTCAGCCTCAAAAATCAATTTAATGTTGGCCTCTATTTTCTTAAGTTCCCGCTTAAATCCTACGCGATATATGTAATTATCGTCTGCTAATGCTATGCTAATCGGTTCGTTCATGCTCTGTCTAAATCGTGAGCCTAATTTATTACACTTACATTAGTTTTCACTACAATTAAATCAAAATTTATTATAAGTTTTTAATAATCAATTTTTAACTAAAAGTGTAATTTTTTAGTCATTTTTGAATTTTTTTTACACTTTTGTGTAATATTTGAAGATAAAAATTAAAATCATTACACTTTTGGTGTAAAAGGCTTAAAATGCAATAAATTAAATTACCTAAAAGTGTAAAATATTAAAAATAAACGCTAAAAAAATATATTTTAGTGTATTGCATATGCAATTTATTTAGTTGACTTTTGTCTCACTGCTTTTCCAACTATTCGGAAATTAAGCCTTTCCGAGCCAACTGCATATAAATTTATTTATATGCAGTTTTTTTTTGCCCTGGCTAAAACACTAAAATAATACTATTAAATTTATAATTTTCAGTTTTTTGCCTGAAAACTAAAAATCAACAAACAGGGCTCATATTGGTTATAATAAGTGTTAATTTAGCAGTGTTAAACAAATCAAACTTTAAATATTATAACCATGGCATTTGAATTACCAAAATTACCTTACGAGTATGCAGCGCTTGAGCCACATATTGATGCGCGCACAATGGAAATACACCATACCAAACACCACCAGGCATACGTTACCAATCTTAACAACGCGATAAATGGTACTGAGTGGGAAGGCAAAAGCTTGGAAGAGCTACTTAAAAACATCAGCAAACTATCGCCGACAGTGCGTAACAACGGCGGCGGACATTGGAATCACAGCTTTTTTTGGAACATTATGGGGCCTAATGCTGGCGGTGCACCAACCGGCGAACTGGCAGAGGACATCAATAAAGCATTTGGTTCTTTTGATAAATTTAAAGAAGAGTTTACTAAAGCCGCAACTACCCGCTTTGGATCGGGTTGGGCATGGCTATTGGTACATGATGGTAAACTTGTAGTTACATCTAGCCCAAACCAAGATAACCCATTAATGGATATTGCCGATGTAAAAGGCACGCCTATTTTAGGCCTTGATGTATGGGAACACGCATACTACCTGCACTACCAAAACCGACGCCCAGATTACATTACAGGCTTTTATAATGTAATCAACTGGGATGCTGTAGCTAAGCTATACTCAAGCGCCAAATAATACTTTGGAACAATATTTGAAAAGCCCCTAATACTGGGGCTTTTTTTATGCCTGTAAAAACTATAATTATGAAGGTATCAGCGTTAATTATTTCTGCTGCCATGGGCATTGCGCTGCCTGGTATGGCACAAGGTACCAAACCTGTTAGTAATGATGGGCCCAAGCATGTTATCAAAACAAATTTATTGCCCATACTGGGTGGGCAAATACCTTTTACAAATGAGTATCGCCTTGTTTACGAGCAAAAAACCGGAAAACGCACTGCCTTACAAATAACAGGAGCATACCTTGGCAAAAGCCCATTTGTTGGCTTATTTGAACGGTATGCAATAAATCTGATTGATGAAAATGTAAAGCTGGGTGTTGGTGGATACCGTGTGCAGGCTGCATATAAACTCTACTTCTTGAAAAATCAACCGGGTGTGCATGGGTTTTACCTTGCTCCCACCTTATCATATGCCCACGCCAAAATAAGCGATACTAATAAAAATGACGATTTCTTTAAGGCATCGTATAGCAGTGCCAGTGCTTTGGCCGGCTACCAATTTATTATTGGCGGGCACTTTGCTGTTGATATTTTTACCGGCATAGGCATAAAATACAACCATTATGGTGTAAATATTCCGGTTAATGAATCAAACTTTGAGTTTAACCGCTTAAACAGGGTTGGCCCCAAGTTTTGGTTAGGCTTTAACATGGGTTACGCATTCTGATTCATAGAGAATCTCACACAACAGCGCGGGATTTTTTATCATACGTTACAAAAGCAACAAGCCGTATAGTTTCCCACACGGCCTGAAGCTTATTGAAACTTAACCCTCTAAAAGATATGCTTATCGAAGGAGGGTAACAATACCCTCTTTTACCTGCCGGCCTTCAGATTTCATAGCATTGCTCTCATACTGAATCCTCCAGGTATATACTCCAGGCTCGCTCATTACGTTGTTATACGTACCATTCCAGCCTTCATTTATGTCTGTTGTAGAAAAAACCAATTCTCCCCAACGGTTAAAAATACTCATACTAAAATTTTCAATCTCATAGCCTTGTGGCTTAAATATTTCATTCAAACCATCTTCATTAGGTGTAAACGCAGTAGGCACATAAAAAGTGTGCGATGGCTTAACTATAACATACCGTGTAGTTGTATCCATGCAACCAAAAGCATTAGTTACCACTTGGGTAATAACATATTTACCGGTATCCTCATAACGGTGCTGGCCGTTTGCATTTGTCATAATATTATTATCGCCAAAGTTGTACCAAAAGCTGGTACCGCTTGTACACAAATTAACAATATCAACGTAGGGGTTGAATATTAAGTCAACCTCTTCGGGACTGGCAACAAAATTAGCTACCGGAATCGGGTTAGCATTTACATAAGCAAAAATTGCAAATACACTGGTACATCCATCAGCATTTGTAATGGCCAATGACACATCATACACACCAGGCGATGTGTAGATAAATGAAGGGTCACTATCGGTAGAAGTACCTGCGCCTAAATCCCAGCTGTACGAAGTAATAGGCGAGGTACTGGTACTTAAATTGGTAAACTGCGCTTTAAGCGGCAAACAGCCTACAACATTTGTGCCTATAAAATCAGCAACTGGCGATTCAAACACCGTAACAGTATCAACAAATGTAGCGCTTACACAACCATTGTCAGTAACAGTTACTGTTACTTCATGATCTCCAGGAGAATCAAATGATTTATTTACCGGGTTGCTGTTGTAAGTAGTTGTAGATACAAAATCAATATACCAGTCAAAAACAGCACTATTGCTAAAGTTGCCTGTTGGAGTAAAAACAAACTCGTTACCGCCAAAACACTGGCCAGGCTGGCTAGGTAAACTTACTGTTGGCAACGGGTTTACGGTTACTAATACAGTGTCGTAAGAGTTGCAAAGACCGTTATTATTAGCTATTAAAATATATTGGTATACAATAGGTGCGGTGGTATTATTAACCAGTGTAACAGTTGGGTTTGATGAATAAGCATCACTTAAACCAGTAACCGGAGACCAAGTGTAGTTAAAACCAACTGTGCCTGCAGAACCAATTTGTGCATTATCGCCAGAACAAAAATCAACGTCTAAACCAGCATCCACGTTTGGCACAGTATCAACTACCACAGGTTCTATTGTTTGGGTAGATGTGCAACCATTTTCAGTTACATCTAATGATACAAATTTAGTACCCGGTATCGACCAAACTACATTATATAAATCGTAATTAAAGCCAGGTTGTACAACACCATTATCAAAGTTCCAGGTATAGTTAGCCTGACTGCTTGCATTACCGGTGTACTGAATAACAGTAGGCTGGTTTTGGCAAATAGGCGATATTACAGTAAAAAACGAGGTTGGTATTTGGTAAATGCTTAGTGGAATTGATTGAGGTGCTGAATTACAGCCGTTTTCAGAAACAGTTAATGTTACATTATAATTACCTGGGTTCCATTGCACCTGGTACGGGCCCTGACCTGTGCCTGAATTTACCTGACCATTGTTGAAATTCCAGTTGTAGGTAGCAGCAGGAGATGCATTGCCTGTGTATGTTACAGGCAGGGCTATATCCTCGCACGATGATGGTGCTAAGGTGAAGTTAGCTGTTGGAACAACATATACTGTAACATTATTGCTAGCTGTGTTAGAAACACAACCATTTTGGGTTACAGTTAACGATACTGTTTTAACGCCAGCTGTATTCCATTGCACCTGGTATGGCCCCTGACCTGAACCAGAAACAACAGTACCTCCATTAAAATTCCAGTTATAAGATGCATTTAAAAGGCCATTACCATTAAATACAATATTGGCAATGTCAGGCTGGCATATTGTTGCAGGTAAAGTAAAAGAAGCTACCGGCACATCGTTAACCACTACAGGGTTTGTTATTACAGGCGATGAACAGCCATTTTCAGTAACAGAAAGGCTGACGTTGTATGTGCCTGCATTGGCCCATGAAAGTTGATAAGGCCCCTGACCCGAACCAGATATAACCGTACCTCCGTTAAAATTCCAGTTATAAGTTCCTGCCGGGGTTGCATTACCTGTGTAGGTAATCGTGTTAGCGGTATTTTCGCATACGCCCGATACGGCAGAAAAATTTGCTGTTGGGGTATTATATACATTTACGGTATTTACTACCTGTGTAGCAGTACATCCGTTTTGGGTAATATCTAAAGTAACATTTTTAGCGCCTACTGTAGGCCAGTAAATTTGATATGGACCCTGGTTTGTTCCTGAAATAATATTGCCACCATTAAAGTTCCAGTTGTATACCGCCGATGGCAAACTGGTACCTGTATAAGTAATGGTAACCGTATCAGGGTTGCATACCGTTGCCGGGGCTGTAAAAGTAGCTGTAGGTACAGCATTAACAGTAACAGGCAGTGCACCGGTAGCTGATGTACATCCGTTTTCGGTAACACTTAAGCTTACAGAATAATTACCCGCAGCAGACCATTGCACCTGGTATGGGCCTTGTCCTGAGCCTGATATAACTGTCCCCCCATTGAAACTAAAGTTATATGTAGCCGCAGGCGAAGCATTGCCCGTATAGGTTACAGTTACTGGCTGGTTTTCGCAGGTTGTAAAGCTTGATATATTAAACATGGCATTAGGCATGTTTGGGATAGCTACCTGAACCTGATCTGTATGTTGCTGATTACCGCAAGTATAAGTTAATCGTGCTGTATAGTTTGTAGTAACAGCAGGAGAAACATTTATAGAAGTTCCGGTACCTACCACATTGTTATTGGGGTCTAGCCAATCTACAGTATAAGCATTAGTTCCGCTGGGTGTAAAACGCATCCCCTCATTAGCGGTATTCCACTGAGTATTATTACGGCCAGGCACAATCACTGCTGCTGTACCGTTAGCATTGTGCAATCCATGTACCGCATTACCATTATTCCAACCCGGGCAGGTAGGTTTATTAGCAATGTGAGTTTCTATTATATTAGTAGTTTCGTAAATTTTTATTTGGCTGGTATACAACAACCCTGTGCATGAAAACATAGGGATATTGCTATATGAAACAACTAAGCGACGAAAAGGCGCTGTGCCATAAACCCTGTAACGAATTTGTTGTTGGCCTGTTGTTGGCAAAATATCTTGCCAGGGCCCCATAATTGCATTACGCGGGGCTGCACCTGAATTGGTAGGGATAGGCGTTGTAACCCAGGTTGTTGTTTGGCCTGGAGAAAAACCTATCCAGTTGTTTGAACTGATATAGAAATTAGTGTAAGTATTACCAAAATAACAAAATGAAAAGCCAATAGGTATAGGTGAGGTAGTGTTTTGATCATCGCTTAAGTTAACTACCGTACCTTGGTTATAAGGGTCGGGGTTGTAGACGACTTCGCTAATTGCATATGCGGAGGTTGATTGGGCCGGCGTGATTGTAGCTGTAAGCGTTGTTGTACTACCGCATGAGATTGATTGGTCGGGCCCGGCATTGATAACTTGTTGTCCATCTACGTAAAATGTTATAGTTAAAAAGAAAAATAATAATACCGTTCTTACATATGCCCTCCGACACATAGAACGATAAAATATAAATAGTAACTGCTTCATTGGGGGGGGTGGGTTAAATTTCAACACTAAAGTACGAATTTTTGACGATACATACAAGCATTCAGGCTAAAAAGTTCTCTATCCCCATAAATTGCTGACAAATATATCAATTTAAGATTTCTTTAAAAAAATCTACATCCAATGCATCATCAGCTCTAAAATGACCAATTGATGAACGATGCAGTGTTTCTAAAAAAGCGCCACAGCCAATTTTATTTCCTAAATCATTAACCAGCGATCGAATATAAGTTCCTTTTGAGCAAGTTATCTCAAAACCAAGCCTTGGAATAATTTCGTCAATAATTTCAAATTTTCTTACATGCACTTCCTTGGCCTGTATAGCAGGCACTTCGCCCCTGCGCGCAATATCGTATGCCCTTTCCCCTTTTATTTTTACGGCTGAATATGCGGGTGGAAATTGCATTGTAACACCAATAAATCCTAGTGCCGTTTCCCTTATCTTTTCTACCGTAATTCCTTCAATCGGGAATTCAGCATCGGGTTGGGTTTCAGTATCAAAAGATGGGGTGGTCTTTCCGATAATAAAATGGCCAGTATATACCTTTTCCATATCCTGAAATTCAATAATACGTTTAGTAGCTTTGCCTGTGCATAGTATTAAAAGGCCCGTAGCACGTGGGTCTAAAGTACCGGCATGACCAACCTTTACCCTCTTTTTGAAATGGTTTTTAATTGTATACCCCACCTTGTTCACCACATCAAAAGAGGTCCAGTCTAAAGGCTTATTAAATAACAGGACCATGCCTTCTTCCAGCATCTCCAGGGTTATAACGGTTGGCTTTTCTGTCAAAACAAATAGTATGAGTGGCAAAAGTATTAATATAAACTGAATAGAATTTGTATTTGCTTCCATATTTAGTAGCCGCAACAACTAATTTATAAATTTGATTATCAATATATTATAACTAAAACAAAATTAATATTATGGAAAGGGTATGCCTTTTTACATCCGATAAGTAAAGAATATAGTTTTTGTAAACCACCATTTGTAAAACCAACTTTACACTATTGTTATGAAAAGAGCTGCATTACTAATGTTAACATTGCTGGTAGCCACATCCTTAACGTATGCAATGTTTTTAATTACCACCCTTGCCAACGGCAGCGTTAAAGGCAAGATTATTGAAAACACCACTAAAGAAGCCATTCCAGGAGCAACAGTACAGGCTTTTACAGGGAAAGAAAGCAAAGGCGCTGTAGCTACAGATTTAGATGGGAACTACAACTTATCGCTTGCCCCCGGCGTTTACACGTTTGAAGTTAAAAGCTTAGGTTTTGAAAAAAAAATAATTGAAAATGTAAAGGTTGAGGACAATAAAGTAATTACCCTTGATATAGAAATGACCGTCGCATCTAAAAGCCTGGGAGCGGTAGTAGTAAGTGAGAGTAAATATTCTAAAAGCGATGACACTGGTACAAAAAGAAAAAGTAGTTATAGTATTGATGCCCCTGTAGCAGAGTCTGAAACAATATCTTACGATGCTGTAACTACTACACCTAGTTATTCAACCGGTAGCGCAATGGAGTCAGCCCCGGGTATTACAGTAACTTCCAGCTCGCGCTCAATATCAAAGTCGCCGATATATAAATCGGCGCCTAGCAAAGAGGTTAGCGTAAAGAAAAGCCTATCTGACGTAAAAGGAAAAAGCACCCGTTTGGATGTAGATAAAGATACTGATGCTAAAGCTGTGGTGCGCGAACCCGATACCCGTGCAGGGCAATTAACAGCCGGGGAATGGAGTGATAACCGCAATTGGGATTTCTATGAAGGGGTGCGCAAAAAAAGCGACTGGAAGGGTATGGAACCCAACTGGACTTTCAACCTTAGCAAACGCTACTTTGTAAAAGTTACCCAGGGTGGTAAGCCGCTGAATGATGTTAAGTGTGTGCTTAAAGATAAAAAGGGCAACGTATGCTTTGAGGGCCGTAGTGATAATAATGGCAACTGCTACCTATTTGCAGGCTTGTTTGATAAAGACGCTGCTGATGGAGCAACTATAGACGTGTCAACTGCAGGTGGTATTAAAAGTGTTAGTGCAGGCGAGGCCGGAAACATCCGCCCGGTGGGTGTAGACATTACCCGTGGCACAAAAGCTGCCAACAAGCTGGACATTATGTTTATGATAGACGCTACAGGCTCTATGGGTGATGAATTAAACTACCTGAAGGAAGAACTTAGCGATGTGGTGCGCCGGGTTAAAGCAGAGAGTGAACAAATGGTAGATATACGCGTGAGTGCCAACGTATACCGTGATAAAGGCGATGAGTATGTTGTACGTTCGTTCCCTTTTACAAATGATATGAGCAAGGTGCTTACCAACCTTAGCGCACAAAATGCAGGTGGTGGTGGCGATTTTGAAGAAGCGGTAGAAGAGGGCCTTGATGATGGTATAAACAAACACGACTGGAGCGAAGATGCTACTGCCCGTATTATGTTCCTTGTGCTGGATGCCCCACCACATAACACACCTGAGAATTTGGCCAAAATTCAAAAAGCGGTTACCAATGCAGCTAAAAAGGGAATACGCATTATCCCGGTAACATCTAGCGGAATTGATAAAAACACCGAGTTTTTAATGCGGTTTTTAAGTATTGTAACTGGTGGTACTTATGTGTTTTTAACAGACCATAGCGGTATTGGCAACTCGCATATAGAACCAACAATAGGCAAGTACGATGTTGAGTATTTGAACAACCTTATGGTTCGCTTAATCAAAGCATATCTTACGACCGAATCATAGATATCAGGCGGAAGTCTGAAACAATAAAAATCCCCGTAGGTAATACCCACGGGGATTTATTGTTTTATAACATAACAAGAGTGCTAACGCAAATCCATTTCAGGAACTAAGCCAAATATCCCCTGGTTTAAAGCCAACAAGGCAGCCTTTTTATTACCAGAGTTAACCAGCAGGGTTATGTTGTGCTCGCTTGCACCATACGATATCATATGGATGGGTACATCTTTCAACGCATCAAAAACACGTGCCGCATAACCTGTTTTCTCGCCCACAAAATCGCCTACAATGCATATAATGCTTTGGTTTGATTCAATTTCTACACTGCAAAACTCATTCAGTTCTATCAGTATAGGCTCTAAGTATTGATCATTATCAATAGTAACCGCTACAGCAACTTCTGATGTGGTAATCATGTCTATAGAAGTACGATAGCGCTCAAAAACTTCGAACACCCTGCGAAGAAAGCCATACGCTAAAAGCATGCGGGTAGATTTTATTTTGATGGTGGTGATACCATCTTTAGCCGCAACCGCTTTAATACTATGTCCAACAGTATGGGATTTAATAACAGTGCCCTGAGCTTCGGGCTGCATTGTATTAAGCAGACGAACTGGTATATTCTTTAGCTGGGCTGGTAGCACACTTGAAGGGTGTAATATCTTAGCCCCAAAGTAGGCAAGCTCAGCAGCTTCATCAAATGATAGTTCGGCAATAGGGTATGTTTTACCCACTATGCGTGGGTCATTATTGTGCATACCGTCAATATCGGTCCAAATTTGTATTTCATCAGCATTAATAGCTGCGCCTACTAGCGATGCTGTATAATCGCTACCGCCACGTTTAAGGTTATCAATTTCGCCAAATGTATTACGGCAAATAAAGCCCTGAGTAATGAACAATTTGTTATCAGGATGTTTAGCTACTTCGGCATGGAGGTTTTTTTCAATATAAGCCATATCGGGCTCGCTATTCTCGTCAATACGCATAAAATCTAGCGCAGGCATTAGTACCGACGGATAGCCATCTTCCTCCAACATATAATGAAATAAGGCTGTAGATATTAACTCGCCCTGAGCTAATACCGCTTTTTCCTCGTTAACAGTAAATAAATCAATAGTAAAGGCCCTTATAAAATCAAAATGCGATTTAACCAGTTGTTTGCCCTTTTGCTTGTAATCATCGGATTTATAAAGTTCAGCAACAAACACACCATACTTTTCCTCCAGCAAATCAATAACAGCATTAGCCTTATTGGTATCTTTGGCATGCAAGGCTTGCGATATTTCTACCAATGTGTTGGTTGTACCTGCAACAGCAGATAGTACAATAATTTCAGTCTCATTGCTTTTTATTAACTCATAAACAGCTTTCATTCGGGAAGGGGAACCAACAGAAGTACCACCAAATTTTAAAATTTTCATTATAGGTTTCTTTTACTATAGTTATGGTTTTATATAGTATGCTAAAATACAAAGCCCCCCGCTAGTTGCGGAGGGCTTTAGAAATATTTATAGTATAAAAACTACTTTGTTTCCGGAGCTACCGCGGCTTTAGAGCAGCATTTAGCCTTGTCGCCACTAGCGCATTTGGCAGGCTCAGCAGCAGGTGCAGCACCTGTTGATGTAGTAGCTGATTTTTTGCAGCATGCTGACTTAGCACATTTTTCTTTTTTCTTTCCTTTTCCTTTATCGTGGTCTACAGCAAAAGCTGATGTACCAATAAATGAAGCTAGAGCTATAACTAATAATGCCTTTTTCATGTTTTAAATAATTTTTACGGTTGTACAAATATAGTATTTTATTTCAAATTACACCTACGATAATTGTAGGTGTAAAATTTCTATTGGAGCTTTTACTCAAATTCGGCCAAAATAGTTTCACCACCGCGCACAACCTGATTAAGGTCTACCTTAACTTTAGTACCCAGAGGAAGTAAAAGGTCTACACGAGAACCAAACTTAATAAATCCAAACTCGTTCCCCTGTATGGCATTGTCACCTTCTTCGCAGTAATAAACTATACGGCGGGCCACAGCACCGGCAATTTGTTTAACAACTACCTTTTGACCTTTAAAGGTTTCCATTAAAATAACACTACGCTCATTGGCGGTAGATGATTTTGGGTGCCACGCCACCAGGTAGAGCCCCTCATAGTAACGCACACGCTTTACCATGCCGCTAATAGGGTATCGGTTTACGTGTACATTGATGGGAGACATGAATACCGATATTTGAAGACATTTTTCTTTGAAAAATTCTTCGTCTTCCACTTCTTCAATTACAACAACCTTACCATCTGCAGGACATATAATTTGATTGCTATTGGCCTTTGTATTTCGTTTTGGATTACGGAAAAACTGCAGTACCAAGCCTAATACTATAAGAGAAAAACCCAGTATTGCTGGCGGTAGCCAATGCTTTTCAGGTAAAAACCAAAATAATGTGGTATTGATGGCTGCCAGTATAAGCAGCGTTGTCAATATTATCTTGTATCCTTCTCGGTGAATAAACATCTTGTAAATATATATAATTGGGGTGGCAAATATATTTAATTTGGCAGAATAAAGCAGCCTAATGCTGCCCTTTATAAATGAACAAGTTTAAACGGATAAAGTTAAGCGCTTTCGTAATTCTGCTTTTTGCAGCAGTAACAAGCCTTTGCGCACAAGACACCCTGCCTGCAAAGGTTAGAAACAAAAGATTAATTTATATAGGCACCGGTACTGGTATAACCTATACCGGCGGAATGATTGCTGCAAATTATGCCTGGTATGCCAATTATCCGAGATCGCAATTCCATTTATTTAATGATAATAATGAATGGATGCAGATGGATAAGGTTGGGCACACCCTTTCAAGCTACTATATTACCCACTACTCAACCCGTATATTGCGGTGGGCGGGCCTAAATAATAAAAAGGCAGTATTATGGGGCTCAGCAACATCAGTTTTATTTATGACATCAATAGAGGTATTTGATGGCCTATCTGCCGAGTGGGGATTTTCTACTGGCGATATTGTTGCCAATTTGAGTGGTACAGCTATTGCCGCCACGCAAGAACTGTTATGGAAAGAACAACGGATAAACCTCAAATTTTCTTACCACAGCAGTGGGCTGGCACAATACAGGCCAAACCTGTTGGGTAAAACATGGAAAGAACAATGGCTGAAAGATTATAATGGGCAAACCTATTGGCTTTCGGCAAGCCCAGCCGCGTTTTATAACCATGATACAAAATGGCCTAAATGGTTATGTCTATCGCTTGGTTATGGGGCTAATGGTATGATTGGCGGACGCAACAACCCTTCATCAGTAAACGGGCAGCCTGTCCCCTATTTTGACCGTTACAGGCAATATTATTTTTCTTTAGATATAAACCTCGCGGCTATAAAGACAAGACATAAGGGCCTAAATACAGTTTTCAGATTGCTAAATACGCTTAAAGTACCCCTTCCAGCATTAGAATACAATAGGGTTGACCAGTTTAAATTCCACTGGCTACACTTCTAAAAACAAAAATCCCCGCCTGTATAACAAAGCGGGGATTTTCAATTTAAAGTATGTTATACTATTGGCCTAAAGCAACCCAATAGAACCCATCAATACAATCAGAGTTAATAGACTGAATACGTACAACAAAGCTGTTGTTAGAAGCAGATTGCACCTGTGTCCAGGCCTTTTGGCTTGAAGATGAACCGCGAGGGGTAACCTGTACGTTGTACACTGTAGTAAACGGAGTGTTAAAGCCTACAGTTGTAGTGCTGTTAGGGCCACACAATGTGCTGGTAACAACACCCCACTGCATAATTAAGTTACCTAACACAACACTACCGTTAGGGTTTAAGTTGCTTGTAATAGTAGTACCCGATGGGCCTGTTGGACCAGTTGGGCCTGTTGGGCCTGTAGTACCAACACCTGTAGGGCCTTGGGCGCCTGCAGGACCTTGGGCACCGTCAGCACCCGTAGCACCCTGTGGACCAACATCGCCTTGTGGACCCTGTGGACCAACATCACCCTGAGGACCTTGTGGACCAACATCACCCTGAGGACCTTGTGGACCAACATCGCCCTGAGGACCTTGAGGACCTACATCACCCTGAGGGCCTTGTGGACCAACTTCACCCTGAGGACCTTGTGGGCCAACTTCACCCTGAGGACCTTGCGGACCAACATCTCCCTGAGGACCTTGCGGACCAACATCACCCTGTGCGCCCTGTGGGCCAACATCACCCTGAGGACCTTGAGGACCTTCGGCTCCGGCAGGACCTTGAGGACCTTCGGCACCAGCAGGACCTTGAGGGCCTACATCGCCTTGAGGACCTTGAGGACCAGCAGGGCCCTGAAGTCCATCAGCACCAGTTGGGCCTGTTGGGCCACCAAAAGGGCCCGTTGGGCCAATTGGGCCTGTTGGACCTGTAACACCAATACCAGTAGGACCGGTTACACCGTTGGTGCCTATAGGTCCCTGGATACCTTGCGGACCTGTGGGACCAGTAGCGCCATTAGAGCCATTACCACCCGCAGGCCCTTGAGGACCTGTTGGACCTACACTACCATTTAATACATTGCCGGCATAGAATGCATAAGGCACAGACCAAAACTGCATTGTACCCATGTCTAACCATGTTCCATTGTTATCAACCTCTACTTTTACGTAAGTAGCTGCTGAACCCCATGGAATAGAAGCAAAATTTGGCTGCAAACCGCCAGTTTGAGTGCCCTGGCCAATAACAAAAGAAACCAAACCAAACAAATTAGTTTGTAAAGATGTGTGGGTTTCCTGGTATTGAACAGTTTGATTAACACCAGACAAAATAGAAATACGCATACTTACGTTGGCGTTAACTAATATTTGCCCTGTGTTGTCGCGAACTACAGCCTGGTAATTTATCCCCTTGGGAGGGGCAGGCTGTGCAATTGCTGTTGCTGTTATCCCTAAAGCAAAAAGGATAGCAACAAACGCTTTTTTGAATAGTCTACTTTTCATCATGAATATATATTAGCTGATTTTTCACAAATTAACACCTGATATAAGCAAATAAGTCGGTCCATGAGGACCGACTTATCAGAAATTCATTGTTAATAAAGGCGAGCCTTTAATTACATAATTTTATTTAACTTAAATGACTTTATCAGTTGACCATCTTTTGAAGTAACAGTAACAATGTACATACCTGTAGTTAAAAAAGCGGTATTTAAAGTGTACACGTTTTTGCCAGGATAGTTATTTGCAAGATATTCCATACCAAGGTTTTGACCAATAAGGTTTGTAATACCAATTACAAATTCACTTGATTTATCGCTGGTAATTTCAATGTTAACGTTATCGTTAAACGGGTTAGGGTAAGCTTTAATGTTCCAGTCGGCTAAATCCAGATTTACAGAAACTTCATTTTCCTGAGGTTGTTGAAAACCCTGGGTTAAGATAAGTTTCACGTTTGTTAACGTTGCAACAATAGGCTCGCCGATGGTACAAGAAAGTTTCAGGGTAGGGGTATCAAGATACTGGCCTGCGCTTGCAACTACCTGACGTTCAAATGGTGGAGCAATGTTTTGAGCTTTAGAGGTTGAAACACCTACAGCTAATAAAGCTAAAAATCCAAGTACAATTCTTTTCATAAGCAAATTCTTTTTCTGTCCGTAAATATATATAAATTATTTTCAATAACTATAATTCTTCATTTTTTTTCAAACAAAAGGCTATAGCATATCGCTAAGCGGGGTTTTTCGACCCTTTTGATAGAAAACAATATTACTTAAATCCTGTGTGCTTAATTCATCTAAACCGGCTATAACAGGGTCATTTTCAGTATCATCAACAGTTACTGCCGTTGTTTTCTCAAATATCTTAGCTCTTAATTTACTCAATTTTTTAGAAGCTTCCGTTTCAACCTGATTCTTGTTGGGTTCAACCGCTGCCTCTTGAATTTTGTTCTTTAAAATAGTTTTAACTTCGGCAACAGGCACTTCGCCTGCCTGAGAAGCAAAACCATGCGACGCTTTTAATGCATCAACCAATATATCAAATGCCTTATCCCTTTGCGCATCGGGAAAAGCCTGCAACACTTCAGCAATGCGTGGCAATTCAGCTAATAGCACTTTATATACACTATGCATTAAATACGTTTTAACAAATTAAGTAACTAAAACGCTTGTATTTTGTTAGTAGCAAGCCTAGTTTTCAACACAAGATGTTTAATATTGTATATTAAACCAAATTGAAAAGCGAGTGTCTTAGAAAATAAATCTCTGACTAAATATTAGTTAAATATTAGAGTCATATTAAAACAATATTAAAATGAAGCATATTTTTTTGTTATTATTCTTGATACTATTTTCCTTATCAGATAAGGCTCAAACGCCATTGTACTATCCTCCGGCCGGAAACACGACCTGGGACACAATTTCACCACAAAACCTGGGGTGGTGCCAAGAGCGCATAGACACCCTTTTTAACTATTTGGAGCTAAAAAACAGTAAGGGTTTTATCATTTTAAAGGATGGTAAAATAGCGCTTGAAAAATACTTTGGCACATTTACTAAAGACAGTTTATGGTACTGGGCATCGGCTGGGAAAACCCTAACCGCATTTTTAACAGGCATTGCACAGGAGGAAGGAGCTTTGGATATACAACAACCAACAGCAACCTACCTGGGCCAAGGCTGGACAAACGCGCCACCTGAAAAAGAAGCCCTCATAAAAGTATGGCACCAGCTGACAATGACAACAGGATTAGACTATAACGTTAATGACCTGAACTGTACTGACCCTAATTGCTTAACCTATTTAAATGACGCAGGTACTTTTTGGTACTACCACAATGCCCCTTACTTACTAATTGGGGATGTTATTGCCAGTGCTACTGGTGTTAGCTATAACGCATATACTAACAGTAAGGTAAAAACTAAAACCGGAATGAGCAGCGGCATTTGGCTTGACGGGGTTTTTTACAGTAGGCCCCGCGATGCTGCAAGGTTTGGTTTAATGATGCTTAACAAGGGAATATGGAATGGCGATACCCTATTGCGAGATACAGCCTATTATAATGCAATGATAAACACATCACAAAGCCTAAACCAATCGTATGGATATTTATGGTGGCTAAATGGCAAAAGCAGCTATAGGCTGCCTGGTGTTAACATTACTATACCCGGAGAGTTAATACCATCAGCCCCGGAAGATACGTATGCCGGATTGGGCAAAAACGACCAAAAGATATATGTAGTGCCGTCTATGAACATGGTGGTAGTACGTTTTGGTAACGCTGCAGACGGCAGCAATTTTGCCCTGAGTGGTTTTGATGATAATTTATGGCAACGCATAATGGACTTGGAGTGTGAGTCAACAGCCATAACAGAAACTACGCCTGATGGCGTGAAAATTTTCCCAAACCCCGGCAACAATGTTATTAATATACAATTTACCCTTCCATTAAATAAAAGCGCAGTAGTGGAGCTATATAATAACAGTGGGCAGCTGATTTATGGCGAAGTATTGGTTGATGGCAGTGCTACCTATAAACTTAACATTGGCAACCAGCTTCCAGGTATGTATATGTATAAGGTGCAGACTGAGAAGGGGATTTTGACGGGTAAGCTGGTGGTGGAGTAAGGGCTTCTAATACCTTGAGTGCAATTATCGTAAATTATTATATACCCCCTCCCCTAAGTATTCACACTTGGTACTCTCCCTACGCAGGGGGAGAGCATTTACTAATTACAATTTCTTTTTTCCATTGCCACCAGCCATAAACAGCTAAGGCGGCCATTAATACTGATAGTATGGCAGTAAGTTGTAGGTCTTTATATAGGTATATAGCTACATAAATGGTATTGGTAAAAATCCACAAGGGCCAGTTGATGATGTATTTGCGGGCACTAAGGTAAGTGGCGGTTAAGCTTAGGGCTGCAGCCAGCGAATCCCATAGCGGGACAGTGCCATCAGTATAATTATGTAGTATATAATATATCAACCCAAATAAAACACCTGTTATGGCTATGCTGTAGAAAGCAGTTTGCAGGCTGATACGTTTTATGGGCTTGTGTTGAGCGTTGTGGATTTTCTTCCAGCTAAGCCATCCGTAAAAACTAAACAGCAGGTAAATAATTTGTAGCCCGCTATCGGCATAAAGTTTTGAACTGTAAAACACCCATGCATAAACCAAAACAGATGCTGCACCTACGGGCCAGCACCATACATTTTGACGGGCGTTTAAAACTACATACACCAGCGATAATAAAAAAGCTGCCCATTCGGCTTCTGCCATTGTGTTATTTTGTAAAATTGGGGTAAAATTACATACATGCGCTTTTATACCCTTTGTTGCATTGCATTTTTATTTGTTTTCAAGCTATCGGCCCAACCCTTTTACAGCGGGTGCGGACCTGATACTTTACGCTACACACAAGCCAAAGCCAGTGGAACCAGCGAATATACGCTTTCTTTACAAAGCAACTTTTTGCAGTATGGACAATACTATAATGCCCCGCAAGGCATTACTGTTAGCGGTCTTTGCTTCTACGGCCGCGCTTTGGGTAATACCAACGCTACAGCAACTATAAAAGGCCATTTGTATGATTTTAGTCCGCAAGACACCCTACCCTTTGGCGCACCACTGGTAAGCGGAACGGTAGAAGTTGATACATCATACCACAATGGAAACATGACCCAAATGAAGTATACCATACTATTCAGCCAACCGGTAACTATGTTTAACGGGTATATTGTAGCATTAGAAGCAGATAGCACCCTACCTATAAAAATATATGGAAATAATAATGGTGATGGCGATTTTGAGCGACTATCGGTAGCTCAATTTGGTTGGCCGTGGAACAAGATGATATTCTTTGCATCAGACAACGACTTCCACATAGAGCCTATAGTAAATTACGATTTAGGAGCACAGATTAGCTTTGAGTTTGACAGTGCCTGCGCGGGCCGTAACTATACGCTGGCGGCTGCGGCACCAGGTGTAACCTACGACCGTATGTATAACCAACGTGCCTTTAACAACCAGATATTGCAGTGTTTTAACTTCGAAACCCAAGGCGCCATTTTGCCGCATACCCTTGATACCTTTATATATATAGGGGCTGTGGGAAATGTTCCGGTTAGCTTTACTGATAGCATTATCGGCTGGACCACCAACTGCCAGGTTACGGCTTACGATACTTTATATGCGCTTAATGCACCACAAGCTGATTTTAGCACCGTAGGTTCAGGCCTGCCGGTTGAATTTACTTCAACATCGGTTGAAGGTCAGGATGAATACTGGGATTTTGGTGATGGTGAAACCGGAACGGGCGATGTGGTTAACCATACCTTTCCTGCAGCAGGCAGCTATACCGTTACCCTTATAGTAACTAACGGTTGCAGTGCCGATACCATTAGCAGTGTTGTTACCGTGCCATTTGTTGGGGTTGATGAATTGTTGGCCAACGCACCGCAAATTACTGTATACCCAAACCCGGCAACTGACAGGGCTGTGGTTAACACATCTGACAACGCGGTAAACCTAATGGTGTATAATGCCAGCGGAATGCTAGTGGAAAGCCTTGGTATAAAAGGCCGCACGCAGGTAGAACTGCCATTGGCAGGATATGCGCCCGGTATGTACTTTGTGCGTATTGCCGATGCTAAGGGTTACGCTGCTACTAAGAAATTACTGGTTACTAATTAAGGTAAACGCCTTCGTTAGCCTCATCAAGGATAACATCAATATGCTCTTGTAAGGTAGTAGCCATAGACAGGCCTACATAATCTGCTTTTACAGGGTATGATGGGTGGTTCCTATCTACAAGTACAACTGTTTGCAGGGCTTTTAGCTGCGTACCTAAAAAGGGCTCCAATGCATGAATAAGCGTACGGCCGCTGTTTAGCACATCATCAACCACTAATACCAAAGCACCCTCTTGTAATACTGAATCATCGCTTAGAAGGGCACGTTTACCCACAGGGCTTTGTTTATCTACCTGAACAGTAACCAGAGTAACTTTAATGGGGCTTAGCGTTTCAATAGCCTTAGCCAAACGCTGAGCGAATTTAAGGCCCTGCCCCACTACACCCGCTAAGACAACCGATGTGGCAGTATGGTTACGCTCGTAAACCTGCATTGCTATACGGTTAACTTTTTGATTTATTTGCTCGGGAGTAAGGACAGATGCATTTGCCATAGCACAAATGTAATTATGAATTCTTCAATTCCAACAAAACTACATTCTCCACGTGTTGTGTGTGTGGGAACATATCAACCGGTTTAACGCGGACAACTTTGTACTTCTCGTCCATCAGGGCAAGGTCGCGGGCCTGGGTAGAAGGGTTGCAGCTCACGTAGACAACTCGCTTCGCTCCTATCTCTACAATCTTCTTCACCACATCTTCGTGCATACCAGCGCGTGGCGGGTCGGTAACAATAACATCAGGCCTGCCGTTGGTTGCTATGAATTCATCGTTCAGCACATCCTTCATATCGCCTGCATAAAAGCTGGTGTTGCCCAAGTTGTTTATTTGGGCATTGATGTGGGCATCTTCTATAGCCTCGGGCACATACTCCACCCCTACTACCTTAGCGGCTGTTTGGGCAAGGAAGCAAGCAATGGTGCCTGTGCCGGTATATAAATCGTAAACAGTTTCGCCACCCTGCAAGCCGGCAAACTCCAACGTTACATTATACAGGTTTTGCGCCTGTACGGGGTTGGTTTGGTAAAACGACTTAGGGCCAACTTTAAAACGCAGCTCGCCCATTTGCTCTGTTATAAATGGGGTGCCGTTAAATACAATAATATCCTGGTCGTAAATGGTATCGTTGCCCTTTTCGTTTACAATGTAGTTTAAGGATGTAATGTTGGGGAAGGTGTCTTTTAAATGCTGCATCAGCATTTCTATCTTCTCCTCATCGCGGTAAAAGAACACAACAATCACCATAACCTCGCCCAAGGTGGTGTTGCGGATAATAAGGTTACGCATTAACCCCTCTTTGTGGCGCGCATCAAAATAAGTATAGCTATGCTCAGTAGTAAACTTCTTTATCGCTAAACGGATTTCGTTTGATGGGTCGGGCTGCAGGTGGCATTTTTCAATGTCTAGTATCCTATCGAAATACTTCGGCACGTGGAAACCCAAAGCCGGGGTGAAGGGTATGTTTTCCTGCATCTCCTCGTGGGTAAGCCATTGCTTGTTAGCAAAGGCATAATCCATTTTGTTGCGGTAAAAATACTCGTTGGGCGAGCCGAAGATGGGCTCAATCTCAGGTAATTCTACTTTAGACAAACGACGCAGGGTTTGCTCTACCTGCTTGTGTTTAAAGTATAGCTGTTCGCTATACTTTAGGCTTTGCCATTTGCAGCCGCCGCAGCTGCCAAAGTGCTGGCAAACGGGTTCTGTGCGCCTGTCTGAAAGGGTATGAAAAACGATGGCTTTGCCCTCGCGGTAGTTTGATTTTTTGCGGGTAATTTCCACATCAACCACATCGCCGGGTACGGCACCTTTAACAAACACTACCATGTCGTTAACACGGCCAATGGCTAGCCCTTCAGACGATATATCGGTAATTTCTACCTGCTGTATTATTTGATTTTTCTTCACCCTTAACTGTGGGCTAAAGCCCATTCTTTATTTTATTACAAACCCCGACAAATGCCGGGGCTATTACCTGTTCTTCATTAAAATTCCTCCCCTCGCTACGCGAGGTACTTCCTTAATAAGGGAGAGTTGTTTCCTGTGTATCAACGTAGGAGATCCCTGCTTTTGCAGGGATGTCTCCGATTTTTCAGTTATGCTAAATAATTCTCTAAAGCGGTATCGTAAAGGTTTTTCAGTTCAGCTACAGAGCCAAAGTTATGGTCGTCGATAAGAACGTCTTTACCACCTGTTTCTCCTAATAAAGAGAACTCAACACCGGCGGCGGCTAATAACTCAGCTAAGGCTTCTTCCTTCTCAGGGGTAACAGAAACTACTACACGACTTTGTGCTTCGCCAAACAAGAATGCATCGGTACGCACTTCAACATCGGACTCTATGCTAAAGCCAATACCATTTATCATTGCGCTTTCAAGTAGGGTAACAAATAAACCACCATCGGCACAGTCGTGGGCAGAAGCTATAATACCTTCGTGGATAAGGGCGCGCACTGCATCTTGCACTGCATGCTCCTCTTCTAAATCCATATACGGTGCCGGAGAAAGTTTAACGCCGTGGTATGAGTATATGTATTCAGAAGAATTAATATCGTTGCGAGATTTACCTACCAAGTAAATTGAATGGCCTTCTGCTTTAAAGTTAAGGCTCATGCGGTGTTCCTTATTATCAATAATACCCAGCATACCAATAGTTGGGGTTGGGAATACAGGGATTATCTCACCATCAAAATTAGACTGGTTGTAGAAGCTAACGTTGCCACCGGTTACGGGTGTGTTAAACTCTCGGCAGGCAGCGCCCATGCCTTTAATAGCACCCACAAATTGCCAGTATACCTCGGGCTTGTAAGGGTTGCCAAAGTTTAGGCAGTTGGTAACGCCCATTGGCAAACCACCAGAACAGGTAATGTTACGGGCAGCCTCGGCAACGGCAATAGCTGTGCCCTGTTCAGGGTCGGCGTGAACGTAGCGGCTGTTGCAATCAACAGTTAATGCCAAGGCTTTGTCGGTACCTTTTACGTTTACAATGCCTGCGTCAGACGGGGCATTAGTACTTTGGTTGCGGGTACCTACCATGGTATCGTACTGCTCTATAACCCAACGTTTAGAAGCTATGTTAGGGCGGGTAATTAAAAAGTTAGCTACCTCTTTTAAGTCGGCAGGCACAGGTACATTATCAATATTGAATTTTTTAGTCTCTGCAAAGTAGGCAGGCTCTGTATACTCACGGTCGTAAACGGGAGCGCCACCGCCCAGCACTAAATCGCCGGCAGGCACATCGGCTACCATTTCGCCTTTAAAGTAATATTTCAAACGGTCGCCTTCGGTTACTTCCCCAATCTGCACACAGTTTAAATCCCATTTATCAAATACAGCCTGCACCTCATCTTCGCGGCCTTTCTCCACCACTACAAGCATACGCTCTTGCGATTCAGAAAGAAGGATTTCAAAAGGTACCATGCCTTCCTGGCGCATAGGCACTTTATCTAACCAGATAACCATGCCATGCTCGCCTTTGGCCGACATTTCAGATGTTGAGCAGGTGATGCCTGCCGCGCCCATATCTTGCATGCCGATAACGGCACCGGTTTTAATCACCTCTAACGAGGCTTCTAACAACAGTTTTTCCTGAAATGGGTCTCCAACCTGTACGGCAGGAATTTTATCGCTCGATGCTTCTGTAATATCTTCAGACGCAAAGGTTGCACCGTGTATACCGTCTTTACCTGTAGATGAGCCTACAATGTAAACAGGGTTGCCCACACCATACGATGTAGCCGAAGCGGTCTCGCCTTTTTTAACAATACCAACCGACATGGCATTAACCAACGGGTTTTGGTTGTAGCACTCGTCAAAGAACACCTCGCCGCCAACTACGGGAACACCAAAGGCATTACCATAATCGCCGATGCCTTTAACAACACCTTTTAGCAACCACTTGGTCCGCTCTGATTCGGGGTTACCGAAACGAAGTGAGTTTAGCTGTGCTATAGGGCGGGCACCCATAGTAAAAATATCGCGGTTTATGCCACCTACGCCTGTTGCAGCGCCCTGGTAAGGCTCTAGTGCCGAAGGGTGGTTGTGGCTTTCTATTTTAAAGGCACAGCCTAGGCCGTTACCAATATCTACAAGGCCAGCATTTTCTTCGCCTGCTTTGGCCAACATCATCTCACCATCGCGGGGAAGGGTTTTTAACCACTTGATAGAGTTTTTGTAAGAGCAGTGCTCGCTCCACATTACAGAGAAGATACTCAACTCTGTAAAGTTTGGGGTGCGGCCCAAAATCTCTTTTATCTTTTCAAACTCATCGGGTGTAAGGCCCAGTTTTTGGGCTGTTTCAAGGGTTGGAAGGGTAGCTGTAGACATGGCTGCAAAGGTACATCAAATTAGATAATAAGCGAATTAGATAATTAGATAATGTTAGTAAAATCTTAACAGGATA
>CAMBQF010000009.1 GCA_945869825.1 Chitinophaga pinensis | reverse complement strand
TTGCCGATTTTTTAAGGTATTCAGTATAGCTATGAACAGGGGTATGCCCAAGGGTTAAAATGCGCTCAGCTATTTCATCAATTTTAAGTAAAGCATCGGTATATAACTCTTCAAACTTTAAATGAAGCTCGAAAAATTTCTCTCCTTTAATATTCCAATGATACCCGCGTACATTCATATAAAACACCTGGTAGTTGGTAAGCAGGTCGTTTAAATTATCGGCCAGTTGCTGGCATTTTTTTTCATCTAAGCCAATTACATTTAATGTTTTGGCGGCTTTTTTAGTTTTGTCTTTCATTTTTGCTGTCTGTATTATTATTCAATAACAAAAACGAATGTAATTGTTTTTTAAAATCCGAAATATTATTCCAACTTTAATTTTTAGATGAATTGACAATTATTGTTTAAACATCAATAAAAAACCTATAAAATGCGAATTGAAGAGGAATTGAAAACCAAGGGTTTTGGAAGCGAAAACCAAAAGGCTCAGTTAAACATTTTGTTTACTGCCGGTTGGGTTCGTTGTGGCATTTCAGCATCGTTAAAACCTTTTGGCGTAACTCCCGAACAGTATAACGTTTTACGAATACTGCGTGGCTGCTACCCACAGGCTGCATGTTTAAAAGATATTACCTGCCGTATGGTAGACCGTAACTCAAACACATCGCGCATAGTTGACAAGTTGGCAGATAAAGGCTGGATTATAAGGGTGGCTTCGGCAACCGATAGGAGGGAAGTGCAAATAGGGCTTACAGATAAGGGCGCAGACATGCTGAAACGCATTGATAAGCAGTTTGGTGTAGATAATATGATGTACTCAAGCGGACTTACAAGTGCAGAAGCGGAAGAGCTTAACCTGCTATTAGATAAACTTAGAAGCTCATAGATTCTTTTTGGCATAATTGTTGTTGCAACATTAATGTTGACACAATAAATTTAAACCTTGTTTTGATTTTATAGTTTTACTTAAAACAATATAATTGTTATGAAAACCTCATTTTATAAGGCAGATGACAGGGGCCATGCTAACCATGGATGGTTAGAAAGCTGGCACACCTTTAGCTTTGCACAATATTATAATCCGCAACGTTCTCACTTTGGTGCCCTGCGCGTGTTGAATGATGATTATATAGCGGCAGGCATGGGCTTTGGTACCCACCCACACGATAATTTTGAAATTGTAACTATACCCTTAGAAGGTGCTGTAGAGCATAAAGACAGTATGGGTAACCACGGCATTATTAAACGCGGCGATGTTCAGATTATGAGTGCTGGCTCGGGTATTGCCCACTCAGAATTTAATGCCAGCAAAGAGGAATTGCTAAAACTGTTCCAGATATGGGTATTCCCTAAAGAACGTAACATAGCCCCCCGGTACGACCAAAAAACATATCCGCTTGAAGGCCGCAAAAACAGCTGGCAGGTGGTAGTATCGCCTACGCACGAAGGTGCTGTTTGGATAAATCAGGACGCTTATTTTAATTTAGGGCACTTTGATGCAAACAGCAATGTTGACTATAAAATGAACACTAATGGCAATGGTGTGTTTTTGATGGTTGTAGAAGGCCAGGCCGAAGTTGACGGACAGGTACTTAACAGGCGAGATGCCATTGGTGTATGGGATGTTGACAGCGTTACCATTAAAACCAGTGCAGAAACAGAGCTTTTGGCTATTGAAATACCAATGGCCGTTTAAAATACCTTAACCCTAAAAAACCTAAAAATGGATAAGGAAATAACTAAAAAATACAGTAACGGCGAGGTTACTGTGGTGTGGAAACCAAGCATGTGCATACACTCTGCTATATGCTTTAATGGCCTCCCCGGCGTTTTTGACCCCCGCAAGCGCCCGTGGATTACAGCAGAAGGCGGCACAACGCAGGAAATTATAGCGCAGGTTAATAAATGCCCGTCAGGTGCACTTAGCTACTACCACAATAGCGAAATGACCAATCCTGCCATTGATATTGAAACTATTGTAGAAGTATCGGCAAACGGGCCGCTGCTTGTTTACGGAAACATTAAAATAAAAGATGCCCAGGGCAACGAAACCATTAAAAACAAAGTAACAGCTTTGTGCCGTTGCGGGCAATCGGCCAACAAACCCTATTGCGATGGTAACCACCGCAAAGTAGGCTTTGAAGGGTAATATAAAATATGAAAATGAAAGTCTTAATTATTAGTTCGAGTACCCGCAAGGGCCGCACCAGCCACAGGGTTGCGTTGCATTTAGCTAACAGGTTTAACGGTGTTGCCGGCGTAGAAGTCCGCATACTCGATTTGATGGAGCATAAACTACCCATGTTTGAAGAGGTATATGTGCGCGATGAAAACCCTACCGTGGCTGCCAAAGAAGTTGCCGGCATGCTAAACTGGGCTGATAGTATGGTGTTTTTAACTCCGGAATATAACGGCACCTACGCGCCTGCACTTAAAAACCTGGTTGATTACTATAACAAAACCGAGTTTATTAAAAAGGCCATTGGCATTGTTACAGTATCTACTGGTGCATTAGCCGGCATGCGTTCTGCTGTTCAAATGCAAAATTTAATAGCCGCATTGTTTGGCTATGTAGCACCTTATATGCTGCCTGTAGGCAATGTTACCGATAAGTTTGAAGAAGATGGCACCCTTAAACTGCCGCTTTTTGAAAACAGCGTACATAACTTTGTATCAGAGTTTTTATGGTTGGCCGATGCTATAGTAGCTAAAAAAGAACTAGCCGCCGCTGCTGCATAAATAACAAATTCCCCTGTAAGTGTTGGTGGCTTGCGCAAGCGCAATACGGGGAAGTCATTCTTAATATATCGATTCTGATTTAAGCCCTCTCATTTGGAGAGGGTTGGATGAGGCAATTATCTCTTCTCCCAAATCCGTATGTAATCAATCTCAAAAACATACGGAAACTTGGTAAATAAACCGTTTAAGCCAACACAGGTGCTGCTTAAGGGCGATGCAATACCGGCTACCATCCTCATAGGTGCCAGGCTGTCTATATATTCCATGGTTGAGGTAAAATAGTTAACCCCGTCAAGGTAAAACGTAACGCGGCCTTTTTCCCAGTTAAAGCCAAAGGTGTGCCATACATTGTCTTCTACACTTATATACCTCTTATAGTCTGATTTGTGTTTAGGGGTAGTAAAAGTATTTTCGCAAACCGTGTCGGCACCCATCATGGTAGGGGGTATTACATAATGTATGTTTGATGTAATGGTACGGTCTTGTCCGTTTATAAATTCAAAGCCGTCAATCTCGTGCCAGCAGTCGCCTTCAAACAGCCAAAAGTCGGGGCCAAAGGGCGCATACGTCATCGGAAATTTAGGAGCTTTGGGTAGCTTAAACCTCATTTCGTAATATCCGTGGTAGTACTTTTGCTTCGAAAAAATGAGCCCTGTAGTATGGGTAACCTCCTTTTTAGTAACATTAAAATACCCCTTATCCCAATCCCAGAAATCGCCTGTGGTATTCTCTTCGCGGGTATATAGTTTAAGGGTGCCATCATATACTTTAACATTATGTGTGTCGCTGGGGTCAATCCATGCTTCAGGTTCTTTAATCTCATTCGGCTGGTTATAGTTGCAAATAGAAACCATGTTGCCCGGGTGCTGGCCCCAGTCAAAACTCGTACGCCATAGGCTTAGGTTAATCCTGTCACCATTAAACTCATCGGCAAAGGTTAGTTTCCAGGCGGTAGAGTCCTCGCCGGGCGGTTGCGCTGCAATACCGTTTGTAATTAAAACAAGAATAAATGCTACTAACTTTTGCATAATATGACTAAAGCAAATGTAATACCAATAAGGCATATTTAATGGTTTGCTTTACCCCGTACTTTATTTTTTTTACCATTACCACAATTTGCCCTATCTTCATCCCTTGTTTGTGTCTGTAGGCCAATGAATGATTTACTCATACTTATAGCCCTTGCTGTTGCCCCCTGCATTATTATTGCGTTGTTTATTTACTGGCGCGATAAGTTTGATAAAGAGCCGTTCAGCCTGTTGGTAGGTTCTTTTTTTGGTGGCATAGCGTCGGTAGTTCCCGCATATTTTTTAAGTCGTGGGCTTGAAGATATTGTGCTGGGCGGCCAAAGTGTAAACAACTTTGAAATAGCCATTGATGCCTTTATTTGCGTTGCCTTTGCCGAAGAAATTTCTAAATACTTTTTCCTGCGCTTTATAGCATACCCCAACAAAAGCTTTAACGAACCCTTTGATGGTATAACCTACTCTGTAATGGTAGGTATGGGCTTTGCTATGATAGAAAACCTGTTGTATGTGTTGGGCAACAATGGCAACGGGATAGAGGTTGCCTTGTTGCGTATGTTTACCGCCATACCCGCCCACGCTGTTTTTGCAGTTATTATGGGATATTTTGTAGGTCTTGCCAAACACTCAGAACACAAGGCCGGCTATTTATTTGTTGGTGTTTTGGCGGCAGTGCTGGCTCATGGCTTTTATGATTATTTCTTATTCGTTCAAAACATACCTTTTATGTATGTGGGCGCTGCTACATCGCTATTGTTTGGTTTATATCTGGCTTTCAGGGCTATCAAACAACACCAAAAGGCATCGCCATTTGTTGCTAAAGAAACAAATGGCGATGATACTAAGATTACCGACAGCGAAACTGGCTTTTAATACGGCGCGGTATAGCTTGTTGGGTCGTTACCCGGTATTTCATTATTCTGGTATTGGTTTGCAGGTAGGTCTAGCACATGCCATACCCCTGCTTCGTCCTGCCATTCAATAATATAATGGTCAACACCGTTAGGACCCCAGCTTTGGTAAGGTGTCCATTCCAGTTTTACTTCGTAAGCAGAATGGTCTATATTGGCTTTTAGCACAATGTTATCGCCTGTTTTGCCAGTGTAGCTCTTATCGTTACAAACGCTGTTGGTTTCTATACGGTAATAGTACTTAATGCTTTGTATGCTGGCATCCCAATCATCATAAGCCTGTAGTGTATCGGCAGCAGTAAATGGCCCTGTTAGCTGGCCCACACTTTGGTAGCTAACACTATCGCTAGAGCGGAACACAGTGTAGTAACTTACCAACTCAGGCGCGTAGGGTGCTTTCCACTCGGTGCGGGTAAACTGGTTGTCTACCACAGTGGTGCGCACTACGTGTGCAGGCAGGGTGGTAAAATCAATTTTAGGCAGTGGCGATGTGGCAGTATCGCTTAAAGAATATAAAGTGCCGCCACACAAGCTAACTGCACGCACACGGTATTTGTATTCGCGTGGGCAAATTTTATCCTGGTCAAGGTATCCGGTAACATCGCCAGGCACCGTAGCAATTAAGTATGCCGCGGTTGTATCGTTCCAGCCATTGGCCTGTGTGCGGTATACTTCGTAGTAATCAACTGTGCAGCCACCGTATGGGTTCCATTTTAGCAACCTGTCGGTACTTGGTAACAGGTTAGCTGTAAGCTCAATAGTGCAATGTGCCTCAACACTGTCTATGCCTTTGGTGTATCCGCACTGGTCTGTTACACCAATTTTGTAGCAGTAAGAGTTTGCAAGTGTTGCCAGGCCGCTGTTATCAATAAACGATGTTTGGTTTATGTTGCTGATAGTTGCAATTGGCTGGTAGGTTGTACCATCAAAGCGGAAAATATCATAGCTGCCAAAATCAAACGCGGCAGATGCTGCCCACTCTATTTTTACTGCTGTTTCAGATAGTACTGTTACCCTGCGCAATGGAATGTTTGCTGGTGGTAAAGTATCAGCAATAATAATATAGGCGTTTTGGGTTAATGTATCGGCACAGCCGTTGGTATTGGTAACTATTAGCGATACATTGTAACCCCCCGGGTTAGTAAAAGCTATGCCTTGTGGGTTTTCCAGGGCCGATGTTTGACCATTTCCAAAATTCCAGTTATAGGTTGGGTTTGCTAACGCTGATGAGTTGTTGGTAAAGTTTACCAAAATACCTGCACAGCCGGTAGTAGTATCGGCCACAAATGCCGCTACCGGAATTGGCACTACTGTAATAGGGCTTGCGTATAAAGTATCAATACAGCCATATTGGTTGTACAACACAACAAACGGGTTGTATGTGCCGGGCAGGCTATAAGTATGTTGCGGGGTAAATACGGTATCAGTAACACCATCACCATAGTTTACTTCAATATTGGTTGTGTTTACATAGTTCAGGTTAAAGTTAGCAACCACCTGCCCGCAGCCAATGGTGTCTGCTGTTGCAAAAGTACCCCCGGGTTGGCCGGGTACGGTTATGTATAAACTTTGCGATATTGTGTCTTGGCAGCCGGTATAGGTATTTATAACCATTAGCCAGGCGGTATACAAGCCACTGGTGTCTGCAGTGTAGTTTGGCGGGGTCATATCTGCCGATGGTCCGCTATAGTTAAACAGCCACTTAAAGTTAGCTACACTATCGGTTTGCGATGTGTTGTTGTAACCAAAGGTTATGCCCTGGCAGGTACTATCAATAACAGCCATAGTAAACGATGCTACCGGAGGTGCATTTACAGTTATTTGTGCAAAAGAACTATCCTGGCAACCGGTGCCATTACCAACTACTAAAACTATATCGTATACACCGGGGTTAGTGTAAGTATGCAGCGGTAACGAGTCGTTGCTCCAGTTACCGTCGCCAAATGTCCAGGTGTAGGTTGTAGCTTCTGTAGAGTTGTTGTAAAACTGTGGCAGGTATGGTGCGCAACCCGATGGGTAATCAACAACCATATCAGCATTAGGCATGTTGTTAATTACAATAGGGTTTTGCAATGTCATAGAGCTTGAGCATCCTACCGAATCATATACCACTATAGAGCTAAAATAGTTGCCTGCATTTGTAAAAACATGAGATGTGTTAAAGTTAGTAGTGTCTGATGTACCATCACCAAAATACCAAGAGAAATGGTCTACGTTGGTACTTAGGTTAATAAAGTCTACCGGAAAATTTTCGCAAGCGTTTGTGTTAGCTACAAAAAAGTTGGCAATAGGGCCCAGTACGGTAACATAATCAATATATGAAGTGTCGGCAGTACAGCCTTGCGGAGAGATTACCGTTAAGCTGACATCATATACACCAGGGGTAATGTAGGTATGTGCTACAATAGGGTTATTATTGGTAATTATACCATCGCCAAAATCCCAAATATAAGTAGAGCCTAAAGGTGCAGATGAAAGGTTATTGAATATAACATTTGATGGAGCACAGGTAACCGATGAGTTTGAAGAGAATAAAGGTGTAGGTTGTACTATGTTAACCTGGTTAACTATCGTATCTGCACAACCATCGGCTGATGTTACATACGCAGTAGCATTGTAAATACCATCTAAACCGTATATGTGAGATGCTGTGTTGCCACTGCCGGGTGCTGTGTTGTCTCCAAAGTCCCAAACGGTGCTATAGTTAGGGTTATTAGCTGTAACACTAAAGTTTATTGGTGTAAAGCCGCATACCGTATTGTTGTTTAGGGTATAGTTAGCAGCAAACAGACTAATGTTGGGTTTACTTACAGTATCAACACAGCCGTTTATATCTGTTATTGCAAGTGTTACATTGCTGGTTGGCATATAAGTAAAGGTGTGCATTGGGTTTTGTAAGGCAGATGTATTGCCATCACCAAAATCCCAGTTCCAACTAACGGCATTATCACTGTTGTCTGCATATTGTACATCAATATCGGGTTGAAAACACGATTTGCTTTGGGTAAATGCAAAATCAGCATTAGCACCATAAACGTGTATTGTATCAATGTATGTGCCTGAGCAGTTTTGGCCATTTACGTTAAATACCTGCAGTTTTACGGCATAGTCGCCAGGTTGGGTAAATGTGTAGCTTGTGGTTGTAGTGCCGTTGTTATTTATAACAGCCATATTGCCAAAAAACCAATAGTGTGTATTGCCAGGCGAATAGTTTATTGATGTAGAATTAAAGTTTACAGTAAGAGGTGCGCAACCTGCATGGGTGCTGGCATTAAAGCCGGCGGTAGGTAAGTACACCGTTACGGGGTTTAATGCATAATCATGTGGGCATCCTAAAGCATCAGTAAGGTGCAGGCTAACATTATATGTGCCTGGGTTGGCATATTGGTGTACAGGCAACATATCAGTTGATGTTGTGCTATCGCCAAAATCCCAAATGTATGTAAATGCTGAATCAAGATTATGGGCTATATTTAGTGGTGCATTACATAGTACTGTTTGATAGTTAAATACAGGGTCGGTAATAGGAGAGTAGACACTGCTGGTGGCAGAGCCCGGGCAACCTTCAGAGTCAACTGTGGTTAACTGCACATGGTAAGTTTGGTCTGTTGAGTTGTAGGTATATTGAAAGCTTTGCGATGTTTCAGTATCACCATTACCCAAAAGCCATAGCCACGAAACAGCATCGGGCGAGTTGCCTGAAAATAGCACCACAATACTATCGCAAAAATTTTGTTGCGATACCGTTATAGTAGGCGTATGCCCTCCAATATCATATATGTAAGGCTGGTAAACAACATCGTAAGTATTATAATTATCGTACCATACTTCAGTATAAACTACATAGGTGCCCGATGAGCCATACTCATGTGTTGGCGATAGGTCTGTTGATGAGTAACCATCGCCAAAGTGCCAAATTACAGAGTCGGCATACGTAAACTGGTTGTTAAATGTAAGCTGGTATGGGGCACATGCAGATATCAGGTATTGTGGGTCTGTAGTGCTGGTATCCGGTGGAACATCCCATCCAACAGGTTGGGGTATTGCCGGTGGGCTGTCTGCACATACTTCTGCTGTTACTGTGTCTACGCAACCAAACTGGTTGGTAATAATAGCGGTGTAGGTAATGTTTGCATTTGTTGTATCAAATTGCAGTGTAGGTGCAATTTCGGTTGATGTTTGGCCATCGCTGAAAAACCATTGTACCGATGTTGCATTTTCAGGTATTGGCCTGAATTCAGCCGATACAAGGCCATTCATAATGCCCTCGCAGCTTGATGCGGCGCCTGCAGTAAATGGAAATAAGGCTAACTGGTTAAAGCCGTTGTAAGTGCTTAAACAGCCGCTTGGTGTTATTACCGTTAACGATACGTTGTAATACCCATCTTCACCATAAACGTGGGTTGGGTTTTGTTGGTTGTTTATTGGCGACCCGTCTCCAAAATTCCATTGGTAGCTAATGCCATTGCTCGGAGTTTCAAACGATACCGTGTAAGGGGCAAAACAGCTTTGGTTCACAGTTATAACTTCAGGCTCGCCGCCGTAAACGTCTATCTGGGCAAAATCAGAAATTAATTCCTGGCAGCTATCTGCTGTCATAGTTATTAATGATATAGTATAGCTTCCGGGTTGCTCATATACGTGGGTTGGGTTAGCACCTGTGCCTGTGTTGCCGTCGCCAAAATTCCAAACATAGCTTACAGCAGTGGGGTTATTTGCCTGAAAAGTTGAGGCAATGCCTACACAGCCAGCAAATGGAATTGTTGGAGTTGTGTAGCTTGGTGTCAAATAGTTTACATTAATAAAATCATTTAGTATCAATGTGTCAACACAAGTGCCATTGCTGGCTATTAGTGTTACATCATACGCACCAGGTAAATTATAATAATGCGTTGGGTTAGCTATGTTAGATGTTGTACCATCGCCAAAAATCCAGTTAAACTCGGTAGCTCCCTGGCTGTAATTTATAAATTGTGCATTAACTGTACAGCCCGTAGTATTGGTTGAGTTAAAGTCTGCCATAACGTGTATTATGTTTATAGCATTAGTAACAACGGCGGTATCCTGGCAGCCATAAGTATTAGTAGTAATAAGAGTAACATTGTAAGCACCGCTGCTGTTGTAAGTTGCAGTTGGGTTCGGGTCTGTAGAGTTGGTACCATTACCTAAATTCCATAAAAAGCTAACAGCGTTGGTAGAGGTGCTGGTATAAGTTACCGGGGCCAATACACAAGCAGTTGGAGAACTTACTGTTAATGAGCTTACAGGTTGTGGGTTTACTGTAATAAAGTTATTTAAGGTTATAGATGAGTTACATGATGAACCTACACCAAAAACAGTGGTAAGCGATACGTTGTAGCTTACAGGGCTTTGGGTGCTGTTTACAAATACATGTGTAACGTTTGGTGTATTAGTGGTTACGGGCGATGAACCATCACCAAAATCCCAAACATATTGTTGTGCATTGGCAACATTGGTACATATAAAGTTAACGGGCAATGCGCTACAGCCGGTATCTACTGATGCTGTAACCTGTGGAATAATGCCATTGGTTATTTCAATATCAAAATGTGTAGTATCTGTACATCCGCTTGTACCTGTTGCAATGTAGGTTACGGTAAAGGTTCCGTAGCTACCATATATGTGCGATGGAGCTGCAATTGCAGAGGTTGCACTATCGCCAAAATCCCAAAAATGGGTAGCAGCGTTTGTAGATGTTTGTATAAAGTTAATAGACTCGTTAGGGTCGCAAACAACCGTGCTGCTGGCAGTAGCATTGGCAACAGGTTTGGGTTGTACGTTTACAGCTACCACCTGCGATGCACATGCATTGGTAAAACCATCAACATATACCAAAAGGCTTACATTGGTGTTTGGATTAAAGTTGTTATAAATATGTGTAGGGTTGTATACATCAGATAAAATTACACCATCGCCAAAGTTCCAGACAAAAGAGTCAGCATTTACAACCTGGTTTGTAAACTGGAAAAGCGTTTGTTGCTGGCAGCCCGACGGTGGCGCAACAGTGAATGAGGCTACCGGAATGCCTACGGTTATTGTTTGTGTAGCGCTGCTAATAGGGTTTCCGCCCTGCAATACCTGCAAAGTAACGGTATAGGTATTAGCCGTATTGTATACATACGATGGGCTTGTTTGTGTGCTGCCTGGGGTGCCGTCACCAAAGTTCCACTGGTAGGTACAGCCCGGGGGTACACCTGTTGTGGTATTGGTAAACTGTACCGAAGCCGTAGTACCGCCACAAAGAAACAGGCTGTTGTCTGACACCGTAAACGATGCCTGCGCAAAAACACCCGAGCCCCATAACAGGGCTACTACAAGGCAAGCCAGGTATTTTGCTTTTTCCTTTATTGATGTATAATTTGGGTTCATCTTAATTGGGGTTGGTTGGTGGTTGGTTGTATTGTTTTTGGTTTTAATCTATTAATGTTACTGTACCTTCTTGTTCTACCAAGCCATAGGCCTGGCCCCGCGCGCTTACTTTATATATATATACGTCTTGCTGGCTCAACACGCCTTTAAAGGTGCCGTCCCAGCCTTTTTGTAAATCTTGAGTTTCAAACAACAACTCGCCCCAGCGGTTGTATATAAGCATTTTAAAGGTTTCTATGCCATCGCCTTTTGGGGCAAATGTTTCGTTAATCCCATCGCCATTAGGGGTAAATGCATTGGGTATGTATAGCACCGCTGATGGGGCAACACGCGCGTAGTTAGACACGCTGAATACCAGGGGCTGGTTCTTTTTAAACGCCGTAACACGGTAGTTTTGGGCGTTTACAGGGAATGTATTTTGCGCATTTACACTCATTGTTAGTGTTATTATCGCGGCTATTGCCAGGGTTAAAGCTTTTTTCATAGCAATTCTTCTTTGTACTGTTAATTGGGGTACTACAAAGAAACGCCAGCTACGTAGGGTGCAAAGTCAATAGGTTGGCTTACACTTGCGTATGTAAGTTTTTTTGATGTTTTGAAAGATGGAATTAGTACTGGAATAGCTAACAGGCTGGTTAACAGAAAAATGTTTCGGTTTGGCTGATGCTAATAATCAAAATTGTACTGTACTAACCACTAAAAAGAACTGTTTCAATAAATTTTGGCCCTAAACCCAGAAAATTTTCGCCTCGGGTTTGGTAGTAAATAAAAAATATTATCTTTGCAGCCCTATTTAAGGTTGGTGCGGTAGCTCAGTCGGTAGAGCAAAGGACTGAAAATCCTTGTGTCGGGGGTTCGATTCCCTCCCACACCACAACAGTTCTAAACAAAAGCTTATGCAAATAGGCTTTTGTTTTTTTAGGGCGATTAGCTGATTATCAAACAAGCGCTTGCTTGTCCCGATACATCGGGAAAGAGGTCATCGGTTCTTTAAACGGGGGATTAGCTCAGCTGGCTAGAGCGCTTGCATGGCATGCAAGAGGTCATCGGTTCGACTCCGATATTCTCCACTTCAATCCCGCCCTGGCGGGATTTTTTGTTATGGCCTATACAGTATACATATTATACTCTGCTCGGATTAATAGATATTATGTCGGGTACACAGAAAACCTTAATATTCGAATAAATCAGCATAATTCAGGGCTTTCAGTCTATACAGCAAAAGCTAATGACTGGGTAGTTGCATATACTGAAGAGTTTGCAAACAGAGAGTTAGCGATGAATCGTGAGAAATATATTAAGGCTCAAAAGAGCAGAAAATTTATAGAGGAACTCATAAAAGTTTAGAGCGCTTGCTTGTCCCGATGTATCGGGAAAGAGGTCATTGGTTCGACTCCGATATTCTCCACTTCAATCCCGCCCTATGGCGGGATTTTTTTTGTTTCTAATTACACCCTATTGAGTAAATTGCCTCATCAATAGCTTTTTAATGATTTCAGCTTTCAGATTTGCCTTTTTAGCACTGGTGCTAACATTCTTTATTCCCGCCACAGCCCAACAAACCAAGCCGTTTAGCATTGGGGTGGTCGATTCTGTCCAATCGCTTGAACTAGGAGAAAAACGGATGCTTAACATTTATCTGCCCGCCGGTTACAATCCCGACTCAGCTAAAACCTACCCCGTTATTTATTTGTTGGATGGGTCAGCAAATGAAGATTTTGTACATACAGCCGGCCTGGTGCAGTTTTTAACCATGATTGAGAAAATGTCCCCTGCCATAGTAATAGGTATTGCCAATGTAGACCGCAGGCGCGATTTTACCTTCCCTACCACCATAGAGGCCGACAAAAAAGCCTTCCCCACAACGGGTGGTTCGGCAAAATTTATCGCCTTTTTAGAGAAAGAACTGCAACCCTATATAGAAAAGCACTATAAAACCAATGACGATAAAATACTCATTGGGCAGTCGTTAGGTGGCTTATTGGCAACCGAAATCTTATTCAAAAAGTACAACCTTTTTTCGCACTACATAATAGTAAGCCCCAGCCTTTGGTGGGATAATCAATCGCTATTGAAGCAGGAAACGCGAGTGCTTCATTCCGATCTGCCATTAAATATCCATGTGTTGGTGGGCCAAGAAGGAAAGGTTATGAAACGCGATGCCCGCAAACTGGCTGCTATGCTTAAAAAAAGCAGAAAGCCCAACCTGAAAACGACATTCACCTTTCTTCCCAAAGAAAACCACGCTACCATATTGCACAATGCTATTTACAAAGCGCTGGGAAGTTTAAATCTTGAAAAATAAATACCTTTGATTTATGAGGTTATTTGTAGGATATGTAATAATAGCGGCCTTTATAATATGGCTGCTTACCGCGTTGTAATTGCCCGCGAGATTAAGCAACATATGCCCGCACTGTATACCTACGGCGGCTTTGCCTTAGCTTGGACGCTGATTTATATTTGGGTCTCTAATTAAAGCTCTCCGCATTGGGCGAGATTTTTTTATTTCTCATAATCAATATTTAAAGTAAAAAAATATCAGTCCCCTGAGGTCACTTTTTAAATTGGCCTCAGAGTTCAGAGCAATAGTCTTATTTAATATATACATAATCATGTATACTTTTTATAAGCCAATTCTTATTTATAGTTTTATGGCATGAATGAAACAATATTGAATATTATAGCCCTTTTTAATGAAAAGGGTAATTCTATGTATGGCGGCGAGGCTGTAACACAATTACAACATGGTTTACAAGCAGCTACTGCTGCGCGCGCAAAAGCAGCAACTCCGGCAACGGTTACTGCTGCATTGTTGCACGATATTGGTCACCTGTTGCATACACTACCAGAAGATGCTCCTGATAATGGAATAGACGATTACCACGAAAACTTGGGGGCTCGTTACCTGAGCAAATATTTTTTACCTGAAGTTTCAGAATCTGTTAGGCTGCATGTTGCTGCTAAACGCTACTTATGTGCTACTGATAGCGAATACATGGGTAAACTTAGCAGCCCTTCTGTTATAAGCTTAAATTTACAAGGTGGCCCAATGAATGCTGATGAAATTGAGGCATTTGAAAAGGAACTCTATTTTAAGCAAGCGGTACAATTGCGCTATTGGGATGAATTAGCAAAAGACCCCAACATGGTTACAGAGCCTTTAGAGTCCTTTATTCCTGATATTGAACAATCTCTAGTATAATGTTCCGCATCATCGTATTGGTCTTTTTGGTAGGCTTTGCACCTTTAGTATCATGGGCACAAAACAATGCCACTACGCTAATTGGTGTATTAGGCTGTATTAGGGAAAAACAACCCGTTCCGGCTTTTACCCATTATATTGATGCAAAACCAGACCTTTGTCTATGGATTGGTGACAATGTATATGGCGACACCAAATCGGTTGGCTTGCCTGCCCTTCAAGAATCGTATAAGCTATTAGGCCAAAACTCAAGCTTTAATATACTAAGGAAAAACACACCCTATATGGCTACTTGGGACGACCATGATTTTGGCCTTAATGATGGGGGTAAGTTGTATCCGCTAAAGGTAGATACGCGCAAAGAGTTTATCAGCTTTTGGAAAATAGAGAAAGAAATTCCTGAGGACCGAGATGGAATTTATTATGCTAAAACATTTAAAGACCATGGACATACCTATCAGGTAATTATGCTGGATGTGCGTTATAACCGCGATAGTATTGGCAGTAATGGCGATGTGCTTGGCGAAAATCAATGGAAATGGTTAGAAGGCTGCTTGAAAGAAAAGGCAGAACTGCGCTTTATTGTTTCGGGTTTTCAAATACTCCTTGATAAAGAAAGTGGTTCTGAAACATGGGACAATTTTTCAAACGCACGCCAACGGTTGTTTAATACTATAAATAACAGTAATGCCAAAGGGGTTGTTTTTTTAACCGGCGACCAACATTATGGCGAGGTTTGCCGCCTGAAAAATGGTATTGGTTATGATGCCATAGAACTACAATTTTGTGGCCTTAACCAAACAGAAAAACCTGAATTTAATTCGTACAGGGTATCAACTGTTGCAACATCACTTAACAGTAGTGCTTATATAAAAATTAATTGGGAAAAAAGCGGGACAGACCTTCCTCACCTTCTCTTTAAAATATATAATACAGATAATGGGGGAATGGAACTGGAATATCGGATTAATCTTTCGGAATTGGGCTATTAACCATGCAAACCTTTTTTAAATTGCGGTTTGAGAATGTTCATCGTTCAGCCCCTTGGGCTATGATAGCGGCATTTGGCACATACTTTTGTATGTACGGTTTTAGAAAGCCGTTTACCGCCGCAACTTATGAAGGTATAAGTTTATGGGGCCTTGGTTTTAAAACTATTTTAATTACCTCTCAAACTATAGGCTATGCTCTTTCAAAAGTAATTGGGATTAAAGTTATTTCAGAAATTAAGGCAGGTAAAAGAGCGTTAGGAATTTTATTGCTGATAGGCTTTGCAGAACTCATGTTGCTAGGCTTTAGTGTAGTTCCTGCACCTTATAATTTTATCTTTATCTTTTTTAATGGTCTACCACTAGGTATGGTGTTTGGTTTGGTTTTAGGTTACTTGGAAGGTAGGCGGGTATCTGAAGCATTAATAGCAGGGCTGTGTGCTAGCTTTATATTAGCCGATGGATTTACCAAATCGTTAGGTAAAGGTTTGCTTCAAAGCGGCATAACTACCCAGGCTATGCCTGTTTTAGCAGGGGCATTATTTATAGTGCCCTTGTTGCTTTTTGTTTGGATGCTGACCAAGATACCACCCCCTACTAAGGGCGATATAGCTCACCGTTCGGTTCGTAATCCTATGAGCAGTAAAGAACGTAACCGTTATTTTGCCAAATACGGAATTGCTTTGGCTGGTATCCTAATTGCTTATTTATTCTGTACTTTATTACGCAGCTTACGGTCTGACTTTGCTCCTGAAATATGGGCTAGTTTAGGGTATGCCAATATTCCCGCAGTTTTCACCCAGTCTGAATTAATTGTTGCCATTATTATCTTAGTGCTAACTGGTTTAATGATGTTAATAAAAGATAACCGTCGCGCACTCTCTTTTTCACTCCTATGTTCTGTAGCAGGTTTTATATTAGTTGTCATATCGGCAGGACTATTACAAAAAACTATTAATGGTTTTTATTTCATGATATTGTTAGGTGTAGGCACGTATTTGCCTTACGTAGCAATACATACTACGGTATTTGAACGTTTTCTTTCACTAACGCGCGAAAATGCAAACATAGGCTTTTTGATGTATATTGCAGATACACTAGGCTACCTAGGCTACATTATAATTATGTTTGTCAAAGACACTCTTAAAACCAATCAAAATTTTTTTTCGTTTTTTACAGGTCTTTCCGTTGTTATTTCCTTGCTATCTATAGTAGCCCTAATATTTTCTTTGTTTAGTATTAACCGCCGCTTTTCTGCCAAAACCTAATGAAACAAGCTACCATAGCCATTTTTCATGGTGCCGGGCAACCCTTTTCGTTACAGACTCAACCCTTGTTAGAGCCACAAAAAGGTGAAGTATTGGTAAAAAATTCTTATACATGTCTTTGTAGTAGCGATTTGCATACCTATAGCGGGCTGCGCATAGAAAAATGCCCTACTATATTGGGTCATGAAGTAGTAGGTAGTATAGAACAATTGCCTCATCGGGAAAACATTATTGACCTAAGGGGAAATATTTTACAGGAAGGCGACAAGGTTACCTGGGCCATATTTTCAAGCAACCCTTTGGGTAAATTAGCGCAAATGGGTATCCCCCAAAAAAGCGATAACCTTATTAAATACGGTCATGAAAAGCTTACCCCCGAAAGCACTTTGCATGGTGGGCTTGCCTCCCATACTTTACTTAGGGCAAACACCCCAATCGTTGTTATAAAAAATAACATACCAGACAATGTGTTGGCTATAATCAATTGTTCTGTAGCAACTGTTGCAGGAGCTATTAGGCTTGCAGGCCAAATACATAATAAAACAGTTTTGGTTTCAGGTTTGGGTATGTTGGGTATAGTGGCCTGCGCAATGTGTAGTAGTTTAGGCGCAACGGTCCTGGCATCAGACAATAACGCTATTCGATTAAATGCAGCAGTAGATTTTGGCGCAATACCCACCGTTGATCCTAAAGATGTAGATATTGTATTAGAATTTAGTGGGGCGATAAATGCAATGGAACAAACGCTAAACACCCTTGCTATTGGAGGAGTTGCTGTTTGGGTAGGTGCAACATTCCCACAGGAAAACATTAAAATAAATGCAGAAAAAATAATACGTAACCTTTATACGATTAAAGGACTGCATAACTATAATATAATTGATTTTATAACTGCTGTTAAATTTATCGAACAATATCACAGTTCTTATCCATTTGCCCAACTTATAACCGGTGGCTTTACATTGAACAGTGTAAATAATGCTTTTGCTTATGCTGCCGAACATAAGCCTTACCGTGTGGGTATTAATTTATTATAAAATAGAAGTAGGCAGTTTTAAAGCATACCTTCTACAATAGCATCCACAACGGCAGGGTCGAGCAGGGTAGTGGTATCGCCTAAATTAGATACATCACCTTCGGCCACCTTGCGCAATATGCGGCGCATAATTTTACCGCTGCGGGTTTTAGGCAGCCCCGGCACTATCTGTATTTTATCGGGCTTGGCAATGCGGCCAATATGTTCCACTACTGTTTCGGTAATTTCGGCTTCTATTATTTTGGGGTCGTGTTCACCTTCAGCCAATATTACAAAGGCATAAATACCCTGTCCTTTAATATCGTGCGGAAAGCCCACAACGGCGCTTTCTACCACCTTTTTATTCTGGTTAATGGCATTCTCAATTTCGGCAGTGCCAAAACGGTGGCCCGATACGTTTATTACATCATCAACCCTGCCTATAATACGGTAGTGGCCATCCTCGTCGCGGCGTGCCCCATCGCCCGTAAAGTATAGGTTTTTGTAGGTTGAAAAGTAGTTTACACGGCAGCGCTCGTGGTCGCCGTAAGTAGTGCGTATCATGCTGGGCCAGGGGAACTTTATACATAAATACCCCTCTACACCATTCTCTTTAATTTCTTCGCCATTAGCATCAACCAATATAGGCTGTATGCCCGGCAGCGGCAGACCTGCAAACGATGGCTTAAGCGGGGTAATACCCGCCAGTGCAGATATCATTACCCCGCCGGTTTCTGTTTGCCACCAGGTATCAATAACCGGCGCGCGCTCTTTACCAACGTGTATGTTGTACCATTGCCATGCTTCTTCATTTATAGGTTCGCCAACACTGCCCAGGGCTTTTATAGAGTGTAAACTATAAGCCAGCACATGGTCTACACCCGCGGCCATTAGCGACCGTATAGCGGTTGGTGCCGTGTAAAATATGTTAACGCTATGCTTATCAATAACCTGCCAAAAACGGCCTGCATCGGGGTACGTGGGTATACCCTCAAACATAACCGTAGTAGCACCGTTTAGCAACGGGCCATATACAATATAGGTATGCCCTGTTACCCAGCCAATATCGGCTGTGCACCAAAACACATCACTCTCGTTATACTGAAAGACATTAGCAAAGCTATAGCCCGCATACACCATATAGCCGCCGCAGGTGTGCACCACACCTTTCGGCTTGCCTGTAGAGCCTGATGTGTAAAGTATGAAGAGCATATCTTCGGCATCCATCACTTCAGCATCGCACACGCCACTAACGGCTTGCACTTCATCGTGGTACCAATAGTCACGCCCTTCGGCCATGTGTACCGGCCAGTTCAAACGATTTACCACCAGAGTTTTTTTAACCGATGGGCACGTTTCCAATGCTTCATCTACAACCGCTTTTACGGGTATTTGCTTGTTGCCGCGACTAAGTGCGTCTGATGTTAGCACATATTCGCACAGCGAGTCGTTTATCCTGTCTGCAATAGATGCTGCCGAAAAGCCTGCAAACACTACCGAATGAACTGCACCTATACGGGCACAGGCCAGTACGGCAAACGTAAGCTCGGGTATCATCGGCATGTAAATACATATCCTGTTGCCTTTTTTTACGCCCATGTTTTTAAGTACATTGGCCATACGACAAACGTTTTCATACAGTTCGCGGTAGGTATAGCGTATCGATAATTCTTTAGGGTCGTTAGGCTCCCAAACAAGGGCAATTTTGTTGCCCCGTGTAGCCAGGTGGCGGTCAAGGCAGTTCTCGGTAATGTTCAGCTTCCCTCCGTCAAACCACTTAATACTGGGCTCGGTAAAATTCCACTCCAGTACGGTGTTCCAACGGCTTTGCCAGGTAAAATTATCGGCAATGGCCTCCCAAAAGCCTTCGGGGTTATCTACGCTTTGTTTATAGGCGGTTTCGTATTCTTCAAAAGTGGTAATGCGGTAATTCATCTTAAAAATTTAGATAGCAAGGTATAAAAATTACGTTATAGCGCGCAGTTGATAGGGAATGCAATGCAAGCGCGGCAAATAACATCTTTTTCATGATAAAGGTTGTATCGTTTATCTAAAAACAAAGGATTAATTTTTCTCTACTTTCTCTACCTTTTCTGTTTTCTCTGGTTTTTTGGTACGGTCTAGTACAGTTTCCAATAGGCCCGGTATTTTATCAATAGCCGATGCTAACGCCCCTTGCTTAATGGGTATAAAATTTATTTCGTTACCGCGCGATACTAAAAAACCAACCGGCCCCATACCCACACCGGCTGCAATGCCACCGCCATTGGCTTTTCCGGTCTCTGCTTCTCCACCGCCGCCGCCAAGCCCAAAGCCAATGCGCATAACAGGTACACACTCATACTCGCCTAGTTTAAATGGCTGCCCTACAATAGATTCTATTTTGGCTTCGTTTTTTAAAAACTCAGTCATTTTAGCCAATAGCTCGTCAATATTTACATTAGTGCCCATAGTTATTTTATGTTTTTATTTAGTGGTTGTTTATTTGTTTTTAGTACTGCTTTTAATACACGCCAGGCGCTATTTTTTACAGTAAGTACCAGGTAATTATCTCCCGCAAAATTTATTGTAACATCATGGCCAAATGTATACTTGTAACAGGCAAAAACGCCATATAGCTCGCCGTTAAGGGCAAAGTCGCCCGTATCTAAATGCCAGCTAAATTTTTCTACTTTAAAAGACCGTATAATAGCTATCAACTTTTTCCAGGGTATTGTGCGCGCCTCTTCGTTTCCCTCCATTATTTCAATTAAAGGCTTGGGGTTATCTGCAGGTAAATTTTTAAGCGCAGTAAGCAGGTTGTACTTTTTATGCCACCAGGCTACTTTTATTTCAACCCAGGGATCTATACCATTAAAATAAAGTCGCCCGTTTGCAAACCTGAAAAAACGAATCCTGTATAGGTTGTTTATAGTATCTATCTCTATTACTACAGGGGCAACCAGCACGTAAATAATAATACCAAACAAAATGGTAAGTAGTATAAGTAGCGCTATCCACATTTAGTAAGCCTTTAGTCTAAACAAAACCCTGCAACTACTTGCATTGTTTAATACTTATAGTATAAGCAGCCCCGCACACTTGGCAAACCTACTTAGTAAACACTATGGGGGTAATAGTAATTTTGTAGAAACCTATTTTCGATTTGCTTTTGTTATCAATAAACAGCGCCCCGTCCTTAAACGCATACGATTGAAATTTAGGCGATATTTTCAAATGCATATCCTCAGAGTTTATCACATCCCCTTCATCAATATTAACACTGCCGTAGTTAAACTTAGTTGTGGTAAGTTTAACATTCAACTTTTCTACAACCGTTTGGCCGTTATACGTATACGCTATTGTAGCAGGGAACAATATATTGCCATTGCCCAGCACCTGCATGTAGGTAATAGATTCTTTAAATTTATCAAACTCCAGTATGTTTTGGGCTTCCATAGCGTAAAATCATTTTATAAGGCAGTAAAGGTAGGGATAATGCGTAATTGTTTAAATACCCATTTCTCCCTGCATAATGCCTTAATTAGTACATACTGAAAATTTTTCATCCCTTTTTGTTAATCTGTTTGTATTTAGTTGCACTTTATGTAACAAATGTTGCTGTGTGTAATTTGCCTTTGCCCAACCTTTGCATTTCAAATACTAAGGTTTAAACTATGCAAAACATCATATTAATTGCATTTATTGGCATTGCAGCAGGTATAATGGGGGGTATGTTTGGCCTTGGCGGGGCAATTATAATTATTCCCGCCTTGGTTATGCTACTTGGCTTTTCGCAGCAAATGGCACAGGGTACCACATTGTTAATGATGGTTTTTCCGGTGGGCGCTTTAGCTGCTTACCAGTATTACCAAAAGGGTTTTGTTGATGTTAAATCGGCGGCCATACTTGCTGTTTTCTTTTTTGCAGGCGGTTATCTGGGTGCAAAATTTGCAACCCAGTTTCCTCAAGATGTTTTAAGAAGGGCTTTTGCTGTATTAATGGTAGTTATAGCTATAAAAATGTGGTTTCAAAAATAAGTTGGTTTGCTTTTGCCGGGCTTATGTAACAATTGTTGCTGTATAAGGCTTGAAGTAAATATAAATTTGTAAATAAATTAAATTTTAAACAATGATTATAGAGCAATTTGAAGATAAAAATCTGGCGCATTACTCTTATGCAATTTTTAGCGATGGTGAAATTGCACTTATCGACCCAGCTAGAAATCCCGAACCATATTACAATTTCGCTAAAGCTCATAATGCAAAAATAACATCGGTAATAGAAACGCATCCTCATGCTGATTTTGTTAGCAGTCATTTAGAAATTCATAATTATACAAGTGCAACAATTTATGTAAGTAAATTAGTGGGGGCAGAATACCCTCATCAAACATTTGATGACGGGGATGAAATTTCGATAGGGAAAATAAAGTTAAAGGCCATTAATACGCCCGGGCATTCGCCTGATAGTATCAGTATTTTAGCAGTAGATGAACAAGGGGTTGAACAAGCCGTTTTTACTGGCGATACTTTGTTTATAGGAGATTGTGGCAGGCCCGATTTACGCGAAGAAGCCGGAGCTATAACCGCATCGCGCAGCCAATTGGCAAAGCAAATGTACCATTCTTTGAGAGATAAGTTAATTGCATTACCCAACCACGTTATGGTTTATCCGGCACACGGGGCAGGCAGTTTATGTGGCAAAGGTTTAAGCTCGCAAAACAGCAGTACTATGGGTGCTGAAAAAATTGGGAATTGGAGTCTGCAACCATTATCTGAAGATGATTTTGTTAACCAGCTTCTGGCCGACCAGCCATTTATTCCAAAGTATTTTCCTTTCAATGTTGGTATAAACAAAAAAGGTGCAACTTCTTTTAGTTCAGCTGTTTCATCAATAGAAACAAGGCCCCCGTTTACATATACAGGTTGTGATTTTGTGCTTAATAAAGATGTTTTAATTATTGATACACGTCCGCAAGAAAAATTTAAACAATCTCACTTGCAAAATTCCATTAATTTGATGGATGATGTAAAATTTGAAACATGGCTGGGGAGCATTGTAAATCCTGGAGAAGAGTTTTATCTGGTAGCCGAAAGCAATGAGGTGATTGAACAATTATTGCAGCGTATTGCTAAAATTGGGTACGAAAGTCAGGTTAAAACGGCATTTGTTTTAAATCTTGGCGACTCTGAATCGCCATTATTTAATTCGGCTTTACTACTGCAAAATGCTGATGCTTTTACAATAATCGATATTCGTAATTATTCTGAAACAAAATCTGATATTATTTTTAGCAATGCTATAAATATACCTTTGCACCAGTTAAGAGAACGTGTTGCAGAAATACCATTAGATAAGCCAATTTTAGTACATTGTGCGGGTGGTTACAGAAGTGCCGCTGGTGCAAGCATTATTGCATCGGCTGTTTCTTCTCGTCAGCAGGTGTTTGATTTAAGTGTGGCTGTTAATCAATTTAAGCATAAAGCTCTGGCATAATGGTTATGAAATATTTGAAAGTAAAATTTTTGTTTTTTGTTCTGCTTGCTTTTTTTAGTGCAGCGTTGGGGCAAAATTCATTTAACTATTCAGTGCAATTGTCGCAGGTTGATATTCCCGCAATGCCCGGAATACACTCTTATGTGCACGCGCAGCATAATGGCAAATGGCTGTTTATTGGTGGGCGTTTAGATGGAATACATGCAAGGCAGCCTTTTAATGCTTTTTCTCAATCGCAAAACAATACAAATATATATGTGGCAGATGTGGCCAGCGGCCAGGTTTGGTCTGCACCTGTTGCTGGTTTGCAAACAAACCTAGCAGAGCAACTACAATCTACCAATATGTGTTTTTATCAGGATAATGATACACTTTATATTGTTGGGGGCTATGCTTTTTCAGTTTCAGCTAACAATCATATCACTTTTCCTTACCTGGCAACAGTAAAAGTATCCGGCTTAATTGATGCTGTTATTAACGGCCTCGAAATTACACCTTACTTTAAACAAATATCAAACACCAATTTTGCTGTTACAGGGGGGCAATTAGGTAAAATAAATAATACATTTTACTTAGTAGGCGGGCATAATTTTAATGGTCGCTATAACCCAATGGGCAACCCAACATATACTCAAACATATACAAATCAAATAAGAAAATTTACTGTTAATAATAGCGGCACACAGCTAAGCTATGCTAATTACGATACAATTACAGATGCTGTGCATTTGCACCGCCGCGATTATAACCTTATTCCGCAAATATTTCAGGGCAATACACCAGGTTATACTATTTCGTCGGGGGTCTTCCAGTCTAATGTCGATTTGCCTTATTTATACCCTGTAGATATTTCAGAAAATGGCTATACCCCAATCACATCCTTTAGCCAATACCTTAGCAATTACCATTCTGCGCACGCCTCAATGTATGATAGTCTTTCTAATATAAACTATACATTGTTCTTTGGTGGAATAAGCCAGTATTATTACCAAAATGGCGTTATGGTGCAAGACAACCTTGTTCCTTTTGTTAAAACCATTAGCCTTTTAACACGCAATAGCGACAATATGTTGCATGAATTTCAATTGCCGGTTGAAATGCCTTTGCTCCAGGGTGCTGGTTCAGAATTTATCGTTAATCAAAACCTGCCTTACATTTCTTCTGATGTTGTCAATCTTAATTTAATTGCGCAGGATACTATTGTGCTGGGTCATATTGTTGGCGGAATAAACAGTACGGCAATAAATGCGTTTAGTAATAACCAAACAGGCTTAACTACTGCAAGCAGTAGCATTTACCGCGTTAGTCTTATTAACAACGACCCCATGGTATTAAATAATATTGACGGGGCTAATAAATTTGATTTTGATTTATTTCCTAACCCTGCAGATAAAGCTTTTAGCGTAAAATTTGATATAGCAAAAGATTATGCTGTAACTTATTTTATTACAAATACATCGGGGCAATTAATTAAGCAGGGCGATTTAACTACCAATGTAGGCAAAAATAATAAGGATATAGATTTGCCAGCTGGTATAAGTAACCAAACGTTATTTGTAACGTTGGTATTTAATAAAATGTATTATGTGGTTAAAAAGCTGTCTGTTTATTAACATAAGTTTCTAAAGGGCGTTGTAATGGGGGATACTTATTATTTGATTTCCCTACCTTAGTACCATGAAAACCACCCGCTTACTCATCCTGCTTACCTGCATGCTGGCTAGTGCGCCGTTGTTTTCCCAATCGCTAGATTTAAAGAATTTCAATTACCACAAGGCCGACTCTATTGCCAATTTCTACTCGGGCAAAGACAAAGTGTTTAAAAACACCGAAGAGCTGGCCGATACCCTTACCGCCAACCTTAGTACCGACCACGAGAAGTTCCGTGTGCTGTTTAAGTGGGTGTGCAACAACATAACCTATTCTTTTGCCGGCAAGGGCTACGACGCTAAAAAAGCCCTTAAAACCCGCAAGGCGGTGTGCGCCGGCTATTCCGATTTGCTCAACGACCTTTGCTACCACGCCAACCTATGGTGCAAAACTATATCGGGTTATACAAAAGCCGCACCCGAGGAGCTGGATGTGGAGTTTAAAGATGCCAACCACGCATGGAACGCCGTAAAGCTAAACAACCGCTGGTACCTGGTTGATGCTACCTGGGCTGCCGGCTATTTCGACCATAAGCTGCAGCGCTTTAACCGCAATTTTAACAACTACTATTTTTTTACCGATTCTGTCAACTTCAACCGCCAGCACTTTCCCGATACCGCCAGCAAATACTTTCAGCGCAGGGAGCAGTACATAGAGCTTCCCGACTTTAACCTCCAGCCCTTTTACTACTTTACTTTTTTTGAAAATGGGATGGACAATGAGTTCCCTAAAAACAAAAACTTAAGCTACACCTGTACTGAAGATTTTTGCTTCTCGTTCACCTCTTCCAAGCCCATTACCTCAGTCATAGCCCAGTTAAACGCTAAAAGTGGCGATGTGGTCTCATCCTTTCCCTATAAGGTAGAGAAAGATGGAAATAAATACACGCTAACCGGCCGCTTTGATTACGTCGGCAATTATTACCTCTACATCTTTATCAACGGTTGGGGTGCCATGGTATATAACCTAAAGGTGAGTGATATATAACAATTTAAAGTCCCTCCACCTTACTTGAGGGATATAGGCTGGATTGCTTACCTAACCTCTGGCACCTAGAACCTAAAAGAAATTGCGATGGCAATTTCTTTTTTTATATCTTTGTATAGATTAAATCTAAATAGGATTGAACATACTACGTATTCCTTTGTTAGATTGAAAAACTATACTATTATGATTACCGTTTCAGAAACAGCAAAAAACAAGGTAGTAGGCCTTCTTACTGAAGAGGGTAAAAATCCTGCCGAAAGTTATATCCGCGTAGGGGTTGAAAGTGGTGGCTGCTCAGGCTTATCATACAAGTTGGAGTTTAGTAACGAGCTCCGTCCCGACGACCAGGTATTTGAAGATAAAGGCGTGAAAATAGCCGTAGATAAAAAAAGCTTTTTGTATTTGATAGGTACTGAGTTAGATTACTCAGGCGGCATCAACGGCAAAGGTTTTGAATTTAACAACCCTAACGCCAAGCGCACCTGCGGTTGTGGCGAGAGTTTTTCGCTTTAACAGTTTTAACACCAGCCCGTAATGGCCCAAGATATTTTAGAAGAAATAACGTCGTCGGAATATAAGTACGGCTTTGTAACAGACATTGAGGCCGATAGCGCGCCCAAAGGCCTGAGCGAAGACATTGTACGCTTTATTTCGGCAAAAAAGAACGAACCCGAGTGGATGCTTGAGTACCGTTTAAAAGCCTACCGCCATTGGCTTAAAATGGAAGAGCCAACCTGGGCACATGTTCAGTACCCCAAAATCGATTTTCAGAATATCATCTACTACTCGGCACCCAAGCAAACAAAGGTGTTGAATAGCTTAGATGAGGTAGACCCTGAATTGCTAAAAACATTTGAAAAGCTGGGCATATCGTTAGAGGAGCAAAAGCGCCTTACCGGTGTGGCCGTAGATGCTGTTATCGACAGTGTTTCGGTAAAAACAACCTTTAAAGAAAAACTTGGCGAACTGGGAATCATCTTCTCATCGTTTAGCGAAGCCGTGCACGAACACCCCGAACTGATTAAAAAGTACATGGGTAGCGTAGTACCTTATACCGATAACTATTACGCAGCCCTTAATGCTGCTGTGTTTTCTGATGGTTCGTTTTGCTACATTCCAAAAGGCACCCGTTGTCCAATGGAACTTTCTACCTATTTCCGTATAAACTCTGCGGGTACAGGCCAGTTTGAGCGTACGCTTATTGTAGCCGATGAAGGCAGCTATGTTAGCTACCTGGAAGGTTGCACCGCACCAATGCGCGACGAGAACCAACTACATGCCGCCGTTGTAGAATTAATATCGCATGATAATGCCGAGATTAAATACTCTACCGTGCAAAACTGGTACCCCGGCGATAAAGACGGTAAGGGTGGTATCTACAACTTTGTAACTAAGCGCGGCGTTTGCGAAACCAACGCTAAAATATCGTGGACACAGGTAGAAACCGGCTCGGCTATTACCTGGAAATATCCAAGTGTTATTTTGAAAGGCGATAACTCTACCGGCGAGTTTTATTCGGTAGCCGTTACCAACAATATGCAACAGGCCGATACCGGCACCAAAATGATACACATTGGCAAAAACACCAAGTCTACCATTATATCAAAAGGTATATCGGCAGGAAAAAGTAACAACTCGTACCGCGGGTTGGTGCGTATTGGCAAAAAGGCCGAAAATGCCCGTAACTTCTCGCAATGCGACTCATTGTTAATGGGCGATAAATGCGGTGCGCATACCTTCCCTTACATCGAGATTGGTAATAAAACAGGTATGGTAGAACACGAGGCTACCACATCAAAAATTGGCGAAGACCAGATATTTTACTGCAACCAACGCGGCATAAGCAACGAAGATGCTATTGGCTTGATTGTAAACGGCTACTGCAAAGAGGTGCTTAACAAGCTACCTATGGAGTTTGCCGTTGAAGCCCAAAAACTACTAAGCATAAGCTTAGAAGGCAGCGTAGGTTAAGAGCCTCACCCCCAACCCCTCTCCCGGGGGAGAGGGGAGCAAAAAACTCCCCCTTATAAAGGGGGTGGATGCCGCTAACGGCGGCAGACGGGGGATTTTTTAAGCACAAAAAATAAAAAACGATAATGCTAGTAATAAAGAATTTAAAGGCCCGCATAGAGGAAAAAGAAATTTTGAAGGGCTTTAACCTGGAGGTAAAAGCAGGGGAGGTACACGCCATTATGGGCCCTAACGGCTCAGGTAAAAGTACCTTAGCATCGGTATTAGCCGGCCGCTCCGATTACGAAGTAACCGATGGCGAAGTTACCTTTAACGGTAAAGACCTGTTAGATATGGCACCCGAAGAGCGTGCCCGCGAAGGCTTGTTCCTTGCGTTCCAGTACCCTGTAGAAATTCCAGGTGTATCAAACATCAACTTCCTTAAAACGGCCGTGGCCGAAGTGCGCAAGCACCGTGGCTTACCAGCGTTGGAAGCCCGCGAGTTTTTAAAATTCTTTAACGAGAAAAAAGCCCTGGTAGAGATGGACTCTAACCTGGCCAGCCGTTCGGTAAACGAAGGCTTTTCGGGCGGAGAGAAAAAGCGTAACGAGATTCTTCAAATGGCTATGCTGGAGCCTAAACTGGCTATATTAGACGAGACCGATTCTGGCCTTGATATTGATGCCTTACGCATTGTTGCCAATGGCGTAAATAAGCTTAAAAGCCCTGATAATGCTACCGTAGTAATTACGCACTACCAGCGTTTGTTAGACTATATCGTTCCTGATTTTGTACATGTATTGTACAACGGCCGCATTGTAAAATCGGGCGGAAAAGAACTGGCTTTGGAACTGGAAGAAAAAGGCTACGATTGGATTAAGAAAGAAGTTGCAGAACTGGCCTAATCATGCAAACAGCAGAAAAAATAAATTTGAAAGATAAGTTTGTAACCGCTTACGATAGGTTTGCAGAAATTTACAAAAGCAACAACGCTTTTGTAAACGAGCAGCGTGCTAAAGCCATTCAACGCTTTGCCGCCTTGGGCCTGCCTACCAAACGTAATGAGGAATATAAATATGCCAACGTTGATACCCTGTTGCGAACTGATTTTGAACTGGATTATAATCCCGATTCTAGGTTAGATAAAGAGACGGTAGACAGCCTTTTTGTTACAGGCTTAGATGCCCACAAAATTGTATTGGTAAACGGCGTGTATTCTGATGAATTGTCAGATACCATCGCCGAAGAAGGTATTACCGTTTGCTCGCTAACCGATGCGTTTGAGAAATACCCCGTAACGGTTGAAAAGCATTTTACAAACTACACCACCGGCGAAACCGATGGTTTCTCAGCCTTAAACATGGCCTTTGCACACCACGGTGTGTATATTCATGTAGCCGCTAAAACCGTTGCAGCCAAGCCTATCTGGGTGTTGAATATCGGCAAAGCTAAAAACAATACACTGTTGCAAAGCCGCAACCTTATTGTGGTAGAGCGTTTTGCGCAGGCCGAACTGGTTTCGTTTTTTGCATCAATAGAAGGGGAGAATACCACCCTTAGCAATACCGTTTCTGAAGTGTATGTTGGCCATAATGCCAACCTGAAGCACTACCGCATACAAAACGGCAACACCAATGCCGCCCAGGTGTTAACATCTGAGGTGTTTGTAGAGGCTAATGCCAACTACATCACGAACAACATTACCCTAAGTGGAGGTTGGGTGCGCAACAACCTGAATATATCATTAAACGGTGCTGCCGGCCACGCCGAACTTTACGGCTTGTATTTGCCCGTAGGCAAGCAGCTGGTAGATAACCATACCCTTGTAGACCATCGCGCGCCTAATTGCACCAGCAACGAGTTGTATAAAGGTATTGTTGACGATGAAGGCACTGCTATATTCAACGGTAAGGTATTTGTGCGTAAAGACGCCCAAAAAACCAACGCTTACCAAAGCAATAAAAACATATTGCTGACAGATACGGCAACGGTAAACACCAAGCCGCAGTTAGAAATTTATGCTGATGATGTAAAGTGTTCGCATGGCTCGTCAACAGGTTCGTTAGATACAGAGGCAATGTTTTACCTGCGCTCTCGTGGTATCGACGAAACCAATGCTAAGGCTTTGCTTATGTATGCTTTCGCTAACGACATCATCAACCATATAGAAATTGCACCATTGCGCGAGTATGTAGACAGCATCATCTCGCAACGTTTTATAAATTATTAGTACCCCCTCTCCAACCCTCTCCCTTAAAGGGGAGGGAGCAAATGTCCCCTCTTGAGAGGGCGCCGAGCGAAGCGAAGGCGGGGTGTTTAACAAATGAATACCAACACCAACATAGCACCAACAGCAAACTTCGACGTGGAGAAAATTCGCGAAGATTTTCCTATCCTGCAAACTACCGTACATGGCAGGCCGTTGGTATACCTTGATAATGGCGCAACAGCCCAAAAGCCACTCGCTGTTATTAACTCCATGGTCGAATATTACAAGGGTTACAATTCCAACGTCCACCGTGGGGTGCATTACCTTAGCCAAAAAGCTACCGATGCGCACGAGGCTGCGCGCGAGGGTGTCCGTGCTTTTATCAATGCTGAACATACACACGAGATAATCTTTACCCGTGGTACTACAGAGTCTATAAACATTGTAGCGCATAGCTTTGGTAAAGCCTTTGTAAACGCCGGCGATGAAATTATCATTACCGCTATGGAACACCATAGCAACATAGTGCCCTGGCAAATGCTGTGCGAAGAGCGTGGCGCTATACTCCGAGTTATCCCAATCAATGCCAATGGCGAGTTGATTTTAGAAGAATACGATAAACTGCTAAACGAGCGTACCAAATTGGTAGCCTTGGTTCATGTTTCTAATACATTAGGCACTGTTAATCCTGTTAACGATATTATTGCCAAAGCCCATGTCGTGGGTGCTGCTGTGCTTATTGATGGTGCCCAAAGCATACAACACATGGCGGTTGATGTGCAGGCTATGGATGCCGATTTCTTTGTCTTCTCGGGCCACAAGCTATTTGGCCCAACAGGCATTGGCGTGTTGTATGGCAAAGATAAATACCTAAATGCTATGCCCCCTTACCAGGGCGGCGGCAGCATGATAAAGCAGGTAACGTTAGAAAAAACTACCTACAACGAACTTCCCTTTAAATTTGAAGCTGGTACGCCGCACGTAGAAGGCATTATTGGCCTTGGTGCAGCGATAGATTATATCAATGCCATAGGTATAGATAATATTGCTGCTTACGAGCACGAATTGGTAGCCTATGCTGTTGAACAATTAAGCACAATAGAAGGCCTGCGTTTTATAGGCAATGCCAAAGAGCGTGTAAGCGTATTGTCGTTTTTAGCGGGCGATATCCACCCATACGATATAGGTGTTATCCTTGATAAACTGGGCATAGCTGTGCGCACCGGTCACCACTGTTGCCAACCCATCATGGACATTTTCTCCATTCCCGGAACCGTGCGTGCATCATTTGCATTCTACAACACCAAAGCCGAGGTTGATGCCTTGGTAGCGGGTTTGTTGAAAGCGAAGCAGATGCTATCGTAAAGGCAGCAAAGGTTCATCGTCATTCCCGCGTAGGCGGGACTACAAGCTTTTATTAAAAAGCGCCGTGCTGACTATCTCACCAAGCGTGGATGTTATTTTCTATATTTATCCCGATGGATTTAAAATTTGCCTTATTCAATCCTATATTCAATTGCGTATCCGACGGATCGTTTCTTTTTGTTGGGGTTTGCCTGGGTTACTATCTAATTAAAAAAGGGGACTTTAAAACCAACTTGCTTAAGTGGATTATAGCGGCGAATAACCTGTTTCTTATTTTCTATATAGCTTATGCTGTTTGGTACATTATAGAGCTTTACCTATCGTGGATGTCGGGTGTGGAATACGAGCAATACGCCATTATGAATAGGTTCACAGGTCCTTACTGGTTTACTTATTGGTATATGATTGTCAACTCAATACTATTGCCCAATCTGCTTTGGTTTAAACGCATCCGCCATTCAGCATGGATACTGCCTTTCCTTTTTATTCCTGCTTTTTTCGAGCTCTATGTTATTATTGTAATAAGCCTGAATAGAGATTATCTCCCATCATCATGGACAATGTATCATCCGTTTACAATTGATATTATTAATCTGGTAATATACATAGGCTTGTTAATAGGTATGTACTACCTTATAGCATGGAGAAATGCTAAGCGAGTAATGGCTTAAATCTGGTTGATATTATCCCTTTCAAAACGCACTTTAAAAACTACGTGGCCGGCAGAATAATCGTCTAACGAAACAGTACCACCATGCAGGGTTACAATTTTTGATACCAATGCCAACCCAATGCCATGCCCTTGCACGGCTAAAGATGATTTGGAGCGGTAAAACGGTTCAAAAATAAACGACCTGTCTTCTTCGGGAATCGCAGGGCCGTTATTAATAAAAAGTATTTCTATTGCAGTTTTTTCTGCTCGCAAGCGTACATCAACTTTTTTGTCGGGCGAGAATTTGCAGGCATTGTCAGCCAGGTTGGTAAAAGCGGTAGTAAGCAGTGCTTTGTTTATAGCCAATACAAGCCTGTTTTCATCATCGGGCAAAATTTCTATTTTATAATTGATGGCAGATTGTTTATTTCGTTTGGCAAAGCTTTCAGTAAAGTCGCTAAGCAATTCGTCAATTCGCAGTGGTTTGTAATCAATGTCAATACTTTCTTGCGATAAGCGGCCAAAATCAATCAACTGTGTAGTAAGGCTGTTTAACTCTTTTATATCCTCCAGTACCGATTTTATGGTCTCTTTATATTCCTCGGTGGTACGGTTTTTCATAGCCGATACTTCCAGCTGTGTAGTAATTACCGTTAAGGGGTTTTTTAATTCGTGCGATGCACCTGCAACAAATAGTTTCTGTATTTTAAATGCATCTTCTATACGCCCCAGCATGGTGTTAAACGCGCTTACCAGTTTTCCAATCTCATCATTATACTTAGGTGGTGTCAGGCGCTCGCTAAGGTTGTTGGCAGATATTTTTTCGGCTTTGCTTACTACATTTGATATGGGTTTTAATGCCCTTGATGAGTATAGCCAGCCTATTAATGCGGTAATGCCTACAATTATAAAAAACAGGAGAAAAAGGGTGTTTCGCAGGTTGCTCAGTTTTGATAGTCCATAAAGGTCTTTTGCGCCGGCTATTATTATAAAACGGTTATACTTATCGTTATAGGTAAGGCCAATAATTTCGTAGCCTTTTTGTGTAAACCGCATTGGCGAGTTCAGCCTGATATCATCAATAAGCTGCTTATCTACATCAAAAAAAACCGAGTCATTATTTGTATATAACTTCTGGTTCAGGTAGTTATACACTGTAACGTTTTCTTTGGGTAGGTTGTCTTTTTGCGTACGGTCTATTACCTTAAGTAGTGTAGAGTCTATCTGGTCAACCTTAGTTAAAAACTCGACGGTGGTTAGCGCCCTCTTTTGTAAACGCTCGTAAAACTCATTATGCCTGTATTTTGCTGACGACCAATAAATTACCGCGAAACTAATTAGCAGTATGGGGGCTACGGCAATCAAAAACTGAAGTGTTAAACGTGTTTTTAGCTGCATCTACGCTTCTTTTAAAATATAGCCCATGCCTATTTTGGTGTGGATTAATTTTGTAGGGTAGTTTTTGTCAATTTTATTACGCAGGTAGTTTACATAAACTTCTACTACATTGGTACCAGTATCAAAGTTTACATCCCATACATTCTCTGCTATATCTGCCTTTGAGATAACGCGACCTTTGTTTTTTATTAAAAACAGCAACAGCATAAACTCTTTTGCTGTTAATGATATGGCATTGCCTGCGCGGGTAACTTCTTTCGAGTCAAGGTTTATTACCACATCGGCAAAGGTTAACTGGTTGGTTGGGCTTTGTGTGCCGTAGGTGCGTTTTACAATAGCTTTTATACGGGCTATAAGCTCTTCAAATTCAAATGGTTTTACAAGGTAATCATCTGTGCCTGCGTTAAAACCGCTAATCTTATCGGTGGTCATGCCCAGCGCGGTCAGCATTATTATTGGTGGAGAATTTTTTTCAGTACGGATAATTTTGCACAATTCTAAACCGGTAAGTTTGGGCATAATAATATCTGTAACTATAAGGTGGTAGTTGTTTTGACGGTATAGAGCCAAAGCGGCTTCGCCATCAAATGCTATATCGGTTTCATAGCCATTTTCATCCAACCCTTGTTTTATCATCAGGGCTGTTTTCACCTCGTCTTCAGCTACTAATATTCTCATAACTCAAATTTACGGTTTTACCCAGCAAAAACTTATTAAAAGGGTATTAGATTGAAGGCTAAGAAGTAAGCCAAATATTATAATTGTGCTACAGGTGGCTGACCTCCATCGCCCTGTTGCGGTGGCAAATCATTCAGCACAGGCACAAAAACCTGCTTGCGCAGTTGCATTATGTTATATACAATCATACCTATGGGGATTAGCAATGCCAGGTAAAAGCCAATATCAAGCCCCCACGATAGCGTTATAGGCCCCAGTTCGGCCTTTTCGTTCACCTTCATTATGCTGTATTCCATTCGGGCCAGTTCAGCTACAAGCCCAAATAAAACTACCCCATGAAAAATAGACGACAGCTTGCGTATTTTACGTTCTTCCCTGCCCTTTAGCGTTAAAACCAATATGGTAGTACCAGCTGCTAACAATATAACAAGGGTAGCAAGCAATGGGTACGATATCATTTTGCGTTTATCGATGTTGCTGCTGCTGTCCATTATTTTCTTACCGAACATCCCCTGCTCGCCGGCACTAATATTAGCGCCGGTAGCCATTTGCACACCACTAAAGGTAGCCAGCTTTACACCGTTGCATTTAATGCTTAAAAAAGGCAGTAAGAAACAAAGTATTACTACACCAAACGAACCCGGATTGATAAAACGCATAATTATTTAAGTTTTGAGTAAATGTAACTATCCAATTCATAATTCACAATGCAGAATGCAAAATGATAGCCGAGCAATAGTTTGCTACAGAATATTAATGTCTAATAATAAAATTTTCTAATGAAGCATTAACTAACCCCTGGCACTTATTACCTGACACCTAGTAGGCCCATTTAAGATAAACCGAACCCCAGGTGAACCCACCGCCAAAAGCAGCCAGTACAATGTTATCACCTTTTTTAAGTTGGCTCTCCCACTCCCACAGGCACAGCGGAATAGTGCCATTGGTGGTATTTCCGTAACGTTGTATGTTAAGCATAACCTTGCTCATGCCCACACCCATACGGTTGGCGGTAGCTTCTATAATACGCAGGTTAGCCTGGTGGGGCACCAACCACGCCACATCATCGGCGGTAAGGTTGTTACGCTCCATTATCTCTGCCGATACATCGGCCATGCGGGTTACTGCAAATTTAAAAACCGCCTGCCCTTCCTGGTATACATAATGCTGCCGTGCATCAACCGTTTCGTGGCTGGCAGGACGCCTGCTTCCGCCTGCTTTTTGGTGTAAATGCGTACAGCCTGCACCGTCGCTCTTCAAAATAGAATCTTGTATGCCATTGCCTTCGGTATCAGCCTCAAGCAATACAGCACCGGCGCCATCGCCAAAAATAACACAGGTTTGGCGGTCGGTATAGTCTATTATCGACGACATTTTATCGGCACCAATAACAAGCACCTTTTTGTGGGTGCCGCTTTCTATAAACTTTGATGCGGTAACTAATGAATAGATAAAGCCCGAACAGGCAGCTTGCAAATCGTAGCTAAAGGCGTTTATAGCGCCAATTTTATCGGCAATAATATTGGCAGTAGCCGGAAACTGCATATCGGGTGTGGTGGTAGCACAAATAATAAGGTCCAGCTCAGCGGCCGATATTCCGCGCTTAGCCAGGACCCCTTTAGCGGCTTCTACCGCCATTACTGATGTACCTTGATCTTCGCCCTTTAAAATACGGCGTTCTTTTATGCCCGTACGGCTGGTAATCCACTCGTCCGTGGTTTCCACCATTTGCTCCAACTCTGTGTTGTTAAGCACATAAGGTGGTACATAACCGCTAACGGCCGTAATGGCCGCCCTTACTTTTTGCATACGGACTATTACTTAGTTATAAAACTAAGCAGTTGCTGTTTTATCAATTACAACCTTGCCTTTGTAGTACAATTTACCTTCGTGCCAGTGGGCGCGGTGTAAAATGTGGGGCATACCGGTTGATGAGTCTGTAGCAATAGGCATTGAAGTAGCCTTATAGTGCGTACGGCGTTTATCGCGGCGAGATTTTGATATCTTATGCTTAGGATGTGCCATTGTTATTCTTTTTTACTTTTATTATCGTTATTATTATCGTCTAATAAATTTTTAAGCTTTTGCCAGCGCGGGTCTGGTTCGGGCTCTGCAATTTCATCTTCTTCGTCGTCTCCGGTTAAAATTATACCGCTAAGTCGGTTTCCTATTTCGGTGTCGCAATACTTGTCGGTTTCGTCGCAATCTGCTGGAACTCTGCGGTATGGCACCGTAATACCTATAAACTCGTAAATAAGCGGGGCTATGTCAATTTCGTGGGCCTCTGTAGGCAACACCACAATTTCTTCGCTTTCATCGCCGCTTTCCGTCCCAAACTTAATAACTACCTTGTTTTTGCCTTCAATAGGCATTTCAATGTCATTAAGGCAACGGTCGCACTCGGTATTAAAAACACCGGAGTGAGAAAATTCGAGTAATAGCATGTTGGCCGATTTGGTAAGGTCTAAAATCACCTTAATCTGGCCGCTATGTATTAATTCTGTACCGTAAACGTCAAAGAACTTTTTGTCAATGTCAAACTCGTAAGTATGCTTTCCTATACTTAGGCCCGTAAAGGGAATCACATATTCACGAAGCTTACTCACGACTATTCCTTTTTACAAAAGGACGGCAAAGATAATATTATTTTGTTAATAAATAGCCATTAGGGCAAGAAAATTCAATCAGGGATTGATTAAGAACCATCAACTGACTACTGACTACTGATTACTACCGCAAAATTAACAATTTAGCCATTCGGCTAAATTGTTAATTTTGCGGCATGATTACCCTACCGTACATACGCGAAAACAAAGAAGAGGCCATTGAACGCCTTGCCATACGTAATATTGATGCCCGCGCTACCATTGAGAGTATTTTAGCTACCGATGCCGATAAGCGCAAAAAACAGGCTGAACTTGAAACCGGCCTTGCCGAAGCCAACGCACTGGCTAAAGAAATTGGCAACCTGTTTAAATCGGGGCAAACAGATAAGGCTAACGAGCTTAAAGCCCAAACCGCTGCCCTTAAAGAGCGCGAAAAGGTTTTAGGTGCCGAACTGGAGGTTTTAGAAACCGCCATTTACGATTTGCTTGTTACCCTGCCCAATACCCCTGCGTTGTTTGTGCCCAAAGGTGCTACACCCGAAGATAATGTTACCGTTTTTGAGCACGGCGACATACCAACCTTGCACGAAGGTGCTAAACCCCACTGGGAGCTTACTGAGCAATATAAACTGATTGACTTTGAACTGGGTAATAAAATTACTGGCGCGGGCTTTCCTGTTTACACTGGCAAAGGAGCTAAGCTGCAAAGGGCGTTAATCAACTTCTTTTTAGAGGAAGCCACCAAAGCCGGTTACGATGAGGTGCAGGTGCCGTTAATGGTAAATGCTGCATCGGGTTTTGGAACGGGCCAGTTGCCTGATAAAGAGGGACAAATGTACCATGCGCAGGTTGATGATTTGTATTTGATTCCTACCGCCGAGGTGCCTATTACCAACCTGTACCGCGATGTTATTCTTAAAGCGGAGCAGTTCCCTATTAAAAATATGGGCTACACCCCGTGCTTCCGCCGCGAGGCAGGCTCTTACGGTGCCCACGTGCGTGGCCTTAACCGCCTGCACCAGTTTGATAAGGTAGAGATTGTACAATTGCAACACCCTGATAAAAGCTACGAAACGCTGGAGCAAATGAAAGAGCATGTAAAAGGCTTGTTAGAAAAGCTGGAACTGCCTTTCCGTATTCTGCACCTGTGTGGTGGCGATATGGGCTTTGCATCGGCCTGTACATACGATTTTGAGGTGTATTCTACAGCGCAAAGCCGTTGGTTAGAGTGCAGCTCTGTTTCTAATTTTGAAACCTTCCAGGCTAACCGCCTTAAACTGCGCTTTAAAGATGCCGACGGCAAAACCAAGCTGGCCCATACCTTAAATGGCTCAGCACTGGCATTGCCACGCATTGTAGCTGCCTTGCTTGAGAACCACCAAACACCCGATGGTATTAAAATACCGGCAGCGTTGGTTCCTTATACAGGGTTTGATACTATCAATTAAGAGTTAACAGATAAAGAGATAAAGAATGAGCCGCGGAAAAAATCTGCGGCTTTTATTTTTAACCCTTTAGGGTATTTCTCAAGCCTCGCGCTTTAGCGCGAGGTAATCGGGGAAGAAACAAAAAGGGCTTTAGCCCGCTATTCATCTTTCAAATTATAGCCCTCCATAAACTTATTATACTCTTCAGAAAAGGTTGTTTTACGATGATGTTCTTCCTGATTAGCTATGTATTGCTTTACTTTTGGAACCGATGTAAAGCTTACTGATAAGGCAATATAACTATCTTGCCATTCAAATTTTTCCTTTGATAAGTTATTCTTATTAATCCAAAATGAAGAAGCCCCTTTTAGTAATCTAACCAATTTTGCAACCATTTGTCCTGTGCCTAATGATATAAGAATATGAATGTGATCTTCTACACAATTAATAGCTTCAATTTTAATGCTGTTGTCAATGCTATACTGTTTTAAAAAAGGCAACAACTGAGGCTTTAAATCTTTAGTAATAAATGGAAATCTGTTTTTGGTAGACCAAATAAGATGGATAAAAATACTAGACTGTGGCATTTAGGAAGATTTGTTGCTAAAATATAAATTACGGGCTAAAGCCCTATATCATACGGTAAATTTATCCGCTTGCTTCAGCAAGCGGCTTGAGAAATACGCTAAAGCGTTATTTGTGAAGCCTTAATTATTGTCCTACCTTAATATTAGCCCCGGCATTTATAGTCCCCTTGTTGCTTAAGTCTTTAACCACGGTAATTGTTTTGCCATTAGTATTGGTAACAGTTGCCCCTAAGCGCACATCAAGGTTTTTAACTACCGCGTTATTGCCCGTACTTAGTAATGGGAAATTACCACTCTGCTGGCTTACATCAGGGATTATAGCATCCATGTGCATAGTCGGTACCTTTGGTGGCGACCAGTTTAAATTATTGTTCCAGTCGGTACTTACGGCACCGGTCCAATAAACAGTAAAGGCCACGTTTACCGGTTGCCCATCCATTCCCGATATATTGCCCGCATTGTCTGTAACAATAGACCTGATATGGCCTGCTCCACTATTTACTAGTTGGTTCTCCAACCATATATCAGCAGTAGTATCAGCCTGCGCAATACTTATGGTAGTGGTAACTGGGCGTGAACGGTATACCTCAAATTCATCAACCGTATATATGCAATTACCACTGCGGAAAGCAATGTATTTGCCTGTGGTGTAGGGTGTGGCATCTGTCCACAT
>CAMBQF010000008.1 GCA_945869825.1 Chitinophaga pinensis | reverse complement strand
TTTTACCAATAAATCAAAGAACATAAAACAAAACAACCCCAACATTACGGCTGAGGTTGTCCTGTAAGCTAGCAAAAGGTCATATAATCGTTGTTATAATCTACCTCATAACCACCATCCCCAACACAAACCCATAAACTAACATAGCGGTGCGGCTTAATAGTAAAGGTTTTTTGCTCGAGTCTTTTACAATAACATTATTGGCTCCGGTAATATGCATATAGGGGTTTTCCACCTGCAACTCTGCTATGGGTAAAGGCTTTTTAAATATCCCACGGCGTTGTTCCCCAATAAGCACATTTACGTAGCCGGGCTTAAACCCAATACTGTCTAATAGCAATCCGCCTTGCCTTATTGTTCCACCCAAGTAAAACCATTTGTCATTATAAGCAATATCAATATTGGTTGAGTCTGTTCCTCCCCCTTGGGGGGAGGTTAGGAGGGGGCTGCCATCGTTAAACGGTATCCAAACAGTATCGCGCCGCACATCTACGGTGGTTTTTATAACCGCAGTTAGGCTTTTAAAGCGTTTTGACGCATCTTCTGCCAGAATGCGGGCATGGCGCTCGCTCATTAGTTTTTGCTCCATTACATATAGCTTGCTGCTATCTTTTTGTTTAGTAGTTTTTAGTTCGGCACCCTGCTTAACCAGTTTGTCATTTAATACTGATATTTCATTTTCGTAAACTGATTTATTGACGCACCCTTTTAACAGCAAAGCAATAATTATTAAACTACATAATGCAAGCGCGTATGTTTTCCATTCCTTCATTTTTTATCTCTTTATCTTTTAATTCTTAAGCTGACTTTCAATGTTTTTTTCCCACGCGGCGAGCCATGCGGGTGTTTTAAACTTAGCTGAGTATAACCAGCAGGCAGGTTGGGGCAGGGTATTGTCAATATCAGCATGGATGAATGATGAGCCTAAACCGATGCGTTTAAACCCGGCGGCAATTAGTGCGTCAATCAGTTCCTTGGCGTGTTGCTGGTTAGTAAAGCGTATGTCGGCAGCCAGCCCGCGCACGTGGGCAGAGTTTTTCTTTCCGCCAACCGCGGTGTTCAACCGCTCGCAACGGTACCCGCTGGTAATGTCAAACCCGTACCCCGATGCTTTCATCTTCATAGCTACAATATCCAGCTTGCTACTCAGCTTCTGCATATTGGCTACAATGCTTGGTGGCGGGTTAAATTGTTCTTTATATTTTAGTTTAACAGCAGTGGGGCTTTCGCCTAACTGGTGTAACACATCATCTGTTAAAATAGTAAAATTGGCAAGTGTTAATTGTTGGCTTAGTTGCATTTGCTTAAGTATTAAATTTTGATACTTGCTCTTTTAAGGCAAGATTTTCTTTGTGTAAATCGGCTACTACTTTTTGTAGTTCTTTTACTTCGGCGCGCAGCTGTTCCACTTCCTTTTTAAGGTCTTCAGCGGTTTGCCGCCATATCGCTACGGCTTTTTGCACATTATCCAGTTCTGTTTGTACGGTTTCGGCATGCTGTTTTTTACGGCTAAACAGCCATGTAACAGTTGCCCCACCCGCCGCCGACAGGGTAGAGTATACCCAGGTTAAATCAGGTTCCATTGGTTTAGTTTTTTAGTATGTTGATTTTAATCTGCTATCCCACGGCACTAATATTAATCCGTGGTTTAGTAGTTGAATGATTGGCCCATAGCGGATAAGAAGTGCTTTTTCTGTTTAGGAATAACAGGCATTCATCCCAATAGGCGCGGGCCTGGTTTCGGGCTTGGATTATTAGTCGTTGCAGCGTTTTTTCATCTACCCGTTCCGATACATCTGCATTGTTTTTAAACACAACACCAAACCTCGTTACGTGTATGTTCTGGTTTTCGATAATGCGTGCATAAGCATAATAAGCCAGTACTATCTTTAATCCGGAAAATTCATAGTTAGTATTTTGATAGCTATAAGTTCCGCCATTAAGCAACAAAGTATTTTCTGCTGAGGTTGGGTTATCGAGCATGTCTTTATAAAACACTTCGCCTACCAGTGGCTTCAAGTCAAACTGTTGGGCTTGTAAAATGTATGGGTTAATGCGGGTAGTATCATCAATATTTAATGATAGTTCTTTATAAGTGGCAAAATCAGTTGCCAAGAGTAGTTGGGGCATAGCTTAAGGGTTTTATTGCATAATTATTACTAGGGTTTATGGGTGTTGCAAACATGCTGAACAACTCAGAAAATACTTCTTCCATTATTAGTCGCTCATTCAATGTTTGGTAAGAGTAATAGTTAACGGCCTGTTCAATTTCCTGGCTGTTGCCCAGTTTACCTGCAACCTCTTTGCCTATAAGTACGGATGGTATGCCAAAGCACAAACGAATATTATCCTGTACCGATTGTTCAGTGTATTCAAAGTGTTTGTCAAAATTTTGTACATCAACCTTTAGCAACTTCGGGTCCGATTCTTCCCCCGGACTTTCTACCATCATTATCTTACCTACATTATCACTGCCTTGAAAGGAGTTAAGCACAGTGTGCAAATCCATCCGCGACTCATCGTTTTCAAAATATCCGCGGTGTACATAAATATGCGATGCCATGAAATTAGTGCTTATGGCGCGCCACTTATAGGTTTTGATTTCCGAATCGGTAATGCAATCTTCTAACACAGCGTCGGCTGTAGCACGAGGGTATTCATTTCCATCAGCACTGTACCAGTATACCTGGCCTTTGTATTTATCCCAACCTCCGGCAGCTTCAACCTGCGCTTTTATTGCAGTAGGGTCTGGGTTGTAAATATCAATATGGTCAATATTGTCTTTTCTGATTTGCCTTGAACGTTTACGTCCCCAATCATTGTATATAGCTATTTTTCTTATGTAATTTAATTCATCGGGTATGCCTAACCTGCAATGTTCAAAAGGTATGTGGCTTATTGATGATATTTTAAAATTGGCGTTATAGTTAATGTGCAAAGCAAAGCCGCGATGTAAAGCATAATCATGAGCCGTTTTTCTTAGCAAAATATCCGGTGTTTGCTTCTGTGGATTGGTGTGTTTTTTGTAAAATTGTTTATCTTCAAAACCCTGCCCTGCAATAAACTTAGTATACACATCAACACATTTACTGGCCACTGCCGAACCCTGGACTATATCTGCTACACGTTGCGGGTAACAATTGTCAATATCGTAATTTACTATGCCGTCTATCTGGTTATTTGTAACACTAAACCGTGATGCGTTTTTTATTATTGAAGTTCGTATTTCAGCCATTATTGTTTTGGGTTATTTTTTTTAGTTCAAAGTACTTTTTATAGATATCTGCGGGGCAACTCATACATACATCTTTGCCTGTTTTCTTTTTATATGCTTTGGCAAATACACTGCGGCCTACCGGGTTGTTCATAGCCCAGCTAACACCCTTGGTAAATAGTTCGGTTAGTTCCATTCTGTATAGATTAAAAACTCCGGAGCAACAGCTCCGGAGTTGGTTGAAAAATTAAGGGGCAAGCAGGTTATTCAACATTTCTTTTGTTGCTGTATAATCTCCTGCTAATAGTGAGTAGGGTAAATGTGGTTCCCCCTGCTGTTCAGGCGTTTTTAATACAATGGAGTATGCACCCTGGGTATCATTGTCATTAATAACCCTAGAGCATTCAATTACTTCAAGGCCTGCATTATAACCATATATTTCAAATGCTGATGCATCGCCGGTACCACGGTAGTTATTTTCAATTATAGCTACCAGATTGCCCGCTTGTATCATGCTTTCCAGCTGGCTCTTAATCTCCGGGCCATTGCCAAACACTTTGAAAGATATTTTATGCTCGTAAGTATCAAAGTATCGCCCTTTCCTTAATACAGCGCTTGGTTCATTACTATTATTCCGCCCCTCAATTTTGTATATATATCGCGAGGAAATCAAATTGAGAGATAATGCAAGTTGATTAATGCCAGAATCTAATGTAGAGTCAAACATTATGTTGTCTATATCATCTCTGTTTATCAGGTATAATATATCTTTTGTACCAACTACCAGAGGTTGGTCGCAATTTATTAAAATAGAGGCTGTTATGCCTGTGCATGCTGACATGTTTTTTATTTTTTTATTTGTTAATAGGCAACTTGTACCAGTTCGTCTTCTAACACTTTAGCATCTATGTTTACAGAAAATTCTACATAGTATTTCCTGTCATCGCGAGAGAACCAGGAATCTAATTCTGATAAGTTATTACTGCTTTCAACGCCAATAGCTAAATTGTCGGTAGTGGTTAACACAGCCCTGTGTGGCATGTATAGTTTATCTCCGTCATCAAAATAATCTCTGATGTAACGGTCGAAAAAGTTTACCGGAATAACGGGTATACCTTCAAACATTATTGCCTGGTAACCGCTTTCAATTCGTGTGAATGATGCATCCAATTGTTGTGAGCGCAGTTCCTTTACATATTGGTCTGTCAAACTCTGTGTAGCAATGTAAACAAGGTTGTTTTGCTCACGCAGGCGGTAATCGGAATTATATTTTAATGATGCAAATATGTTGGTTGCCACCATATTGGTTGTGTCGGTATTGGTAAAAGCCTGTGCCGTATAGCTTGTTTGTGCATTACGAGTAATCTCTACACGCCTTGGTGAGCCTGAGCTTGGTGCTATTGCAAACAACTGCTTCCAAAATCCATCAACAGGGTTAAAGTAATCAACGTCTGTACCAGCTGTTAATAAGCCATCGGGTGCTTCTTCCGCAGTTTTATCGCCAAACCACGATACACGGAATAACGCTTCAAGTAAAGCATCGCTCATGCGGTCTTCCAAAAAGTTTGCAAAGTCGGTATCGGTTAGGTCATCACGACTGATACCGTTTTTTGTACCCCATACAAAAAAGGTTTCTTTTATTGTATCCCAGCATTCACCAAATTTCTCAGCAATAATAACCGGGTTCCAGTATTTCTCAGAGTTTTGAATGGTATTGGTTCCAATGGGCGTTGAGCAACCGGTTTTCTTTTTGCCGGTAAGGCCCATTAGCCCTAAAAATACTATTTGCTGCTTGGCTTTTATTCCCTCAACAATTTGATGGAACTCTTTTAATGAGGGTTTGTTAAATGTTTTACTAAATATGGCACCAGAAAGAGATTGAACTTCCTTGCCATTAAAGGTTAAGTCTGTAGGATTTAAAATTGGCATATTTTTTATTTTAACTTTTAGTTTATTTATATTCTTTGCGGCGTTCTGTTGCTTCGGCTACACGGTTTCTATCTGCTGCTGCATGGCGTGTTAATACTTCTTTTTGCCTGCCTTTAGGTTCGTAAGTGCTTTGTATTTGTGCCTTTATTCCTTCCAGCTCTTTTACCAGAATATTCTCTGCTTTATCTTTTTCTTGTAAACGGGCCTGCAATGATTTTACCGACTCTTTAAGGGCATTTATTTCAGCCGTGTCATCCTCTGTGCACGGAATAACTGATAGAATTTTGCCATCTTCATCTGTTTGCAATAAAGTTCCATTTTCAAGAGTATAAGTTCCTGCTGAGGCTGTTGGTGCTGTTTCATCGGCGCCCATGTGTAGCGTATCGCCAACATTGGGTATTTCATCAGAACCGGAAATAAAGATTGGTTCGCCGGTGTCAAGCTTTTCTGCTAAAGATGCCAATATAGGCCCTTGCCCTGATAGCTTGTGCATAATTGTTTGTGCTAATTTTAGCGCTTTGTTCATGTTTGGCTTGTTGTTTTTTGGTTTTTCTTTTTTGGGGTTTAGCATAGCAAAAGCACGTTCCTGCTCTACAATCTCGGTAACAAAGCCCAGGCCTAAGGCTTCAGTTGCCGATAGTGTTGTTTGGTTATCCATCAATTCCCGCAAATTGTCCGGATCGCCGTTGGTGTGCTGATAGTAAAAGTTCAGGATACGTTCTTCCGCTTTTTTCAATTCTTCAGCATATTGGTTTACGCTATTGTAATTGCCTGTTACATTGCCCCAGGGGTTGTGAATATAAAATTCTGAGTTGGGCTGTATCTTTCGCTTGTCGCCGGCTAATGCTATAATGGTGGCTATTGAAGCGCATAAGCCGTCAATAATAGTAGTAACCGGCTTTTTAAGCGAGCGTAAGTAATCGTAAATTGCAAAGCCCTCGGTTACGTCTCCACCCCGCGAGTGGATATGGACAATCAATTCGTCGAATTTGGCTTGTGCTTTTACAGAGTGTATTACAGATGTTAGCGAGGTGTAGCCTTGCTCCTCAATTTCGGCATATTGTTCGTTTATTATATCCCCATAGATATAAATATGTGCAGTTTTTGGCATAAGTAAGTTCGGTTTAATTAGTTCTTTGGTTTAGTTTTTTTTGTCAAGTGTATCGCTTGATATTTTTTAAGCAAATGCTGTATGTCGTTTTGTTAAAAGTTCATGTTTAAGGTCGTTTAGTTTAGTGTCAATGGCAGATAATAATTTTGCTTTTTCTTCTTTTGATAATGTGTTGGGTTTGTGTTTTATTAGTAGTTCAATAAAACGTGTGGCAACCTCGGTTTGTTGTTCATTTTTGCAGCTGTTTACTATGTCTATGGCTCGTTCGGTGGTATTCATTGTTGTTTATTTATGCGCATTTACTTAATAATATTTCGTCTTTATCCAGTTCTATCACCAGTTCGGTAACATCAACCCTAAGGCCATTGGTTTTACACAGCTCTACATTATCTATATATATACTTTTGCCTGCAAACCGGGGTATGTTGTATGTGTTTGTATTATGGTTGGTTTCTGATAAAGCCGATATAAAAAGTTTATCGCCGTTGGCAAGTGCGTAGGTTCCATTAATTTTGGCTGGCATGTTTGGTTTTATTAATATTGTACTATATTTGACAAGTAATTTATTTTGCAAAGGTACAACATATTGATGCCGATTGTCAAGTAAAAATATAAAAAAGTTAATAACTTATATTTATGTTATCAGAAAAGCTTAAGAGCCTGCGGGTTAAAAAAGGACTGACTCAGCAACAAGTAGCCGATGGTACCGGAATAACCAAACAAATGGTTAGTTTGTACGAGATTGGTAAAAACACACCAACCCCTGAAACCCTTGCCACTATTGCTAAATTCTTCAAGGTCGATTCGTCTGTGCTTTCGGGCAACAAAAATAAGCCTAAATTGATACAGGCAGTATCGCCACTGCCGGGTGTTAAAATTGAAGGCCCTTCTTTCATACTTAATGACAGGGTAGAAACACTTATCCGTTCGCTTGACATTAACCAAAAAGACTTTGCAAGCAAAATTGGGGAAGAGCCTAATACAATCTCTCATATTATTAAGCGCCGCATAGGTGTTAGCTCTAAAGTGCTTGAAGGTATTGTGCGCAACATTAAAGGTGTTAATACTCAATGGTTGCTAAGTGGCGTTGGTCCTATGTTTAACGAGAAAGTACGTGCATTGCCTTATTACGAGGTTGATGTTACGGCAGGTAATGTTAACCGTATTTTTGATGGTAAGGAAGTTGCACGCGAGAGTTTATTAGTACCTGGTTTTGCCGATTGTGACTTTGCCGTGCCTGTTTCGGGCCACTCTATGTACCCACGTATTTCAAATGGCGATATTATTATCTGTAAGCAGATTTACGACCTTGAGGTTGTTGAGTTTGGCCAGATATACCTTATTGTTACAGATGAGCGCCGCATGGTTAAGTATGTACGTAAAGGCAGCAAGCCCGATAAAATACTGTTAGTGTCTGAAAACCACGAACGCTTTGATGATTTTGAAATTTCGCGTAGCAAGGTACGCCGCCTGTTTTTAGTAAAGGGCTGGGTAAACAAAAACGAGATATAAGGGTTTATAATTTGCCCCTCTTGATTAAGAGGGGCTTTTTTTTAGTATGGAGAAGAAGTATTTTCAATACAGTAGTGCAACACAAAGTGTGGTTGTTTTTCGTAGGTCGTTGGCAAAGGGCAAATACGAGTTTGTGGTGCATGGCATGGTTGAAAGTGCTGATGGCGAAGAGCAACTACACCCTAGCTTTGACGATTTCTGGAATACCTTTATTTTAAGCAATGGCCAATGGCACCAGTATCATTTTACATATGTGCATAACGAGCTTAAGCCATTTATAATTAATGAACTTAAAAAGGAATTGCAAGGCCGCCCCGGCGATAATATTATTGTTAAAAATATTGCAATAATAAGGGGTAGGTAGGTATTATGTTAATTTAATTTGCTTGAAATTCAGCTGGTCTTAATGGATTTATTCTTAATTATTTTAATTCCAGTTTTTCTATTTTTGCCAATAGTTACGGCTTTCATTTCTTCTTCCAATGCTTTAAAATCGGCTTTATAGGCTGTTTTTACCTGCTTGCCTTTTTGTAGTAGGTGTATTTCATCGCATGTATCGCTAAGTGTTTTTCATTATTATGCTATCAAATCAAAGGTAGCAAGGTTGCAGAGGTGAATTCTTTATTTTTAAGAGTGGTAATATACCAGCCTCAATAATTAATCAATATTATTTTTCATAATAGCGGTCATGCTATTACTATAATTGCGATAATATATGTAGGTGCGCGTTGGTAGTTTTGCTACATTATAATTTTTTGAAACCTGCTCGTAAAAAGTACTATCGGCACCGTATTTGTTTTCAAAAATATTCTTTTTAAATACTTCTGTTTTACCAAACAGTGTGGCAAATAGTATACAATCATCTACATGGATTGTGGTATTATTATTATGCACATCGGGCACATAATGGTCTTCAAAAGCATTCACAACAGTCTCGGTGTGTGTAGCTATCAAATCATAATCGGCCATTGCGTTAAGGCAAGTTGACAAGTGATTTGCTTTGTACTCATCATCGGCATCTATAAAACTAATATAGTTGCTATTACAAAGCAAAATTCCGCGATTAATTGTATTAGGTTGGCCCCTGTTTTTATGTTTATAATAACTTATTTTAGTGTCAAAATGTTGCACATATTCAAGCAGTTTACAGCTGATTTCAATATCACTCCCATCATCTAAAATTATTAGCTCAAAATCTTGAAAATCTTGGTTTAAAACAGAGTCAATGGCTCTTTTGGACATGCTAAAAGGTGTATTGTAGGTGGCCATCAATACGGTTATTGTTGCCTGGTTTTTTGCTTCCATTATTGGTGTACACTATACAAACTCTGGTACTAAGAGTTTTATATTTGATTTTAAATAGTATTAGCAATATATGGTTTTAAAGTTAATACAACAGAGCATTAAGTCTGAATACCACAATTGAATACAAATTGCTAAATAACATCTATTGTGCTATTATGTTTTAGTACTGTTTTTCTTCTTACCATTGGCAATAGCAGGTTACCGTGCAGTAGTGCAACCTATGGTTAAAATTAGTAATCAGCATTTTAGCTTTTAATAATAAATTGTACATTTAAATTGTTCATGTTTATCCATATTTTTATAATTGTATTAAAAATAAACACTATTGCCTTGTATACCATATCATAAATCAATTATATATTTACCTTAGTTTATAGTTGCATGCTGCACCTATAAAAACAATAAATGCTGTTATGGAGCAAACCAATACCACCTCCCCCCTCATTGCCAGCAGCCTAACAGAACTGCAATTTAACACCTTGGTAGCCCATAGCCATGATGGCATCGCTTTGCTTAATGCCAATGGGCTATTTAGTTATGTATCGCCATCGGTTGAGCGCATTTCGGGTTACGCCCCTGTCGAGTTGCTAGGCAATGTTAAAGATGATTTTATCCACCTAGATGATGCCCCCGAATATGCCAGGCAAATAGAACAGCTTAAAGCCACCCCTGGACAAACCATACAGCTTACCTACCGTTTTAAACACAAAAGCGGGCAATGGAACTGGGCTGAAGCAATTGCCACAAACAGCATTAATGTAGAGGGCATAAACGCAATTGTATTCAACTTTAAAAACATAACTGAGCGGGTTGAAACCCAACAAAAAGCATTAGCTGAAAATGCCAACCGCGATGCGCTTTTAAACGCCATACCCGACATTATTTGGAGTATTGATACCAATCACTGTCTTATACATGCCAATACCGCCTTTTACAGCCACGTAATGGCTATTACAGGCAGCCAAATTAAACCCGGCGATAATATTGCCTGTAAACACGTAAACGAGGCAACCGCTCAACTATGGGATGTCTTCTATATCCAAGCCTTTAACGGCAATGCCTTTGTTGAGCATTTAAATTTTTTACCCACTCCCGATGGCATGCACGAGGTTACCTTTAGCCCCATTTATCAGGGCAACATAATAACTGGCGTAGCCTGCTATGCAAAAAACATTGCCGAGCGAAAAATTGCCGATGAGCGCTTGCGCATCAGCGAAAAAAACATGGCCATAGCCCAGCGTATAGCCCGAGTTGGCAGTTGGGATATTGAACTTAGCAACGGCAACCCTTTTACCCAACCTGCCATTTGGACAGACGAAACCTACCGCATTTTGGGGTACGATGAAACTACCCAACCATCGCTACAAGCATTTGTTGATAGGCTGCACCCTTACGATAAAGATTATGTGCTAAACGCCCTAAGCACTGGCATTGCTAATAATAACACCACCCCTATTGAATACCGCATAGTACAACCCAACGGCACCATACGCTGGCTTAAAACCGAAGGAGAAATATTTTATAACACTACCGGCCAAGCTACCCGAATTGTAGGCACCCATAAAGATATTACCGAGCGTAAAACGCTTGAACTGGAGCGAGAAAAAGTGGTAGACGACCTTACCCTGCGCAACAAAGAGTTGGAACAGTTTACCTACATCGTATCGCACAACCTACGCGGCCACGTATCAAACATAATAGGTATGGCGGCCGAATTGGCCGAACCAAACACACAGCCCGATATACATCAACTGTTTTCAACCGAAATAAAAAATTCAGCTCAAAAGCTTGATACCGTTATAAAAGACCTAAGCTTTATTTTACAACACAAACGCGGTGCTATTGAGGCTAAAGTTTACATTAGCTTTGCTGGGTTGGTAAATGATATTAATGATAGCCTGGGCAGCCTAATAACAGGGCAAAACGTACAGATAGATACCCACTTTGAGGCCGAAGGCATAAACAGCATTAAAAGCTATTTATACAGCATATTTCACAACCTTATTACCAATAGCATTAAATACTACAACCCTGCCACACCACCCCATATAACAATAAAAAGCAGTTTGGTAAATGGCATGGTACAACTACATTTTACTGATAATGGTATTGGGATAGATTTAACCCACAATGCCGATAAAATATTTGGGCTATACCGCCGCTTTCATACCCATACTGAGGGCAAAGGTATGGGACTATACATGGTAAAAAGCCAAATTGAACAACTGGGCGGCACCATTACAGTTACCAGCGCGGTAAACCAAGGCACTCAATTTACAATACTACTACCTAACAGCTAATGCATAAAAGCCACGCAAATAGCACCAGTGCCCCTACTTGTTTCATTTTAATAGATGATGACATTGTAGCCAACATGTTGGCGCAAATGTCTATTAAGCGCTACTTTAATGAGCCTGTTATTCACATCTTTACCAACCCTGCCGATGCTGTTAACTTTATTACCGAAGGCGAAAAATACAACAACTTGCCCTGCACAGTTTTTTTAGATATTAATATGCCCATACTATCGGGCTGGGATGTGCTTGACAAGCTTGAAAAAATAATTAATGCCGGTACTACAGCATTCAACATCTATATCGTATCCTCGTCTATAGATCCTGACGATAAAACCCGTGCCGCAGAGCACCCACTGGTAAATGGCTACATAGAAAAACCACTTACGCCCTACCTAATGCAAGAGGTGTTTGCGGGCTAAAATAAAAACGGCCCAATTAGGTTGTTTTGCCAATAAAAACTAATTAATTAGTAGGTGTTAAAACATCGGTAGGAATTACCTGTTTGCTAATGCCTGGCCCTGTATAAAAAGTTTCCATCCAGTAACCACCGCCACCTTGAAAATACATTGCTTTTATTTTATGTTTTCCGGGCTTTAAATTTTTAGAGCCCGACACCTCTTTAGTACCATGGCTTCCATCATTATCTACAACTACAGCATCATCTATCCATAGTTTGCTTCCATCGTCCGAAAAGGTAAAGAAACGGTATTCACCTTCCGTTTTAATATCAATAAGCCCCTCATATACTACGGCAAAATTCTCGCCTGTATTTTTAATATGGTCAAGGCTAATTTCATAAGTTTTGCCTGTTGCTACTGGTGTTAAACCACTAACATCAGGAAGTTTTTCAGCGTTTTCAGCTATCTTGTAATATTTATAGTTTATTCCATTAGCAGTAGCCGATTTTACAATCCGGTAGTTAGCTTTTGTTACCAGGCTGGCGGTGTTTTCTGCTCTGTTAAACATGCGCGCTTTTATAAGCGTAGTTTTTTGCACAATAAAGGGGGCTGTATATAATTTTGATGTTAGCTGAGGCTCCGTGCCATCATCTGTATACCGTATCTCCCAGCCTTTAGGGGGCGCTGCTAATTCAACCTTTGCATCGGCATCAATAAAAATATTTCCTGCCGAGTAGCGGTCGGTTTGCTTGGGCAAAAATTCAGGGCCCTCTACAACAAAACGCGCAAACATGTCATCATCTTCTGTATAACCTTCAAAAGCTGCTTTGGCAGGGCGGCCTACCCAGGCATGTGGGGTTTTTAACCCAAACAGATAGGCTACTGTTGCGGCATTATCGTAGGTATAAACAGGGTTTTTAAATTCGTAGCCTTTTTTCACCCCTTTACCCCAAACTATAAAAGGTATTTGAATCTCTGCCAGCGATTCTCCACCATGGCCAAATTGCACCCCGCCATGGTCGGCTGTTACAATAATTACTGTACTGCTTAATAAGCCTACATCTTTTACTGCATCCATCATATTGCCAATTAATGAGTCGGCAACACCAACAGCTTTGTAGTACCCCGGCGAACCGTGGCCCAAACTATGCCCCGCATGGTCGCAATTATCTAAATGGATAAAAAGAAAGTTAGGTTTCTTAGTCTTAAAGTAATTAATGGCATTGGCCATTGTGCCATATTCGGAGTTGATGGTGGTGTCATAGTCTACCGCCGTTTTTTCAAATAACCGGCCAAAGCCATCCCAGTTATATATGGCGCCAATTTCAAAGTTGGACTTTTGTTTGTTCACTACCTCAAAAATAGAAGGAAACTCGCCCGTAGGGCCTGTAACATTGGGGGGCAGGTTATATTCTTCGCGGCCCCACTCGTTAGCTGTAATACCGTGCGCTTCGGGACCAACACCCATAATCATACTGGCCCAGTTTGGGCTGCTTACCGTTGGTAATACGCCCCTTGCCCTGAGTGTAAATGCCCCTTCGGTCATCATTTTATCCATATTGGGTGTATTGGCTTTTCTAACACCATCCGGGCTCATACCATCGCACCCAATTACTATTACATGCTCAACACCCTTTACCTGCGCTTGCACAGTAAAGCAAACCAAAATGGCGGCTATAAAAGAAATATATTTCATACCTTAGTTTAAGGTAGTAAAATAGGGGTATTTACAATTAATTTGCAAATTATTATTATGTAAACTTAGTGTATTGGGTGTACCTAATTTTGAAAAACTAATGGAGGCGAAGAATAGTTATTATAAGCGAAATAAGTTTTGACTATTCACCATTGAAAACCTCCCCGTGGTTTCCCCTTCCATAAGATGGTCTTAGGAAGGGGAAGGGATGTCTCTTTCTCTTTCCACAGGGCAGATAAGATTGTTTAATCTATTAATGCAACGGTGCCAACTACTTGTTTTTGTTCGCCACCAGGTTCATCGTATACTACTTTGTAAACGTACACATCAAGCTGGCTGCGTTTGCCCGATGGGTCGCTGCCATCCCAGTAATCATCAATACCGTGGCCGGTGAAAATAAGCTCGCCCCAACGGTCGAAGATGTAAAGGGTGAAGTTGTTTACACTCATACCTTTGGCGCCAAAGCTATCGTTAATGCCGTCATTGTTCGGACTAAAGGCATTAGGTATGTAAATGGTAAACTGTCCATCAATACGTACAACACGAACTGAAGTATCGCGGCAGCCGTAGCTGTTGCTAACGTATTGGGTAATGGTGTACACACCGGCATTGCTATACTCGTGGGTGCCACCAAGGGTATTCATCAGGGTATCACCATCGCCCATGGTATAGTAGCAAACGGTAGCACCGCTGCCCTCGTTAACCACGGTTACAAATGGGTCAAACATATCAGTCTGCTCGGGGGTAACGCTAAAGCCAGCCACCGGTTGTGGGTATACAGTAATTAGCGCGTTTTGGGTTATGCTGCCCCCACAGGCCGAGCTGAAGGTAATTTGCAGCGATACGCTGTAAGTACCCGGGTCGGTATAGATATGTATTGGGTTTTGTAGTGATGAAGTATTACCATCGCCAAAATTCCATAGGTAGGTGGCAAGGTCAGCGTAGCCAGAGTTGTCAGTAAACTGAACTTCTAGCGGAGTGCAGCCGCGTAGTTCATCGGCACTAAAATCTATAACAGGATCAGGATATACCTGCACCATGTTGCTGAAGTTAGAGGTACAGCCATTATCGGTAACACTTAGGCTAACGGTTTGCTCGCCCGTGCTGTTAAACGATATATTGCTTGGGTTGATAATGTTTGAGGTTTGCACGTTGGCATTAGGGCCAAAGTTCCATACAATATCGGCCTGCCAGGTAAACTGCCCTTGCGCTAAGAAATTGTAGCTGTTGTTGCCAAAACACTCGCCAACAGGTACAGTAAAGTATGCGTTGGGGTTAGGCATAATGGTTACCGGCAGGGTTGCTGATATTGGCGAGGTACAGCCGTTTTCATCAACAGTCAGGGTGATGAAATAGGTACCAGGGGCAGGGTAGTTTACAGTAAATGGGCCATTGCCGGTGCCAGTAATAGTAGCGCCGCCGGTAGCAAACCAGTTGTAGTTTGCACTTGGCGATGCATTGCCGTTGTAAACCAGGGTAATTGGGCTGCCTTCGCACACAGTGCTATCTAAGGCTACAAAGCTTGCAGTAGGGGTGGGGTTTACCACAACCGATTGTTGTACAACAGGCGATGAGCAACCATTGGCAGTTACCTGAAGGGTTACCAGTTTAGTACCCGGGGTGCTCCAGTTTAGTGAGTATGGACCATTGAAGATGCCTGATACTACGTTTGCACCATCAAAATTCCAGGTGTAGGTTGCATTTTGCATTGGTGCACCGGTATAGTAAACCGCGCCGTTATTATCGGTACACAATGGGCCGGTAGCGGTAAATGATGCCGATGGTATTGGGTGCACGATAACAGGGAATGAGGTAGTGTCTGACGAACAGCCGTTGCCATTGGTAACAATAAGGGTTACGGTTTTGGTACCTTCGGTTTGCCAGTTTACCTGGTATGGGCCTTGGTTATTACCCGATACTACGCTGCCACCATTAAAGTTCCAGTTGTAGGTGTAGTTAGGGTCTTGCGGACCGGTGTAAATAATGTTGTTGTTAGCACCTAAGCATACCTCGTTGCTTGCAATAAACGGTGCGGTAGGGTTGCTGTTTACCACAATTGGAACTGAAGTAGTATCGCTGGGGCAACCATTAGCAGTTACTTTTAGGCCTACATTGTAAGTGCCTGCGCCGGGGTAAAATACTTCGTAAGAAGTTAAGCCACTCTCTTCAATGTAAACACTATCGGGGGTAGTCCAGGTATATACAGCACCGGGAATTTGCGGGCCGTTGTAGTTAAGTATAACAGGTTGGCCGTCGCACACTGGGTTTTGTACGGCAGCAAAGGCCGATACCGGTACATCAAACACAATAACAGTGTCAGAACTCATGGCAGATGAGCAACCATCTTCAGTAATAGTAAGCTTAACAATGTAAGTGCCTGCACCTGGATAGTCAAGGCTAAATGTATCTATACCATTTGCAATAATGCTGGCACCATTACTTGCCACCCAGTTGTAGGTTGCGTTTGGCGATGCGTTGCCATTGTAGTAGAAATCAACAGGTTTGCCATCGCACACAGGGCTTGCCGAGGTGATGAAAGCTGAAGTTGGGGTTTGGTATATGGTAACTACAGTGCTGCTTTGGGTAGAGGTACAACCATTTTCGCTAACGGTTAGCGATATGTTGTATACACCCGGGCCAGGATAAGTTATTGGGTAAACACCCGATGGGTTAATGTTGCCAATAATAGCGCCGCCGCTAATGTTCCAAACATAACTTGCGTTTGGCGATGCGTTGCCGGTATAATCAACAGTAAGTGGTGTGCCATCGCACATTGGGCTGCCCGATGATACAAAGGCTGAGGTAGGCATATCGTAAACCGATACAGTGGCGGTTACCGGGTTGGCCGATGCACAACCATTTTCAGTTACGCTTAGGGTAACAGTGTAGTTACCTGCGCCTGGGTAGCCCATTTGGTAGTTGTTGCCACTAATTTGGGAAACGGTGGCCCCGCCGCTGGCAGTCCAGTTGTAAATTGCATTTGGCGAGCCGGTACCATTATAGGTAATTGTTACAGGCTGACCCATACAAATGCTGGTGTCTGCAATGGTAAATGCCGCAGTTGGCCTGTCGTTAACAATTACAGGCACTATGGTTTGCGGAGAGGCGCAACCGTTATGGGTTACAATAAGTTTAAGGCTTTTAGTGCCGGGTATGTTCCAATTAATGTTGTAAGGGCCCTGGTTTTGGCCAGATGCTACAGTACCATTATCAAAGTCCCAGGCATAGGTAGCGTTTTGTGGGGCGCTGCCAGTGTAGGTTACAACGCTGTTATCGCTAATACAAACAGGCGAAGTAGCGATGAAGGTTGAAGTAGGTATGGCGTTAACCACCAGTGGCTGGGTAATATCAATAGAGCTACAGCCATTTTCTTCAACGTGCAGTGTTAAGTCATAATTACCTGCTGATGCATATTGCACAGCGTAATTCTGATTAATAGTGTTGCTGGCAGTACCACCATCCCAACCCCAGGTAAACTGCGCATTTGTTAGGTTTGCGTTGCCGGTGTATAATACGTTTACTGATGCACCTTCGCAAATTGGGCCTTGTACAGTAAAGTTTGCGGTAGGTACAGTATAAACGGTTACAGGCACAGTATTGGCGCTTGATGAGCAACCATTTTCACTAACATTTAATGTAATGTTATAATTGCCTGCACCAGGGTATACCAATTGTAATGGGTTGCTGGCAACGCTGCCACCGTTATTTACTGTCCAGGTGTAGTTAGCGTTTGGCGATGCATTACCATTGTAAGTAATGTTTAATGGCTGGCCGTTGCAAATGCTTGGGGCCGATGTAGAAAAGCTTGCGGTTGGCACCTGGTAAATAGTAACAGGTATGGTAGTTACTGATGAGGTGCAGCCGTTTGCCGATACCGTTAAGGTGATTTGTTTAGTGCCTGCCGAATTCCAATTGATGGTATAAGGGCCCATGCCGCTACCTGAAACAATGTTGCCACCGCTAAAATTCCAGGTGTAGGTAGCACCTTGCACCTGTACCCCGTTAAAGGTAATGGTAGCGTTGCCACCGGCACAGAACTGGGTATTGCTTACGGTGAAAGAAGAGGTAGGCATTTGGTTTACCACTACTGCGCTGTTGCTGCTTGCATTGCAACCCGCAGCGTTTACAGTTAAGGTAACGTTTTTAGTACCGGGGGTTAACCAGCTAACGTTGTATGGGCCTGCGTTGGTGCCTGATGCTACAACAGCACCGTTAAAGCCCCATGAGTAGCTTGCTCCGGTAATTTGGGTGCCGGTATAGGTAATAATTTCGGTCTGGCCGGTACATATGGGTGTAGGGGCAGTGAAGGTAGCCACCGGTTGTGGTTTAACAGTTACTGGCAGGGTAGTGGTAGTAGAAGAACAACCATTTTCTGCAACAGTTAAACCAATGTTGTATGAACCAACCGCAGGGTATACTAATTGAAACGATGGGTTTGAGCTTATGCTGCCACCATTATTAACAGCCCAGGTGTAGGTTGCGTTTGGCGATGCATTTCCGTTGTAAGTAATGTTAACAGCCTGTCCATCGCAAATGCTGTTTGATGATAAAGTAAAGGTAGAAGTTGGTATCTGGTATATGGTAACTGGTACCGAAGTAACAGATGAAGTACAACCATTTGCCGATACAGTTAGGGTGATGGTTTTAACACCAGGATTGTTCCAGGTAATTTGGTATGGCCCTAAGTTGCTACCCGATACTACAGTACCGCCGTTAAAGTTCCATGCGTAGTTTGCACCGTTTATAGGAGTACCGTTGTATGTTACGGTTGCATTTGCACCGGCACAAAACTGGCTGTTGCTTACACTGAAAGTTGATACCGGAATTGGATGCACAGTAACAGGTATAGTATTGGTGGTTGATGAACAACCGTTTTCTGATACAGTTAATCCAATGTTATAAGAACCTGGTGCGGGGTATACTAAACGCAATGGGTTAGTGCCTATGCTGCCGTTGTTGGTAGATGTCCAGGTGTAAGTAGCGTTAGGCGATGCATTGCCTGAATATGTTATGTTTACAGGAGTACCATCGCACACACTGGCCGATGATACAGTGAATGATGAGGTAGGCACCTGGTAAATGGTAACAGGTATAGAAGTTATAGTAGAGGTACAGCCGTTGGCGGTAACACTTAAGGTAATAGTTTTAACACCGGCAGTACTCCAGTTTATAGTATATGGGCCAAGGCCGCTACCAGATACTACGGTACCACCGTTAAAGTTCCAGGTATATACAGCACCGGTAACAGGCACCGCGTTGTACGATACGGTTGCATTTCCGCCTGCACAAAACTGGGTATTGCTTACTGAGAATGATGAGCTGGGCATTTGGTTTACAACCACGTTTACGTTGCTGCTTGCAGTACAACCTGCAGCGGCTACAGTAAGGGTAATATTTTTAGTGCCTGCGGTAGCCCAGTTAACAGTATACGGGCCAGCGCCAGAGCCTGATACTACAGTACCACCGGCAAAGTTCCAGGTATAAGTTGCACCTGGTATTTGTATGCCGGTATAGTTTACAGTACCATTGTTGCCGGTACAAAGTGGCGATGTAGCGGAGAAAGTAGCAGTAGGCTGTGGGTTAACAGTAACAGGTACGGTAGTGGCGCCTGAAGAGCAACCATTTTCAGCAACGGTTAAAGTAATATTGTATGCACCTGCCGATGGGTAGTTTAATGATACAGGGCCTTGTCCGCTGCCTGTAATAGTAGCGCTGTTATTTGCACTCCAGGTGTAGGTAGCTGCAGTTGATGCGTTACCAGAATACGTTGCGGTTAGCGGTTGGCCTGCGCAAACAGTAGCTGCCGAAGCGTTAAAGGTAGAAGTAGGTACCTGATATATGGTAATAGTTTGTGAGCTTACAGTAGAGGTACATCCGTTTGATGAAACTGATAAGGTAATAGTTTTGCTGCCGGCAGTGCTCCATGCAATTTGGTATGGGCCAACACCAGAACCAGAAACAATAGTGCCACCAGCAAAATTCCAGGTGTAGGTAGCGCCTGGTAGTATGGCGCCGGTATAGGTAACCGTGCCATTTGCACCTGCGCAAAACTGAGCTGCACTAACACTGAAGCCAGAGGTAGGCATTTGATTTACTACCACTGTTTGCGATGAGGTTGCAGTACAACCGGCAGCTGCAACAGTTAGGGTTACAGTTTTGGTGCCTGCAGTGGCCCAGTTTACTTGGTAAGGGCCCATTCCGCTGCCCGAAGCAACAGTACCCCCGTTGAAATTCCAAGTGTAGGTAGCGCCTGGTATTGGAGTGCCGTTATATGTTATAGTGCCGTTTACACCGGTACATAATGGGGTAGATGCGGTAAAGATTGCAGTAGGCTGTGGGTTAACAGTAATTGCAGTAGTAGTGGTTGATGAAGTACAACCGTTTGCAGTAACCGCTAACGATATGTTGTAAGTGCCAACACCGGGGTAGTTAACAGTAACAGGGCCCACACCGCTGCCGGTAATAGTTGCGCCGTTGTTTACACTCCAAGCATAGGTAGCACCAGTTACAGGTGTTGCCGATACAGTTAGTGGCTGTCCGTTACATACAGGGTTTGCCGATGAGGTAAAGGCCGCTGTAGGTATTGAATTTACAACAACAGGAACAGTAGTGGTTGTAGAAGTACAACCGTTTGATGTTACTGTTAAGGTAATATTTTTAGTACCCGCGGTTGTCCAGTTAATTTGATATGGGCCTGCACCGCTGCCCGATACTACAGTGCCGCCATTAAATCCCCAGGTATAAGTAGCGCCCGGAATTACAGTGCCGGTATAGTTTACGGTACTGTTTTGGCCTGTACATACAGGCGATGTAGCGGTGAAAGTAGAGGCGGGGGTTTGTATTACGTCTACACTGGCGGTAGAGGTTGATGTACAACCGTTGGCTGCCACAGTTAAGGTAACGGTTTTAGTACCAGCGGTAGCCCAGTTAATTGAGTATGGACCAGAGCCGCTACCAGATACTACAGTACCGCCGTTAAAGTTCCAGGTATAGGTAGCGCCTGGTATGGTTGTACCTGTAAAGTTAAAGCTGCCGTTGGCGCTGGTACACAAAGTGGTAGGTGCGCTAAATGGCGAGTTAGGTAGTGGGTATACAGTAAAATTTACGGTAGTTGTGGTGGTAGAAGTACATCCCCCCTGAGCAACACTTAAAGATACAGTATAAGTGCCTGGGCCGGGGTAAGTAATACCCACGCTTTGGCCGCTGCCGGTAATGGTAGCGCCGTTGTTTACACTCCAGTTATAAGTAGCCCCGCTATTGGCATTGCCACTATAGGTGGCAGCCATTGGCTGGCCGTTACATAATGTTGCCGATGATAAAGTAAATATGCTGGTAGGTATTGGGTTTACGGTTACTACTACCTGGTCGGTAGCGGTTTGGCCAGGGCATGCACCAGTTGCAGTTACGGTGTATGTGGTAGTAACTGCTGGCGTGTTGGTAATGCTGGCGGTATTGCCAACGTTGCTAACACCATTGCTCCAAGAATAAGTATAAGGCGTTAATCCGCCACTTGCGGTTGCGGTTAAAGTTGCTGCAGTTGGCGGGCCACATTGTAGTTGGTCGGCACCGGCATTTACGGTTAAAGGCACTACATCATTAATATAAACAGTAGTGGTAGATACAGAACATGCATTGTTTACCGTAATTAATACTGTCTCCTGTGCTTCGGTAGCATTATCGTTAATAGCATTTATAACTACCTGGGCTGATGTTTGGCCTGCAGGAATGGTAACAGAGGTGCCAATATTTTGATAGTCGATACCGTTTTGCGCGGTACCGCCTATTATATAGTTAAAGGTATAATCAGTAGTTAATGCAGCCGGAATTGAGAAGTTAATGTAGCCGGGTAAACAGCCTTCGTAAGCTCCGTTAGAGCTTCCGTTGTAGCCGCTGCCTGCCGCAACACTAACTGTGGTGCTGGAAAGGCTGTTTTGGCCTAAAAACACTGCCGAGTCGTAAATATGGTCGCCGGCATCGGCTATACATATTCGTAAGGTATAGGTTTGGCAGGGTTGTACGGTAGCATTAGCAGTCATGGTGGTTGTAAAACCATCGTATTGAATAAACTGGCCGCCAGCGTTGTTTACATAGTATTGAGAGTATGAACCGCTGTTTACATTATCAATAGTAATAGGTATAGTGGTAGATGGAACTAGTGCAATATTGGTAGGGCCGCCAAATCCAGGGCCGCTAATAAAAAACGAAAACGCGTCGTTATAGCCCGCGTTTACATATTCCGGATATTCCTCAGAAGCCCATATGTATTGAAAGCTAACAGAGGTTGACTGAGCAACAAAATCAAACTGTAAAACTGCACCATCAAAAGTAGCAGCACCTGCCTGAGCATCAAGTTCGGGTAACCCAGGGCGGTTTAAATTACTACCTGCGCCTGCTTGGTTATTTGGGCCAATAGCAAGGTTGCGGTTACCGGTGGTTAAAATAATACCACCAGCCAAACCTAAGTTTGTGCCGGTATTGCTAAAAGAGCCTATAGCTTGTGCGCCGCCGGTGTAACTAACGTTAGAAACGGTTACACCCTGACCTACGAAAAAGCTTTGTACAAGGGCGGTGTAGTTTGGTCCTGCGGGTGGCGCGCTTACCAATAGTTGCGCTTGTGTTTGCGTAACTGTTAGTAATAAAACCATCACTGCTAAAGTGACCGTTTTGCGCATTGCGTGTAGTAATTTTTTCATAATCCGCATGCATTAATTGGGTTGAGAAAAGAACGGAGTCAATTGGGTTTAGCTAAATTAGTTGTAAGGGTATAGCGGGGTGGGCAAAAAAGCACAGTATTGTTGCCATGGTAAGTACAGGCTAGGGCTTAAACTACTAACAGGTAAATTGTGGATATGTCAGCTAAATAGTACCTGCATGTTTTTTTATTACGGCCGGTAGTTATTTACAAGATGTTTACTAATACTTGCTGTTGCTGTAAGAAAGCATAGCAACAGTAGCAATAAGGCAGGGTGCTTTTTTTATTATTAAATTAAAAATGCAAGGCAAAAAGTAAACAAAACTTACATTAGTGGTGATACCCATACTTAGTAGGTAATTGTATCTGCAATTGAGTTAAAACTATTCGGTTGTAGGTAAAGAAAATAAGTAGTGGTTTTCGCAAAAAATAATTAGCAATTAAGGCAGGTTATTTTTTACTATCACAAAGTGCATTAAATAGTTAGGCGATTTATTGTCGTTATCTCGTTGCACCAACGTTTCATGAGTAATGGTATCTGTGGGGGTATAAATAAACTCCTGTTCTTTCTCTAAATGGCTATAGCTAAAAGGTTCGCTTTGTTTGCCATGCAATATAAAAGTGGTATAGCCGCGTTGCTCGTAAGTGCCATGGTACTCGTGCTTTCCCTTACGTTTTTGGGTAACGGTATAGGTTTTATCGTCCCTAAAAACTATGCTGGTGCGTATCATCAAACTATCAGGGTCTACAGCGTACAATACAACGTTAGCCTCTTTTACAGGGCCCGAGCAAGCTGCAAATAAAATAACCAGTATAGTAGCTAACAGTGTTTTCATAATACAATAGTACAATTACTTTTTATTGGCTGATTAATATCATTTTTATTGCCATACACCTAAGCTAATTTTGCCATGTGTTAATAGCAGAAGAACCGATAGTAAAGGGGGCAAAGGTTAAAGAAAAGCTTTGGTGTTACCATTGTGGGCAAGAGTGCCGCACAACAGATATTATTGCCCACGATAAGCACTTTTGCTGCGATGGTTGTAAGTCGGTATACGAAATACTGGATAGCAGTAACCTTTGTAATTACTACGACCTTAATAATGAAGGAGCACCAGGTACAACACAGAAAGTACCCCTGTACGAAGGCCGCTTTGCCTACCTTGATGATGCTAAAATAAAAACACAGCTTATAGAGTTTACCGACGGTAAACAAACATCGGTATCGTTTTTTGTGCCGGGCATACACTGTACATCGTGCATATGGCTGTTGGAGAATATGCACAAGCTGCACAAAGGCTTTATACGCTCGCAGGTAAATTTTTTAAAGCGCACGGTAAGCCTTACCTATAATGAAAGTGAATTAACATTGCGCAGGGTGGTAGAACTGTTAACATCAGTAGGCTACGAGCCCCATATTGATATTGCCGATTTAGAGCAAAAGCAGCTGAAAAAGACAGGAAAGGAACTTTGGTATAAAGTAGGCGTAGCGGGCTTTTGTGCGGGCAATATTATGATGCTTAGCTTTCCTGAATATTTTGCAGGAGAGGGCAATGTAAGTGCCGATTTGCAGCACACTTTTAGTTACCTAAGCTTAGGCTTATCGCTACCAGCAGTGTTTTACAGTGCATCGCACATATTTGTATCGGCGTACCACGGCTTAAAGCAAAGGGTGCTAAATATTGATTTGCCTGTATCGCTTGGGCTTGCTATAACTTTTATACGCAGCGTTTACGAGATATTATGGCATGTTGGCCCTGGCTTTATGGACTCGCTATCTGGCCTTATTTTCTTTTTGCTGATAGGTCGTGCTTTTCAAAGTAAAACGTACCAAACCTTATCGTTTGAGCGCGATTTCAAATCATACTTCCCTGTATCAGTAATGCTTAAGAAAGACGGGGTGGAGAAAAGTGTTCCTATATCAGAACTTAAAATAGGCGATAATATAGTAGTACGCAACCACGAGGTTATTCCGGCTGATGCATTATTACTATCGCCCTTAGCTACTATCGATTATAGTTTTGTTACGGGCGAAGCCGTTATAAACGAACGCCATAGCGGAGAAACTGTTTATGCGGGCGGAAGACAACAAGGGCCGGCTATAGAGCTGAAGATAATGAAAGAGGTATCGGCCAGCTACCTTACCCGTTTGTGGAATGACGAAACCTTTACCAAGGTTGATGAAGAGGGTGGGATAACCAAACTGGCAAACAAAGCAGGGCAGTATTTTACTGTGTTGATTTTGCTATTGTCGTTTGCGGCTGCAGCTTATTGGTGGCCAAATGTGCATAAAGCAATGGATGCGTTTATTGCTATCCTAATTATATCGTGCCCTTGCGGGTTGGCGCTAACATCGCCGTTTGCTTTGGGCAATGCAATGCGTATGGTGGGCAAAAACAAACTTTACTTGAAAAACGCGCAGGTGCTTGAGCACCTATCGGCAATAAACTGTGTGGTGTTTGATAAAACAGGAACCATAACCCAAAGCCGAGAGGCGCAGGTGGATATTTTACCCTTACGAGGTAAAGCTATTGATGATAGTGAGTTTAAGCTTATACGCTCTGCGGTGCGCCACAGCGCCCACCCACTAAGTAAAATTGTAAACGATTATTTAAAAGGATATGCTTACTATGAAGTGGAGCATTTTGTGGAAGAGTCTGGCAAAGGAATTACTGCAGTTGTAAACGGTACAACCATAAAAGCAGGCTCGGCAGATTTTATAGGCATTGAGGTGGCTGATAACCAAAACAATTCGGCAGTATATATTGCCATAAATGGCCAGGCGGTATGTTCATTCAGTATAAAAAATAATTACCGCGAAGGGCTTGAAGATTTGGCCCGTTACCTTGGTAAAAAGTATGCCGTATATATTGTGTCGGGTGACAATGACAGCGAGCGGAAAGAACTGCGTATGCTGTTCGGATGCAAAACAAAAATGTATTTTAACCAAAGCCCAAGCGATAAGCTGGAGATAATAAAAAAACTACAGGCCGGGGGGAAACGTGTATTGATGATAGGGGACGGGTTGAATGATGCAGGTGCGTTAAAACAGAGCAATGTTGGCATAGCAGTATCAGACAATATCAATAATTTTTCGCCGGCTTGCGATGCGATACTGGATGCCGCATCATTCTCAAAAATACGTGGGTTTATCAATTATTCGCATGCTGTAAAATGGGTTATTATTACTGCTTTGCTGGTATCAGGAGTATACAATGTGGTAGGGGTAATAATAGGGGCTCAGGCCATTCTTTCGCCATTAGTTGCCGCAATATTAATGCCTATAGCATCGGTTAGCGCCATTTTGGTAGCAGTGCTGGGTACTGGTATTTTCTCTAGGCTTATAAGCCGCTAAGTATTCTGTTTTAATACCATTGAAAGATATTGGCAAACATGATATATATCATGTTTTGTGCTGATGCACGTCATTTCGCTCCCTCTGGGGCCAAACTATTTTTGCTACTGTAAAAATACACCCATAATGAGCGTGATAATAGTACTAATAGGGGTAAGTGTAACAGTGGCTGTAGGCTTTTTAGCTGCCTTTTTGTGGGCGGTAAAAGGTGGCCAGTTTGAGGATGATTACACCCCATCGGTCCGCATACTTTTTGACGACGAAAAGATTAATTCAGAAACTACTGATAAACAATTATAACCATGGAATTAGAGAAATTTGAGTACGACAACCGGATAGTCAAAAACTTTGCGTTTGCATCGGTTTTCTGGGGCGTAATAGGCATGCTGGTGGGCTTATTGGCCGCTTTTCAGATGTATTACCCCGCATTAAACTTAAACCTGCCGTTTACAACGTTTGGCCGTATTAGGCCATTACACACCAACGCGGTGATTTTTGCGTTTGTGGGTAATGGTATTTTTGCAGGCGTATACTACTCATTGCAAAGGTTGCTTAAAGCCCGCATGTTTAGCGATGTGTTGAGCAAAATTAATTTCTGGGGTTGGCAAACAATAATTCTATTAGCAGCTATAACACTGCCCTTAGGCTTAACAACAGGTAAAGAATATGCAGAGCTTGAGTGGCCTATTGATATTTTGATAACCCTTGTTTGGGTAGTATTTGGTATCAACATGGTGGGTACCATTATTAAACGTCGCGTGCAGCACTTGTATGTAGCTATTTGGTTTTATATAGCAACATTTGTTACTGTAGCTGTATTACACCTTGTAAACTCTTTTGAGTTACCTATAAGCCTTTTTAAAAGCTACTCTTGGTACGCAGGTGTGCAAGACGCCCTTGTGCAATGGTGGTATGGCCACAACGCGGTAGCGTTTTTCTTAACTACTCCTTACTTAGGTTTGATGTATTATTTTGTACCTAAGGCAGCTGGCCGGCCGGTATACTCATACCGTCTTTCAATTATCCACTTTTGGGCTTTAATTTTCTTATACATATGGGCGGGCCCACACCACTTGTTATACACTGCCTTGCCAGACTGGGCCCAATCATTAGGTGTTGTATTCTCTATAATGCTGATATTTCCATCGTGGGGAGGTATGATAAACGGCCTTTTAACACTGCGTGGTGCTTGGGATAAGGTACGCGAAGATGTAGTATTGAAATTTATGGTAGTGGCTATTACCGCTTATGGTATGGCAACTTTTGAAGGCCCCATGCTATCGCTTAAAAACTTTAATGCTATAGGCCACTTTACCGACTGGATTATTGCCCACGTGCACGTTGGTGCTTTGGGTTGGAATGGTATGCTAACTTTTGGTATGCTGTATTGGATGATACCACGATTATATAATACCAAACTACACTCAGCTAAATTGGCTAACTGGCACTTTTGGATTGCAACCTTAGGTATACTATTCTATACCATACCTATGTATTGGGGTGGTTTTATGAATGCCTTGATGCTTAAAGAATTCTCGCCAGACGGAAACTTAGTATATACCTTTTTAGATGTTACCAAACAGCTAAAACCTATGTATATGATGCGCGGTATTGGTGGTACCATGTACATTGCAGGTTCGCTGATAATGGTGTACAACCTTTGGAGAACTGCAGAATCAGGCAAATTGGTTGCTAACGAAGCCGCTGAAGCGCCGGCACTACGCGGACAAAAAGTGCACGACGATGGCTACTGGCACCGTTGGGTTGAACGCCGCCCTATTGCCTTATTAGTAATTGCACTGGTTGTAATATTAGTAGGTGGTATTGTTGAGTTCCTTCCAACATTCCTAATCAAATCTAACATACCAACCATAAGCACAGTAAAACCATATACCCCGCTTGAGTTGCAGGGCAGGGATATTTATGTACGCGAAGGCTGTTATACCTGCCACTCGCAAATGATACGCCCATTCCGTAGTGAGACCGAGCGTTATGGCGATTACTCTAAAGGCGGTGAGTTTATTTATGACCACCCATTCCAATGGGGCTCTAAACGTACCGGCCCCGATTTGGCCAGAGAAGGTGGAAGGCAAACAAACTCGTGGCATTATAACCACATGTACGATCCTCCATCAACATCACCCGGCTCTATTATGCCTCGTTACCCATGGTTGTATGATGATGTGTTAGATACCGCATCTACCCCAGCCAAAATACGTGCAATGCAAACCCTGGGTGTACCATACCCTGCAGGTTATGATGCTGTTGCCAATAAAGACTTAAGAGCACAGGCAAATACTATAAAAGAAAACCTTGCTAAGGAGAAAATTATGGTAAACGGCGACGAAGAGATTATAGGCCTTATAGCTTATCTGCAACGCCTTGGTTCCGATATAAAAGCTGAGAAAAAAGATAACGTATTAAACACTAAGTAACCATGTTTAAGTTTATAAAACAATACGCCGAAACGATAGTGGGCATTGAAGTTTACCCACTGGTATCTATGATGATTTTCGTACTCTTTTTTCTTGGTGTTACCGCTTATGTAATTTTTTTACGCAAAGGGTATGTAGCCGAGATGGAAGCGATGCCTTTAGATAACAATGGTAAAACCCCTGAAAACCTAAACTAATGAAAAGCAGAGTAAATAAAATAAGACTAATAGCAGGTATTACAGCATTGTTATTTTCAGTTGTTGCATTTGGTCAAACTGAAGCTGTAAAAGCCGCACAAAGCTGGGATGCGTTTTTTAACCCAACCCACTCAGGCTTAATAATTGTTGTCATATTACTATTGATAGTAATAACAGTATTGGCAAGTGTTTTAAAAGGCCTCGGCCGCCAGTATACTAATGTTGAAATTAAAAAACACGACGGTAAACTGATAGAAGATAAGCACGAAACCCGCACTACATGGGTTAGGGGAGCTAGTGTTATTGCTTTGATAATATTATCAACAGTAACAGCATTTGCGCAAGATGCTACTGCTACCGCTGCTACTGCAGTTGAACAGGTAACCCAGCCTAAACCACCGGCTTTAGACCCGTTTGTTATAATAAGTTTAATGTTTATTATTCTGGAGTTTACCATAATACTGGCGCTAATAGCTTCTATTAAAAGGCTGTTTGTAGCCAATGGCTTAGTGGCAGATGCTGTGGTGTTGGAAGAGTTTGCTGTTAAGGCTAAAGTTGAAAAAGCACGCAAACCATCGTTTATGCAAAAATGGTTAACACGCGCCGTGCCTATTGAACAGGAAGAAGCTATTGTGTTTGACCATGAGTATGATGGCATCCGTGAGCTGGATAATGCCCTACCTCCTTGGTGGTTGTATGGTTTTGTAATATCAATAGTATTTGCATTTGTTTATCTGTTTCACTACCACGTGCTACGTACAGGCGATTTGCAAGGTGCAGAATATGCGCAGGAATTGACTGATGCTGATGCCGACAAGGCCGAACTGATGAAGAAAATGGCAGCTAAAGGTGAGGTAATGGTTAATGAAGAAACAGTTACCCTGCTTACTGATGCAGCATCTTTAGCTAATGGTAAAGCCACTTTTGAGGGTATGTGCATAGCATGCCATGGCGATAAAGGCCAGGGCAATATTGGCCCTAACCTAACAGATGAGTACTGGGTTTATGGTGGCAGCATTAAAAACATATTCAAGACCATAACTACAGGTACTCCCAATGGTATGCAATCGTGGAAATCGCAATTATCACCCAAAACAATACAAGAGGTTAGCAGCTATATCAAATCGTTAGCAGGAAGTAACCCCGCAGGTGCTAAAGCGCCACAGGGCGACTTGTGGAAAGAAGAAGTTGTAGCTGCGCCTAAAGATTCTGCCATTGTTAAGGCAGACAGTGTAGTAGCTAATAGTAAGGTGGGGGTTAAATAACCCCCACCTTTTTTTAATTAAAATTTTAAGAGCATGGACAATTTGAAAGGAGACCCCCATCAAGGTGATGGTTCGTTTCGTGATTCGGTAGCTACTATAAACCAGCAGGGCAAACGCAACTGGGTTTACCCCCAAAAACCAAAGGGGAAGCTATATAAGTACCGCACTTATATCAGCTGGGGCTTTTTAGCAGTACTTTTTACCTTACCACTGATAAAGCTAAACGGCGAGCCATTATTCCTAATCAATATCCTACAGCGCAAATTCATCCTGTTTGGGGTTATTTTCTGGCCTCAGGATTTCTTTATATTCATGCTGGGCATGCTCACCTTTATGGTGTTTATAGTACTCTTCACCATCATTTTCGGGAGGGTATTTTGTGGTTGGGTTTGCCCACAAACTATCTTCTTAGAAATGGTATTCAGAAAAATTGAATACCTGATAGAAGGCGATGCCGGTGCCCAAAAAGCACTAAACAAAGCCCCCTGGACAGCCGAAAAAATACGCAAGCGGGTACTAAAGCATACCGCGTTTTTTGCCCTGTCGTTCCTTATTGCCAATACCTTTCTGTCCTACATCATCAGCTTCGACCAGGTAAAAGACATCTACCTGAACTTATCAGACAACGTACGCAGCCTTATAGGCCTTATCATCTTCACCTTTGTGTTCTACGGCGTGTTCTCTTGGTTTAGAGAGCAGGTATGCCTAATAGTATGCCCTTACGGCCGTTTGCAAGGCGTGTTGCTCGATAAAAAGAGCATAGTAGTTGCCTACGATTACATTCGTGGCGAACCCCGCGAGCACCTTCGCAAAAATGCCGAACGCAAAGGTGGCGATTGTATAGACTGTGGCCTGTGTGTGCGCGTATGCCCTACAGGTATAGATATACGCAACGGCACGCAGCTGGAGTGTGTAAACTGCACCGCCTGTATTGATGCCTGCGATGGTGTTATGGAAAGCGTAGGCAAACCTACTGACCTTATCCGCTACGACTCTGAAGACGGCATAGCTAAAGGCGAGAAACTACGCTTTACAACCCGTATGCGTGCCTACTCTGTAGTGCTGGCATTGCTTGTAGGCGTGTTGGTGTTTCTTTTAGCCACCCGCGATGATGTGCAGGCAACCGTACTGCGTGCATCGGGTATGCTGTACCAGGAACAGCCCGATAGTGTTACCATATCAAACATATATAACCTAAAGCTGCTTAACAAAACCCACTACGAGCTTCCTGTTGAGTTGAAGCTTGAAGAAGGCATTAAGGGTAGCATTAAGCTTGTTGGCAGCAATAGTATGGTAGTACCTAAAGAGGCATCGCTGGAGAGGGTATTCTTTATCTACCTAAACAAAGCCGATATAACAGAGCGCAAAATGCCAATTAAAATTGGGGTTTATTCCAACGGTAAAAAAATAGACGTGGTGAAAACCAACTTTTTAGGCCCATTTATGCGCAACAAAAAATAAACAGCTATGAAACTAAAACTAAAGTGGAATTGGGGAACCAAAATAGTAGTAGCCTACGCAATATTTATTGTGTTAATACTTACTGCCGTGTTCAAAGCCCTGGGCGAAAAGGTAGACCTTGTAACGCCCGACTACTATGCACAGGAAGTGGGTTACCAAAACAAGCTGGATAAAATGGACAATGCCGAAGGCCTTACCCAACCCGTTAGCGCCATACAAACGGCCGATGGGGTAGTGGTAACATTTCCGGCAGAGGTAAAGGGGCCCTACAGCGGCACAGTGCTGTTCTATCGCCCATCCAACTCTGCCGACGATATTACCGTACCTGTGGCTGCCAATGCCGATGGTAAAATGGTAGTACCTACCACCCGCCTAAAACGTGGCAACTACAGTTTGTTGGTAGACTGGGAAGCCGCCGGCAAAAAGTACTTCAGCAAACTAGCCATATTCATACAGTAATAATGCAATTTATAGCCGCATTAACCATTGGCCTTTTGGGTAGCCTGCACTGCATAGGCATGTGCGGCCCCATAGCCCTTGCCCTGCCTGTACCCGGGCATGGCATAGGCGGCAGGCTTTGGGCTGCGGTGTTGTACAACGTAGGCAGGGCAACTACATACGCCTTGCTGGGTTTGGTTTTTGGTGCCATAGGCTACACCGTATCGTTAGCCGGGTTTCAGCAAGTATTTTCAATAGCATTGGGGGTGTTTATACTGCTGCTGGTATCCGTACCTCTACTGGCTGGTAGTTTTACAGGCACACCCCAATTTTATAGCCGCGCAATTGGCAAGCTACAAGCAGCCATGGCTAAGCAGTTTGCCAAAAAAGGTTTCATTACCCTGTTTGTTATAGGCCTGCTAAACGGCCTATTACCCTGTGGCTTTGTATACATAGGCCTTGCCGGGGCCGCCACCACAGGCAACTGGTATTCTGGTGCGCTATATATGGCACTGTTTGGCTTAGGCACCCTGCCCGTAATGGCCACCCTGGTGCTGGTAAAAAACAAAGTAAGCCTATCACTCCGCCGAAGCCTGGGCAAACTAGTACCCTACGCCATGGTGCTTATTGGCACCCTGTTTATTTTACGGGGAATGAATTTGGGCATACCCTACGTTAGCCCCCTAATGCACAATAACCACCCCGTAAGCCAATGCAGCAAGCTTGATGACCATAAGGTTATAGAGTGCCATTAATAATATAGCTCCGTCTGTTTAAAACCTAACCCCTAAACCAATAAGCAGGTTGTGGGTGCCGGAAACCATGTTTGATGATGCGGTAAGGTCTGAGTTGTATATGTAGTAATCCTGCTTGCGGTAGCCATACACGTAAGTAAAGTCGGCAAAGAAACCATCTTTACGGTAGCCAATACCAACCGATGCATTGTAGCCTATTCGGGCGGCATACTCACTTTTAAACGGGTTGCCCAAATAAGCAAAGCCGGCACGGCCTGCCACACGGTCGCTAAGCCTAAGCTCGCCACCAACACGTATGTTGCTTGCGGTAGCATATTTGTTTTTTATGGCCTGGTTTTCTGTTACAAAATCGTAGGTGCTAGATGTTAGCTTATTCATACCATAAGGCACAACCTCATACTCAACAGACAGTAGGCCCTTTTTTTCAAAAACAACAGCCATACTGGCAATAGCGCGCAAGGGGGTTACCTGGTTAAAGGTAAACTGCCCCAATGGCGATTGTATAGTACCAAAGGCCGCAGGGTTGCCGTTAAAGGTAAAACGTGCTCGCATGCTGCTTTCAAAATTTTGGGTAATGCGCAAAAACGATGGGGTATGGAAAGCAAGGCCAAAGCGCCACATATCATTAACCTTATAAATAAAACCTAGTTTTAGGTTGATGCCCGAGCCTTTAACTACATTGGTTTGCTCAAAGCGAAGTGAATCAAAAGTAAAACCCTCTACGGGAGATAAGGTATCAGACTCATTACTTTCAGTATACGATGTTTGTGTGGTATAGCGTATCCGGGGTATACCAATAGTTCCGCCAAAATACCATTTGTGGTTATAGTTGGCCCCATACGAGAAAATGATCTCGTTGATAGAGCCTTTGTTTTGAGCTTGCAGGCGCTGCAGCGTGCCACCGTTTTTTACATAGCTTACATAGTTGTTTAAGCTTCCTGCTGTATCGGTTACATAGGTGTTGTAAGCCAGGCCTTCGGCAAAGGGGTTTAGCTGGTCGGGTGTAAGGCCTTGCGAGTTTGCTGCAAATGCATCGGCAATGCTGCTCTGGCTGTTAGTACCTTGTACCACATAGTTTTGGTGAAAGCTGGCCAACCTGTTTATGCCAAAAGCAAACGATGAAGACATCCACCCTTTGATTTTTTTACGCTCGCGCGTACTTAACTTTTTTCCCTTTAATTGACTTTCAAGCGCATTGTTTACCGATGTAAAAACACCACCTATGGTACTAAAATTAAAATTCAGCTTATTATCGTTAAGGCTGGTACCGTAGTATTGGTTGGTGGTGTTATCAAAATAAAAGTTGGGTGTAAGGCTAATCTCGGTGCGGCGGTATAAACCAATGGATGCTGGGTTGGTACTTAATGCGCCAAAGTCGGCACCAAGGGCACCCATAGCGCCACCCATGGCTGAAAAGCGCGCACTGCCAATGGGTGTGTAGTAGCTGTAGCGCAAGGCATCGTCCTCGTTTTGGGCAAATAAAAACATCGGCAGCATTGCTACTACCGATGTTGCTATATACTTTATGATATTATTTCTCACCAAAATTCTTTATTAAAGTTCAGTACTAAAAAAAGGTAACCCCATTTTTGTTTACCTGGGCGACCTGCCGCCGGGGTTGCCTGCATTGTTGCGGCCTCCGCCATTGTTTCCACCGCCGTTTCCACTTCCGCTACCCATGTTACCGCGGCTTCCGCCTGATGGGGCACTGTTAAAACCACCGCCGCTGTTGCGGTTGTTGTTTTGTGGTGCTGAGTATTTAGGGCGGTCGTTATTTTCAGTACGTGGTTTGCTCTCATTACGCTGGGGCGCAGTTTGTGGCCTTTGCTGCGGTGCGCTGTTGTAATTGTTATTATCGCGCGGACGTTCGTTGTTATAATTAGGCTTTGACTGCTGCGGGCGTTCGTTATAGCTTGGTTGCGATTGCTGCGGACGTTCGTTATAATTTGGTTTTACAGGCTCAACAGTACCTGGACGCTCATTATTGTAGTTTGGTTTTACCGGCTCTACATTGCGCGGGCGCTCATAATCCTGATTAGCAGGTTTTTGAGTAGGCTTGCTATCAATAGCAGGGCTTACCTGCTGTTTGCCCTGGTTTGGGTTTACAGTGCCCAGGTTACCTTTGTTACCGGCAGGGGCTGCCTCGTTATAATCAAACACCTGTATAGGTTTGCCAGTAATGGTTGGTTTACCTTCGGCAGGGTTTTTACCATTGTTTGGCTTAGCCATATTTACCGGGGTATTTTTCTCGTCAAGGTTGGCAGGCGCATTAATATCAGATAAATTACCTTTTACAGGGGCATTGGTATTAGCGTTGCCTTTGCTGCCCGGTGTAGCGGGGTCAAAATTCATTGGTTTGGCATTGGTAGCATTGGTAGGGCTCTGCGCACCTATGCCAGGGGTAAATTTTAGTACCTCGCCATCGTTAGTCATAGCGGTTTGTACCTTTTCGCCAAAGCTGTTAAACTTGCCCGATGAGCTTGTTTGTTTGTATGGGCCATAGTAAGTGTAGCTATTATTGTCAAACCCATTAAAATAGTAGTTATTGGCAAATCCATCGTTAAAGCCATTGTAGTAGCCATTATAATAACCATTGTTATAGCCGTTGAAGTAGCCATTGTTGTAGCCCCAGCCACCGTAGCCCCAACCAGGGTTGCCGTAGCCCCAGCCGCAGGCGTAGGGGTTGTAAGGCATCCAGGGGCTACCGTAGCCCCAGCTATTCCAACCAAAGTTATTGTATCCCCAATACGGGTTGTTTGCCCATGGGTTGTAGCCCCAAGGGTTGCCAAAGCCCCAATAGTTGTAGCTGTTTGGCCAAAAGTTATAGGTTGTGTAAACACTAGTGCCAAAGCTGTACGGGTTATAGTTATACCAATAGGTATTGGTATAGTATGGGTCGAAATAGCCCATGCCCAAGCTTGGGTTATAGAAACGGCGGATGCGTGAGGCATACTGATAATCATAATAATCATCAATTACCCGTTGCCCGTTTTGGTAGTCGGGAGTGGTGGCGGCGCTGTTGCTATTACGGTTGCTTGGTGCGTATGAACCGCTGTCTGATTGTTGGTACAATACGGGCGGTGTATAGTTACGCAGGTCTTTAGACGAGAAATAGATATCATCGTCGTAATACTGTTTGGTGCTTAGGCGGTTGCTGCAAGATGCTAAAAGGCCGGCAGCTGCAACTAAGGCAAATACTTTTGCAGTTTTCATGGCTGAAAAAGATATGTTTAAATTCGTTCTCATGGCTCTTATATATTAAACGGATACTACGGTTAAAGGTTTAATGGCCTTATGTAATATCAAAGTTTCAAATTGCGTGCCATACTTGCAATATAGGGTATTAATTTGTGTTCAGGGCAGCAAAATACATCATGATTTGGCCTGATGTGATAGGTTTTTCTAAGTAACCCAAAACCAGCGGATTGCCAGCGGCCCGGTCGTGGTCGTCAGTGTCTACAGATGATGAAACGATATATATGTTTAGCAAATCGAGTGTTTGTTTAGGAAATTTCTCAATTTTTTCCAATACATCCCACCCGCTTAGTGTAGGCATATTAATATCTAACAAAACCACAACAGGGGCATTAATGGTTTGTAAAAACGCAAGGGCTATTTCGGGTTTGGTAAACACGGTAAACTCTGTTAATTGTATGTAGCGTTTAATAATGTTTTTGGCTAACATATTAGACACATCGTCATCATCAATTAAAACAAAGTGCACCGGTAGGTTGTGATTATCTTTTCCCATTAATTTTTTAAAACGCAGCGTAAAAGTAGCACCATAATTTAATTGGCAGCTAATATTTATTCCCCGCACCTAAATATTCTGGGCTTTTAACCATATACAGACCATGCCCTTTTTTCCTATTCTGTTACTTCGCGCTTGCGTAGCAATATAACGCTAGGCCTTTTATTACCCCATACAGTTTGCTTGTAGCGCTTATTTGTGGTTAAAACTATAATTTATAAATGTAATTTGGTACTATGCAGGGCAAAATATGCTGTAAGTTGTTATTTGTTTTAGGCTAAGATACAGTTAGGCTAAACATTTAGTATTAATTCTTATTTTTAACCCTATGTCAAAAAAAGAGCTAAAACCGGCAAGCGAATTAATAAAAGATATGCTGCGCGAAAAAAGCAGCATGAAACAAGACGTAGTGCAGAATACCGACAATGCGCTAAAAAGCTTTAAGCAGCAGGCTGCTGCAATTGCTGCGCAGTTGCAGGCCGATGTATCTGCTACAGATAAAAGACTAAAGATTGAGCAAACGGATAAAGGCGCGCTTACTTTTCATTTACGTTTTGCGGGCGATACACTTATATTTTACCGCCATACCAATATATTTCAGTTTGAGAAAAGCCATGCGCTGTGGAAAACGGGCTATTTTAATGAAGATGAGCAACGATCGTACTGCGGTATTATCAACATCTTTAACTTTTTAACCGATTCGCTATTATATAACAGGTTGGGCGACAAAGGATACCTTGTAGCCCGTGTGTTTATTAATAAAGATGGCCATTACTTTGTTGAGGGTAAACGCCAGCTCAGCTTTTTATATAACGACTTTGGAAGCCAGGTGTTTGATGATAATGCCGCACATTCTATTATTGAGAGTGCAATGCTCTACTCATTAGATTTTGACTTATATACCCCGCCATATGACAGTATTAAAGAGGTAGGTGTATCAGACCTTTTGGAGCAAATGGCAAACATGAATATATCTACAGCTAAGCGGCTTGGTTTCCGTTTTCAAAGTGACGATGAAACATTGATGTGATTTTTTTTGTCAATTTCTTGGCAGAAATAAAAAAAAATGTAATTTTGCAACCCCAATCGAATTAATGGCCCGTTCGTCTATCGGTTAGGACTTCAGATTTTCATTCTGGCAAGAGGGGTTCGATTCCCCTACGGGCTACTTTAAGGAAAAAGGTTGACAGAAATGTCGGCCTTTTTTGTTTCAGGTTTTTCTTTTTGCCCTATACCATTAAAAAGCAACATTTTTATGCATGTTGTTCCATTTGTTTGGTGCTTTGCATTCTCAAATATCAATTAACCTAACTCAAGTGTCGTAATTCCATAAATTTTATGCATAGGAAGCAAGGGGGGAGTTCCGTAATACATCCGTCCACATTCAAATACAGCAGTGCCACTATATTCCAGCACCAATTTGGTAGCATCTGAATTTATACTGGGAACATCAATAAAATACACCTCGTCTTTAAAACTACTCACACAGTAGTTTAGTAAATTTTCAGCAATTACTGGCGAGTCGGCAAATAGTGGCCCTATCTTATACCCAATTTCAGTTTTCCTTATGGTAGCGTATCCGAGAATCTCATTGCCAATTTGGTACTGATATGAAACTGAATTTTTCTGACTCAGCCAAAGTTTAATAAAGGTTGACCTTTTAAAACCGAAGCAAATTTTATCGTATTCAATTATTGCATTATACTCATCCGGGTTAATACTTAAAATATTTTCACTGTAATTGCGCTTGGCTGAAACCAACTGGTATCGTGTATCCTTAAATGCAAAATTAAACCCTCCCTGTTTATAAAATGGCTGCATTGTAACCACGCCATCCATGCCTATAGCTGCATCCTCTTTTAACCTTTTTATAAGTTGGTCCCTTCTTAGGTACCAAAGCTTTTTTCCTATTCCTGACCTACGAAATTCAGGGTTTACAATAAATAATCCCATAAACCCAAATTCCATGTTGTATGCCGTAATAGCTCCACCGGCAACTAATTCATTGTTTTCAAAAAGGCCATAATAAGCATCCGGGTCGGTTGCCCAAAATAGGTCGGCATCATTTTTTCCGGGGTTCCATCCCTCTTTTGCCGCCCAATTTAACAAGGTATTTAAGTTAAGCTTGTTGAGTTTTTTAAATTCGAGCGATTCTAAATTAATCATGCACAATTCTTATTCTATTGGTTATTTAAATGTAAAAATATATCTATTGGCTTATCGCTTGGTTTAGATTTTAAGCGTTCTATCTAATTCGCAATAACTTTATAAGTTCAACCAGCTATTGCAGATGTTTGTGAGTTTTAGCGAAGATACAAAAGTTGACTTAGTGCGTATTAACTTGTTTTACAGCTCTAATCAAAAGCCTGTATCAGCACTTTTATATTTTTGGGCCATGGCTTATTGTAGTATTTACAGCTAGCTAAACCAGATTTTAAACCCAATAGAAGCTATTTACCTACAGCACTTAACCTTTTAGTGTTACGTGTCAAATTTTCTGAGATAGCCTCTCTTTCTCGATTTAGATGGATGAGGATTTTATTTTCATTAAATTAATTATATCGATGTGTTTTTTTGTTTTTACGATGGTTTTTTAAATTTTCATAACATGTAAATATTTGTAAAGTATTGATAATTAAAATTTTATATTTATAAAAATAGGGGATAAACCCTATTTTATTTTATCGAAAAAATACATTATTTTGTTGATAATTATTGTTGATAACATTGAAACATTTGACTTGGGTAAAGAATTGCGATATGTAAGATTTTGACAAAGTGATGTTTAATATTACCGATATCTTAAAATTACATCAGCTATTTCTTACTTACATTATATAAAAAAATGAGACTTATAACAATTAAAACACCTTTAAACACTAAGTAATAAGCGTTTTTTAGATTAGTAAATCATTCAGCACTATAGGGGGTAATCCTCAATTTTTGGTTCTGGTAGGTTTACAATAAATTTTAAACTATTTGGCAGGTAGCTTAATTATATTTTTGGCTACCAATTAATTACAACTGTTATGAAAAAAATTCTATTTAGTTTTCTTCTTGTATTGCTCATGCTGCCTAATGCTATAACGGCACAAACAGCAACCTGCGGAAGCGGCTCTTCTAACAACGCTTGCGGAACCGGTGGTTATAACTATGGAACACTGAAAGCGTCCTATAATATTACCACTACCACACCGTATGCTTTAAATGGCTGGTATGTTGCTACGTTTACAGCTTCAGGTTCAGAACAAGCAAGGATTGATTTTACTGTTTTGGCAGGCCAGGTGGTAGACTTTGCCACAATATCGGGGCAAGATGCAGAGCTTAACATTACCCCGCAGGGTAACACCAGTTCCCTTTGGGTGATGGATAATGATGTTCAGTTAAATTTTTCTGGTTACCCTAACTCTAATGCTGATGATGAAACAGGAACATACGTGTTTCCAACATCAGGCGTTTATAGTGTAAAAATAACCAGACATAACTGTCAAAATTTAACCTCAGGCACCAGGTACCTTGCTTGGAGAACAAGGTTTTTACCCTGTGCTGTTACACCTGCTTATGGCGCTGGTGTTTGGAATGGTTATGTTTACGATGGTACCGACCTTAACTTTTTATACGGTGGTTTAGGCACACAAACTGCCAATAGCATAGCTGCCAACTGGGGCAATAACCAACCTATTACTACTGGTTGTGGCACAATGTGCAATGCAGATAACTTTAGCACCCGTTGGTTAATGAATAAAACATTTACCAAAGCATATTATGTTTTTTCTACTCCGGGTAACGACGATGGCCGCAGACTTAGTGCTGATGGTGGGTCGACCTGGATTTTTAACGATTGGACTGCAGGAAATGGTACAACAACAAGGACCGCATTATTAAGTGGAAACCGTAATATGGTTTTTGACCAAAGAGAAAATACCGGTGGTGCTGCTGCGTATTTAACTACCTGCCAAATGGCTGGCGATTATACTTTTGCCACTTATCCTACATGGAATGCCTATGTTTTTGATAATCAAAGTATAGCCGACAATGACTACCAGGGTACATTTACAACTACAGGGGCGGGCACAACACTTATTAATAATAGTTTTGGTACAGGTCAGCCTACTATGGTGGGGCAGCGTTGTGGTAAAACAATGGATAATGACTATTATAATGTTCGCTACCTAAGTACAAAAACATACACTAATGGTGTTTATGTTTTTACAGGCAATAACGATGATGGTCGCCGCTTATATTTAGATGGAGGCACTACACCATTATTTGATAACTGGGGAAGCGGTTCTGGTTCTACACTATCAAACCCGGTGTTGTTAAACGGCAGCACAAACCTGGTTTACGATATGTACGAACAAACAGGTGGTGCATCAGCATTACTAACTGAGTGCCAAATGAGTGGCGGCGATTTAACCGCTTATGGCTCTGGCTCATGGAATGTTTATGCATACAACTCTGCAAACTATAACTTTTTAACATCAGATTACCGTGGTTTCTT
>CAMBQF010000007.1 GCA_945869825.1 Chitinophaga pinensis | reverse complement strand
CTTGCAAACTCGCTTGGGTCTATAGTTGGGTCTATTAATGCCTGTATGGTTTTAGACCGGTCAGATGCTGATATACCTGTGGTACAACCATGCCCTAAAAGGTCTATAGATACGGTAAATGGCGTAGCGTGGTGCGATGTGTTATTCTGCACCATTAGTTCTAAACCTAATTTATCCGCCAACTCATCAATTATAGGTGCGCAAATAAGCCCGCGCCCATGGGTTGCCATAAAGTTTATAATCTCTGGGGTAACGCTGCGGGCCGCACAAACAAAATCGCCTTCATTTTCACGGTCCTCGTCGTCTACTACTATTATCACCTTACCGGCTTTAATATCGTCAATTGCTTCTTCAATTGTATTAAGCCTTATATCACTTGCCATTGCTAAATTTTATGCAAAATTAACCAAATACCCCATATTTTGTTCTTTCTATACAATATAATATAACAGCTACCGTCTACCTTTGCAATGCTTATGATTATACGCTTTTTAATAATACCTGTTATAGCACTGCTGGTTGATGCTTATTTCTACCAGGGTGTCCGCTCCCTCACCGTAAAGTGGCATATCAAGCCTAAAAAGCGTTTGGCAATAGCCTATTGGTCTGTTTCAGCCCTGGCTATCATTCATTTAATTATAGCGGCCATATTAAATAAGGGCTACACCAACATGGTGCATGTTATGTATGCCTTTGATATTGTAATGATACTTACCATTGGTAAAATAATAGGCTCTATACCTTTATTGGTAAATGATTTATACCGTGGCATTCGTTTAATAGAAGGCCTTTTCCATGCAAAGAAACAAATTGGCGATGAAGCGCCAAAGCTAAACAGGTTGCAGTTTTTTAATAAAGCCGCTGTTGGGTTGGCTGCCATACCCATGGTAGCTATGGTATATGGCATGATTAAAACAGCCTTCGATTTTTCTGTTAAAAAGGTAGTTTTAACATTTCCCAACCTGCCCGATGGGTTTGATGGCTTTAAGTTTGTACAAATTTCTGACATACATACAGGCAGCTTCCTTTCCGATTCGCATTTTCGTAACGCTATTAACCTTATAGGGGAGCAAAAGCCTGAGGCTATCTTTTTTACTGGTGATTTGGTAAATAATGTTTCTGACGAGGCTACCCGCTTTATGCCCGTGCTTAGCACTCTTAATGCACCAATGGGTGTGTTTTCTACTTTAGGAAACCACGATTATGGCGATTATGTGCAGGACTGGGAAAGCAAAGCGGCTAAAGATGCTAACCTGGCCCGCATTATAGAAATACATAGCCAAATGGGTTGGAATTTACTAATGAACAAAAACGTTACGCTGACCCGTAACGGAAGCCAGATAGCCCTTGTAGGTGTTGAAAACTGGGGCGCCAAGCATGGTTTTTCTCAGTATGGCGATTTAGAAAAGGCGGTTATTGGTACAGAAGATAAAGCCTTTAAAATTCTACTCTCGCATGATCCTTCGCATTGGGATGCAAAAGTTAGGCCGCTGCACCCCGATATTGATTTAACCCTTTCGGGCCACACGCATGGTTTTCAGGTGGGCATTGAAATTCCCGGCTTTAAATGGAGCCCCAGCCAGTACCTGTATGAGCAATGGGCGGGCTTATACCAAAAAGGCAAGCAGTATATTTATGTTAATCGTGGTTTTGGCTTTTTAGGCTATTTAGGCAGGGTTGGTATCCCTCCTGAAATTACCGTTTTCGAATTGAAAAAAGGCTAAACCTTTATTGGGCAACAATTAATCCTCCTTTTTAAATTATCCTTACATACCTTTCATTGTTTTTTTGCTTTATTGAATTTTATATTCAATTTATTTTGTTGATAATTAGATGTTTAGCTATTCGGCTAATCAGCTAATCAGCAAAAAACTTACATCGGTAACATCAAACCTTTTATTGGTTTTTAAGCCGTAGTTGCGGTCATACATTTGTAGTGTAATTATTAAACAACAAAACAATGATCACTAAAGGCGCAATTTTTACTGGCAACGTTAAAGCTTCTAATGTTATACCTCACAATGTAAACGCTAAAAAGCATGCGGTTAATTTACCTGAGAATTACTTTGTTGATATGGGAACCTTTACCCATGGTAATAACATTTCTGACACCGACTTACTAATAATAAATAAAATTACTCACCTGCTTAGCGATTTAAAACATCTTTCAGCAGACGGAGAGTAATTGCTCATAGTATTGTTTATAACTTAACCCCAACCACCCGTGTTAAAAGCACGGGTTTTTTTATTTTTAAATCATAAAAAGCATTTTGTATATGAAACGTTTTGGGCTATTATTAGTAGCTTTTACTTTAATCTCTCTTAGTGCAGGGGCACAATCTGTTTTTCAAATGGGTGTTAAAGCTGGTGGTCTAAGCACATGGCTTATCAATTCTCGCATATTCTCAGGCGAGGGAGATACTACCTATAAACCAGCAATTGGCTACAGTGCAGGCATCAATGGTAGCTTTTATTTCAATGGCCGTTCTTACTACTCGCATACACTAAAGGGTGTTAGCATAGAACTGGGCTATAGCAGCATTCGCCAGGGTTATAAAACAAAAGGTGATTCGTTTCTTAATCCTACGGACTACAAAGTGAATTTAAGTTATATAGACCTGGGCATTATGCTATCTATACAACCCATTGCTGATGATGGGGCATACTTCTTATTTGGCCCGCAGGTTTCTTTTTTAGCCAGTGCCAAAACTACAGGTTCAGCAATTAAGGGAGTTAATGGTACTACAATTTCACCTTCATATTCGCGTAAAGACATAAAGAGTAATATTACGGGAACTAACGTAGGCATATGTATGGAGGGGGGGAAGTTCTTTAACTCGCGAGCTAATACCCGCATGAGTTACCAGGTTGGTTTAAGGGTAAATTATGGATTTATTGATGTTACAAAGCCTTCCAGGGTTGACAATCAACCTTATTTTAAAAACCACAGCGCCTATCTTGGCCTTGTGTTTGGTATACAGTTTAAGGGGCGTAACTATTATAACTAAATACACTTTTAGTTTGTATATTTGTAATCCCGTTTGACTTTTAGGACTATTTTGACATGAACAAACAACAAAACAAATTTTTATTTGCACTTTTATTAGTGGTTTTAGCTTGCTCTATGCGCTTGCTTAAGGTATATAACCTGTCGCCCATAGCTGCTACTGCCTTATTTTCTGGTGCACTTTTTGGCCGTAAATACATAGCGTTTATTTTTCCACTAATAGTTCAGTTTCTTAGCGATATTTTGGTTAACACATACCTGTACAATATGGCTAACCCTTTTGAGTACTTTTTTAAATGGGAAGCCCTGTTTGTATACCCATGCTACATTGCAATTACCTTTATTGGAATGTGGGTAGGCACTAATGGCAAATACGCCCGTGTACCAATGGGGGCTGTTGCATCTACCGCGCTATTTTTTATTATTACTAATTTTGGTGCATGGCTTGCAGAACCCATGTACACTAAAGATTTAGCAGGTCTTACCTCAAGCTACATCGCAGCATTGCCATTTGTTAAAAATTCATTGTTAGGCGATGTTGTTTTCTCTGCCTTCTTCTTTGGCTCTTTCTACTTGGCTCAGCGGTTTATTCCGGCTAAAGCAAAAGCTTAGTTTTTAATGTTTAAAAGGTACATACTTGCTTTGCTAACACTGTTAGCTTTTTTGGGTTTTGCCAATGCGCAAGATTCACTCTCTATTGCACGCTCTGCTGCTGCTAAAAACGACAGGTTTTGTATCGATTTTTTAAAAGTACTTGATGCTGCTAAAGATAGTTTTGACATCATTAAAGGCGACACCATACGCTCAACAAAGTCTATTATTCTCGAGTCTAAGGTTGTTCTTACTGATATGAGTGTAAGCCGTATCAGTATAGACCGAACCATCAAACAAAGCTTCTACCGTTCTTTTTACGATGGTGATGGCAATGTCAACGTACTAAAGTCTAAGTTTGAGGGCATTAAAAAACGTATTGCCGATTGCATTGCCGATAAAGGTTGGATAGAGCGTGACGACCTTACCGAAAGCGATACCGATTATACACGGTATGTTATGTTTTTAGAAAACCCGCAGGATGATGTTACCAAGGAGTTTAAAGGCCGCATCATAGAGTTAGAGGTTGAGTTTGAAAAAGGCTCTGACACGGAGTTTACAATTATGCTCACCATATCAAACTACTAGGGTTTGCTTAGCTTTTGGGAAAAAAACACATTCTTTTCTAAAATCGATGTAGTAATTGTCGGTAGTGGAATTGTGGGTTTAACAGCAGCAATAAATCTAAAAAAGTATAATCCTGGCTTAAATGTAATAGTCCTTGAACGTGGTTTCCTTCCATGGGGAGGCAGTACAAAAAATGCCGGCTTTGCATGCTTTGGCAGCCCTTCAGAATTGCTAAACGATTTACAGTCGCATACCGAAGATGAGGTTAAGCAATTGGTAGAATACCGTTACAAAGGCTTACTTGAGTTGCGTTCACTACTCGGCGATGATAACATTGGCTACGAACCATTGGGTAATTACGAGGTGTTTAGCGATACCGATGATGAACTATACGCCATCTGTGCAAATAAGCTCGATTACCTGAATACATTGGTTAAAGATATTGTGGGCAAGGATAATGTTTATTTACCTGCCGATGCTGACATTGAAAAGAATGGTTTAGGCAATACATCACATCTTATACTAAATACAGCCGAGGGCCAGATAGATACCGGCCTGATGATCAAAAACCTGTTAGGCCTTGCCCAATCGTTAGGTGTATTTACTCTAAATGGATTTTTGGTTGATAGGATTGAAGATTCCAGTAGCGGATATTATATTGTGGGAGATGGCGGAAAAGTCAGCTTCAATGCATCAAAAGTAATTATAGCAAACAATGCCTTTGCTGCACGGTTGTTCCCTGATATTGATATAAAGCCTGCCCGCGCTCAGGTGCTTATTACCCAACCTGTAGATGGATTAATACTAAAAGGGGCTTTCCATGCCGATAAAGGGTATTACTACTTTCGCAATGTAGGCAACCGAATACTGTTTGGTGGTGGCCGCAACCTTGATTTTGGTGCTGAAGAAACCTTCTCAGACGGGCTAACAACCATTGTACAAAACAGGCTCGATGAAATGCTGAAAAGTATAATTGCCCCGTATACAAACGTTGTGGTAGACCATCGCTGGTCGGGCTTTATGGCCATGGGAACTAAAAAGAGCTACATCTTAGAGCGCAGGCAACCCGGCTTAGTACTGGCCGTGCGTTGCGGTGGTATGGGCGTAGCAATCGGCAGCCTGACAGGCAAACAAGCCGCCGAGCTTATTCAGGAAGAATTTTAGTTTTTTCCAAAGTTATTTTCTTATACTGGCCTTATATTTAAAAACGTCTCGATAGTTATCGGAATGAAAAGGAAGTAATGCCTAGGCATATATGCGCCAGAGGCAAAAAGAAAAAGGGTTGCCTATCGGCAACCCTTCTCCCTATTTTAATCAATAGAATACTAGTTAGTAAGCACTAATTTTTTAACTAGTTGCTTGTTTCCTGCTGTTACTTCAACCATGTAAATTCCCGATGGCAATCCGTTAATAGGTAAAGCAAAACGTCCACCTAAGCTTTCTACGCTTTGTAAGCCACCAATAGTTTGGCCAACTGAGTTAAATAAACGTATGCTTATAGCGGCAGGCTTGTTCATTGCAATATCAATAAATGCCTCATTATTGGCAGGGTTAGGGTAGATAGATACCTTACCGCCAAAGGTGGATTCGTTAACTGCAGTTGTATAAGGGAACGAGTTTGACATAGAAGTACAACCATTAGCATCTCTCACCTCTACGCTATAGTTACCTTCTTGCGTCGGGGTATAAGCTTGGTTGGTAGCTCCGTCTATCGGCTGGCCATTTAAGTACCATTGGTAGTAAATAGCCGGCGATGACATAAGGATGTTGTTATTGATAGAGATAGACGGAGTGGCTGGAGTATTGTTTACCACAACGGTTACTTGTGCGGTAGCATTGCAACCGCCATCATTGCTCGTTACTACATACGTTGTAGTTTGCGCTGGGCTAGCCGTAACATCACTTCCAGACGTGTTGTTTAAACCGTCACCAGTCCAGGTATAGTTTGTTGCACCTAAGGCAGATAACGTAATAGTAGTGCCTGAGCAGATAGTATCTTTATTACTTTCTGCGCTAATGCTTGGTGCTGTACCACCTACGTTAATAGTAATTGTTTCAGTATCGCTGCAACCATTTCCGTCAATACCGGTAACAGTGTAAGTAGTTGTTTGCGTTGGGTTAACTGTAATAGGGTTAGTTGTTTGTCCACCAATAGTACCACCGCTCCATGTAAAACTTATAGCGCCAGTTGCTGTAAGTGTTGATGGAGAACCAACACATAGTCCATTAGCCGATGCTGAAACGCCAACCGTTGGCAAAGCATTTACTGTTACCACAACAGTTGTGGTGCCTGTACAACCACTTACGGTAGATGAAACACTGTATGTTGTAGTTTGGGTTGGGGCAGCTGTTACACTCGGTCCAGAGTTTCCGCTAAGGCCATTGCCTGTCCAGGTGTAATTTGTACCACCACTTACGTTAAGTGTGGTTTGCTCACCTGCGCAAAGCGTATTGTCTACAGCATTAGCTATAAGGGTTGGTGCAGGGTTTACAGTTACAGTTTTGGTAGTAGTTCCGCTGCAACCATTAGTTGTACCGGTAATGGTGTAGGTTTGGGAAGTAGCAGGGCTTGCTGTTACACTGGCACCCGTAGTACTGCTTAAGCCTGTACTTGGCGACCATGTGTAGGTAGTACCACCCGCAGCTGTTAATACCACGTTGCTGCCTGCACATATAGCTGCTGTTGCAGGTGTAGCGGTAATTACCGGCAATGGTGTTACAGTAACAGTTTTGGTAGTAGTTCCTGAACAACCGTTGGTAGTGCCGGTAATAGTATAAGTTTGCGTGCTGGTTGGGTTGGCAGTAACCGTAGCACCTGTTGTACTGCTTAGACCTGTGGCTGGAGACCATGTATATGTAGTACCTCCGCTGGCAGTTAACGCAACGCTGCTGCCTGCGCAAATGGCAGGTGTGGCAGGGGTTGCGGTAATAGTTGGGCTGGCATTTACAGTTATGGTTTGTGTGGTAGTATTTGTACCACCTTGGTTTGTTGCTGCCAATGTTATTACATAAGTGCCTGCGTTTGCAAAAGTAACCGCTTGGGTTGCCGATGATGAGTTACCAGGGCTTCCTCCGGGGAAAGTCCATTGAATAGATGTTGGGTTGCCAGTGCTGGTGCTGTTAAACGTGATGCTTTGGCCTGCGCATATTGAAGTTGTACTGGCGGTAAATGATGGGGTAGGGGGCTGTATAGCTGATACTCCGGTAATATTTACATCATCAATAAACAGGTTATTGCCATAGTTATTCCAGCTTTCAAACTTAATGCGGATAGACTGGCCTAAAAACTGATTTAGCGATATGCTAGGGCACACAGAAACACCAGGCGCTGCGCCAAAGCACCAATCGTCTGTAACGGCAGGGCTAAATGCTGTACCTGATGATGCCGCTGTGGCAAAATTACCCTGGCCATTTTCTCCACCTATAAAAATGCGGAATGGATAAGTAGCACCACAGTTGGTAGATACTAATACTATTAAAGAATCTGTTGGGTTAGGGGTGCCATTGTTGTTATAGCGTTTGTAAGCATATTCAAAACTTAACGTAGCAGATGATAAACCTTGTAAGTTTAATGTTGGGGTTACTATACCATCTCGCTCTCCTGTTGTAGCATAGTTAAAGAAGTCAACCGTTGCCGACTTTGTTCCCGCCTGCTGTCCAGCTGTTGTTACAATGTTCCATGTTGTAGATGCATCAGGGTTAACAACCGTCCACCCTTTCGTTGCAAAAGTTCCACTTTCAAAATCATCAAAAAATGGCAACGTCTGCCCCGCAGAACTTAAAGCGGTAAATGTACCTGTTGCACTATTATTGGTTGCGTTTCCATCGTTTTGGTTGCCATTTACTGTGCTACCGCTGGTAGCTGTGTAAGTATGGTTACCTGCAGCAACAGTTATGTTTGGCAGTGTAATGTTTACCTGAGCCTGAGATGCAAGGCTGCCTGTCCAGTTAAAGTTAGTTACGGTGCCACCATCTACCTGCCAGCCTATGGTTACTGCCGTCAGTGTATTTAAACCGGTATTTCTAAGGGTTATCTGTGGTGTAAATGTTAATTGGCAGGCGGCGCCTGTTGGTGCGTTTACACTTTGTATTGAAGCATCAAAAGGATTTACCGTTGCTAAAGCGCATGCGGTAGCTGCTTGCGCGTCTATACGGCCAGCTCCTAATAAATTGGTATAGTTACTGTTTGATGAGTTTATGTTAACAGCGGTACTTTCTATACAGTTTTCAATTTGTGCCGGTGTAAGGTTGGGGTTTATAGAGTGTATTAAGCCAGCTAAGCCTGCTACCAGCGGGCAAGCCATAGAAGTGCCGCTTAGTATAGCATAATTATTGGTAGGAACAGTGCTGCGGATGTTAGCGCCCGGGGCCGAAATATCAATCCACGAACCATAGTTTGAAAAGCTAGATTTTTGGTCGTTAGAACCACCGTTACCTGTAGAGGCTACACTCATTACGTTAGTATAACCTGCCGGGTAAAATACTGTGCTAACATTATCGTTGCCTGCTGCGGCAATACACAATATACCTTGGGTATTAGCATAGTTAAACAGGTTTTGGGCTGTTTGGCTGCTTCCGCCGCCGCCCCACGACATGCTTATAATATCAGCTCCTGCTGATATTGAATAGTCTACGCCTTCATATCCGGCGCTTACTGAATTTGCACCGTCAGCATTTCCGGTTGCTTTTACAGGAATAATTTTTATGTTGTAGCCTATAGATGCTATGCCAGTGCCATTGTTACTAACAGCGCCTGTAATACCAGCACAATGCGTGCCATGGTTGTACGATGTGTTCGGTGGCATTGGGTTATTGTCGTTATCGCCGGTATCCCAACCGTTAACATCATCAACATAACCGTTACCGTCATCATCAATATTATTACCCGCAATCTCTCCGGGGTTAATGTAAATATTGGCTTGTAAATCTGTATGGGTTATTTGCACAGCATTATCTACGATAGCCACTTGGGTATTGGTTGCGCTACCTGTGGTGTTATTCCATGCTGATTCTGCGTTTACCCTGAATAAAGCCCAATTACCATTTGTCCAGCTGTTTGTTCCTAAATCGTTAGGCGTAAGGGTGGTTTTTAAAATAGGCACTCTTTCAGCATATTCAACCGTAGCATCAGACTTAGCCTCACGCATAAGGTCATTTATCAATGCATAATTGGCAAAATAAACATGGTACACCTGGCGCATTTCTAATGAACCCGACCTATAAAAGGGCCTCCTTACTTTGATAATACCATATTTAGCAGCCATTTTTGCTAAAAACGGAACGTTACTTACCAGTACTTCATCAGACATTGCTTTGTCTAATGGATAATGGTTGTAAATTTTAATGTAAGCCTGCCCATCATTATAGTCCGGATAAACCGTTTGGGCCGATAGCGAAATAGAAAAAGCTGTGCATAATAGTACAGCCAACAGTTTGGTAAAATGTTTCATTTTAACTGCTTGAGAGTTTATTTGTGTGTTTATTTTCTGTTATATAAGTAAAGGTATACTCAATAGGCTGTGCTACTTAGTGGTTAATGTGGGTAACAGAAATAGTCATATAGTCCTAATCGATATCAGGCAAATATGTTAAATATATACGACTTTTCAAAACCATTTTTACCCTCTTTCTAACACCCTTATAAGGTTGTTTAAGAAATACGGCTCCAAACCCCTGTATTTCTTTGACAAAATACTGCATAATCATTCAGCATTTTATACGAAGGGTTAGCGTCAAGGTCCTCTTTTTTAAGCAGTTCGATGATAATTGACCGCACATACGACAATATTTTCTGGTCTTCAACTAAATTTACCAGTTTGAAATCTTCCGTACCGCTTTGGCGGGTTCCCGACATATCCCCCGGACCTCTCAATTTCAAATCTACCTCAGCTATTTCAAAACCGTCAGTGGTCCTTACCATGGTATCAATCCTAACCCTGCCATCGGCAGATAGTTTGTAGCCGGTCATTAATATACAGTATGATTGGTCTGCACCCCTACCAACCCTGCCACGCAGCTGATGCAGTTGCGATAAACCAAACCGCTCTGCATTCTCAATCACCATTACCGATGCATTGGGCACATTTACCCCAACCTCAATAACCGTAGTGGCTACCATAATTTGCGTTTCGCCTTTTACAAAGCGTTGCATTTCGGCATCCTTTTCAGCGGCTTTTTGTTTTCCGTGCACAATACTTACATGGTAATCAGGCCGTGGAAACTCGCGGCAGATAACATCGTACCCTTCATAAAGATTTTTCAGGTCACTTTTTTCCGACTCCTCAATAAGTGGGTACACAATGTAAATCTGCCGGCCTAAGGCTATTTGCTCCCGTATAAATCCAAACACCGTTATCCGCGAACTTTCAAACCTATGTGCCGTGCTTATGGCTTTTCGTCCCGGTGGCAACTCGTCTATTATTGATACATCCAAATCACCATACAAAGTCATAGCCAGCGTACGTGGTATGGGTGTAGCCGACATGATAAGGATGTGTGGAGGCCGGTCATTTTTCTTCCATAAACGTGCCCGTTGCTGCACCCCAAAACGGTGCTGCTCATCAATAACCACAAGGCCCAGGTTTTTAAATTGAACCTTATCTTCAATTAAAGCATGGGTGCCTATTAGTATATCCAAACTGCCGTCTTCCAGCATTTTATGTATTACATCGCGTTGCGCCTTTTTTACCGACCCTGTAAGCAGGGCTATGTTCAAGTCCATATCTTTCAGCATGCCCTGCAACGTTGCAAAATGCTGGTTTGCTAATATCTCGGTAGGGGCCATTAAACAGGTTTGGTAACCATTATCAATAGCAATAAGCATAGTTAACAGGGCTACTAAAGTTTTGCCGCTACCCACATCGCCTTGCAACAGGCGGTTCATCTGGCGACCACTACCAAGGTCGGCCCGTATTTCTTTCATCACCCTTTTTTGGGCTCCTGTCAATTCAAACGGAAGATATTCTTTAAAAAAGGTATTAAAATGCTCTCCAACCTTTTCAAATACAAATCCCTGGTATTGCTTCTTATTATAGTTTTGGGCTTTAAGCAGTTTCAGCTGGTTAAAAAACAACTCCTCAAACTTCAGCCTGTTCTTCGCCTTGTTCAGCATATCAACACTTGGCGGAAAGTGGATAGCCTGTAAAGCCGTGTCGTGGCTTAGCAGCGCTGCTTTTTTTATAATACTGTCAGGCAGGTTTTCGGGTATAGCCCCTTTAAGTTCCTCTAAAGCCGTTTGTTGTAGTTTAAGTATACCTTTAGTATCCAGCCCCCGGCTTTTTAAAGCTTCAGAACTGTTGTATACAGGTTGCAATGCTGTATTTAAAACCCTGTTGGCAGGTGTGTTTAGCTCAATCTCCGGGTGGGCTATATTTACTCGCTGGTTATATTCTGTTGGCTTGCCAAATACAATATACTCAGGTCCTACAGAAAGGCTTTTCTTCATCCAGGTTACGCCCTTAAACCAAACCAGGTCTATGAGTTCGTCACCATCGGTAAATTTAGCTACCAGCCGCTGCGTTTGTTTTTGCCCTACAACTTCTATACTGGTAAGCCGCCCCACCATCTGCACAAAAGGCATATCAGGCGTTATCTCTCTTATCTGGTAAAATTTAGACCGGTCAACATACCTAAAGGGGTAGTAGGTAAGCAAATCGTGGTAGCAAAAAATATTCAGATGCTTTTTTAGGGCATCGCCCCGTTGCGGGCCAACACCTTTTAAATACTCTATGGGCTTTTTAAGCTTATCGTAGCTCACGGCGCAAATATAGTAGTGTATAGCTAACGGTAAGCAGGTGTTTACCGCATTAAATATGTACCTTTATCATATATAACCCCTATTGCAAATAAATTTACCCAAACTGTTTGATATTACAAATAAGTTTGTACTTTTGCAGTCCGTTTTAAAAAACACCCCACAATGGAACTTTTAGATTTCGTAAATAACCAAGCAAAGTCAGGCCGTAACTTCCCAAAGTTCAAAGCCGGTGATACTATTACTGTTCACTTTAAAATTAAAGAGGGCGATAAAGAACGTATTCAGTTATTCCAAGGCGTTGTATTACAACGTAGCGGTTCTGCCAATACTTCTACTTTCACAGTTCGTAAAATGTCTGGCAGTGTTGGTGTAGAGCGTATCTTCCCTACTGAGTCTCCTTTTATTGATAAAATTGACCTTAACAAGCGTGGTGTTGTGCGTCGTGCACGTATATTCTACCTACGCGAGCTTAAAGGTAAAAAAGCTCGTATTAAAGAAAAATTGGGTAACATGTCAGGTGTTGCTACAGTTACTGCATAGTACTACGCTTAATCATATTAAGGAATCCCTTTCTGGAAACAGGAGGGGATTTTTGTTTTATATGTTAGGGACTGATGCTATTTTGTATGAAATAGATGTCCGCAATGCGGAAAAAGGAACAAGAAACAACCTATTTAGCCACAATTACAAACTCCGTCCTGCGGTTTTTGGCTCGGTTGTTTTCTGATGTATTCGCCACCAACGGCTTGGTCTCGCCAAAGCCTTTATACGATAGCCTGTCGGCTCCTAGCCCTTGGCTTATCAGGTAATCGTATACTGATTTGGCCCTGCTCTCTGAAAGTGTAAGGTTAGCCCCATCGTTACCCACATCGTCGGTATGCCCATGTATGGCCACCTTTATTTTGGGGTTCTCTTTAAGGAAGGTCCCAAACTCATCTATCACCAATTTTGATTGGCCATTAAGCTCTGCCGAGTTGGTAGCAAAGTTGATATTGTTCAGCGTATACGCCTTGCCTGTTTTTATAGGGGTAACCTCTAAATCAACCTTGCGTGGTTTGGCGGTTGCTGTATCGTTTTTAGAGAAAAATTGCGATGTAAATGCCGTGCCCGGTTGTTTTACCGTTAGTATATAATCGCTTTTTAAGGCAACGGCTGTAACATAGCGGCCGGTAGCGGTGTCAACCTGAACCTTGGTTATTTGCTTGCTGTCTATATTCTTAATCTCTACCGTAGCATTTTTAACAGGCTTGCCTGCATCATCTTTCAACGTGCCTTTTACAAACAATACCTTCTCTGGCCTTGCGGCTGCATACAGGTCAAAGCCCATAATATCAAACCCGCCAACGCCTTTGTGCCTGTCCGATGAGAAGTACCCGGTCTTACCATCAGTACTGCAGAAAAAGCCTAAATCGTCTTTCTCTGTATTAATAGGGTACCCAATGTTTTTAGGTTTTAAAAACTTTCCGGTTGAATCTAGCTTGGAAAGGAAAATATCAAAGCCTCCTATATTTTCGTGGCCTTCTGATGAAAAATAAAGTGTCTGCCCATCGGTATGGAAAAATGGAGACTTATCGTCCAGTTCAGAGTTGATGCTAGCCCCTGCATTTACAGGCTTACCCCATTTGCCTCCAGTGTCTTTTACCGACTTCCATATATCAATACCACCTTGCCCACCAGGCCTGTCGCTGGCAAAGTATAAGGTGTTACCGTCTGATGATACAGAGGGTTGCGATTCCCAATAATCGGGCGTGTTTAGGCCATCCATCTTAGTTATATCGCCCCATTCATTATTGGCAAATACAGTATAGAAAATATCGCAATTGCGGTAGCCGGCTTCATCCCTGCAAATGGTAAAATACAAGGTGTTATTATCTATGGTTGATGATGGCCCTCCCTCATTATTCCCTGGCTGGTTGAATGGCGACAGCATAGGCTTTCCTTTATCAAAAGTACCATCGGCTTGTTGCACCGCCTTGCAAAAGCGCTCTTTTTGTACAGGGCCTGTAAGACTGTTAAGGCTACTTTCTGTTGTGCGGCGGGTAAAGTACAATACTTCGTTATCGGGTGTTAAATAGCCCAGGTATTCATCTACCGATGTACTTACGTTGGGTATAGGCAGCGGATTAAACGGAACTGGCTTTTTATATACGTTCTCATAGAAATCGCATTCCTTTAAAAATATCTCGGCAGAGTCTAAGTCCAGGTCATTAAGCTTAAACTCCTTGTCTTTGCGCTTTTCATACGCCAGGAATTTTTTAAAATTAACAACAGCATTGCCAAACTGGCTGTTCCACATATCCATGCGGCCCATTACGTAGTAGGCAAAGGGGTCAACATCGGGGCATACTTCTACCGCCTGCCTAAAATACCTGTCAGCTTTCTTGTAGCTATCGCCGCTAAAGTTTAGGGTCTTATTTATATAGTACCAACTTCGGCCCAGCGAGTCGTAGGCTACCGCAAAGTCAGGCTCTGCATCCACAGCCTGCTCAAGCAAATCGCGGTACGTACTTTTCGATTTATATTTTTCAATAGCCTGGTCGTATAGCTTCAGGGCTTTTTTATTGGTAACTTCCGGGCAGTCTTGGGCAAAAGCCTGTAAGCTTATTAGCAGGGTAAAGAGCAGGTATATGCGCTTCATAGTGTTAGATAGAGAGCTTTGTTACGAAACAAAAGCTAAAGTGTTTCTGTATGGGCTGTTTAAATTTTTCCGGCTACAACATCATAAAAAGAACCGGCTTGCAGGTAGCGCTTAGCTACATCATGCAGTTCTTCGGGCTTTATGGTCAAAATCTTTTTAATGTAAACATCGTAGTAGCTGGTATCAAGACCATAGTTAAGCAGGCCCCTGAGTTTATCAGCGCGAGAAAATGGCCCGTCAAAACCTTTCAACAGGCTACCCATTTTATAGTTCCGCACCACTTCCAGCTCGTCTTCTTCAATGAGCTCGGTAGTCAATAGGTCTATTTCGTAGTAAATTTCCTTCAATGCATCTTGGTATACATCAGCACCTACCTCCGTCGATACTGCAAAGTACCCAAGGTCTTGACGCGATATAATCCACGACCCTATACCATACGTATAACCTTTATCCTCGCGGATATTGCTCATAAGCCTTGAACCAAAATAACCGCCCAATAAGGTGTTAAGTATCTTCAACGCTTGGTAATCTGGGTGCGGCTTGTTAACGGCCATTTTACCTACACGTATGGCGCACTGCACAGTACCTTCCATTTCTACGCGGTGGCTAAGTTCCACGGCAGGGGTAGGGGCAAGGTTAACAATGGTGGGTATGTTATTGGATGTAAAAGGCATACTGCCAATATAATCATCAATAGCGGCCAATTGTTCAGGGCCTACCTTACCCGCCACAATAATACTTACTGAGCCCGATTTGATGTAGTTTATATAGAATGCCTTCAGTAATTCAGGGGTAATGGCTTGTAAATCGGCTTCAGTTTCAGCATAGCCAAAAGGGTTATTCTCGCCAAACATCACCTGGTTAAACTTGCGTGCCGACCGGTTACTCACCTTTTGGTTATTTACATTCAGCTTTTGTATAGCGTTTTGCTTATAGGTGTCAATTTCTTTACCCGGGTATATCGCTCCTGATAATACATCAGCAAATACAGGCAATACACTGTTAAGGTGTTTATTGAGGCTGTATAAGGTTATATATGAGTTTTCTTTTTGGGGAGATAACTCAAGGTACGACCCATAGTAATCTAAGTCTTCAGCAATTTGCATAGACGTGCGCGTAGCCGTACCCGAGTTAAGCAGGTTGAACGATGCGTTGGCCTGCATGCGTTGGCTCTCGTGCCCATAGCCTGCATTAAAGCAAAGTTCTATGCGTATAACTTCCTGTGTGCCGTCGTTTATATAATATAGGGGTAAGCCGTTTTTAAGGTTGTAAATCTTAGGTTCGGGTATTTCTATATGCTCTATTGTTTTATATACGGGGGCTTGCTTGCGGTTAAGTATTTCCATTTTATTTATTTTAAGTCCCTCTCTCTTTCGGGGAGAGGGATTTAGGGAGTGGGGGGTTAATTTTTTGCGTAATAATATAGTGTCGAGCTATTTTCAGGGGTAAAAACCGTGTTGGCTACTCGCTTAATGTCGGCCGAGGTTACCTTTTGGTAGCTTTCCATTTCTGTGTTCACCCTGTTGGCATCACCAAGCAGTTCAGCATAGGCAAGGTTCATGGCTTTATTTAAAACACTCATCTCGCCAAACACATTATTGCTTTCCAGTTTGTTTTTTAGTTTATCAAGCTCGCGTTCTTCCACTATCTCGTTCTTCAAAATATTCAGTTGTTCATCAATAGCTTTTTCAGCATCTTCCATCTTCACATCATTATTCAACCTGCCCGATACTACAAACAACCCGGCGTCAATATCACCCGTTTGGTAAGCATTAATATCGCTAAACAGCTTTAGCTCTTTAACCAAACGCTGGTATAAGCGTGATGATTTTCCGTTTGATAATATATCTGATGCTAAGTCGATAGCATAATAATCAGGGTGCAAACGGTCTTGTATATGCCATGTTTTATAAATAGCACTTGCAGGCACTGCACGTTCTACTGTTAGTTTGCGTGCTTCTGTTTGGGTAGGTTCCTTAGGTAAATTCCTAACCGGCACATCACCTGCAGGTATGGGCAAAAACCATTTGTTACACAGTTCTTTAACATGCTCTACAGTAACGTTTCCTGCAACTACCAAAATGGCATTATTTGGGCGGTAGTGTTTGTAAAAGAAGCCTTTTACGTCGTCCATTGTGGCATCTTCCACATGCTTTATCACTTTGCCAATAGTAGCCCAGTTATAAGGGTGCACTTGGTATGCCAGGGGGCGTAGCAGCAACCACACATCACCATAAGGCTGGTTTAGGTAACGCTGTTTAAATTCTTCAATCACCACATTGCGTTGCACATCCAGGCTTTTTTTAGAAAAAGCCAGCTCCAGCATACGGTCACTCTCTAGCCAAAAGCCTGTTTCAAGATTAGCCGTTGGCAGTGTAAGGTAGTAGTTGGTAATATCGTTTGATGTAAAAGCGTTATTCTCGCCACCTACCAGTTGCAGCGGCTCGTCATAATCAGGTATGTTTGCCGAACCTCCAAACATTAGATGCTCAAACAGGTGGGCAAATCCTGTTTTTTCAGGGTTTTCGTCGCGGGCACCTACATCGTATAATATATTCATAACCGCCATTGGGGTAGAGTTGTCGGTATGCACCAACACCCGCAGGCCGTTTTCAAGGATAAAACGTTCAAAATTTATCATTTGTGCTATTTTCTTATAGGTGCATTAAGAACCGTTGCCGGCCCATATTGTTTATGTTTTATTAGGGTAATTGTCTTATTTTATTCTATTTCTCGCCTCTTTCAATCTTACCTATTATCTCTTCTATCATTTTATCTTCCTGGTCATTATCAGGGTCGTATTCTGTTTTAAGGTTGGCTCCAAACATTTTGGCAAAGCCTTGGTAAAACACTGCCCTAAAACTTCCGCGCAGGTCTTTTACAACATTATAAGAGTTTTGCCCGGTTTCCCTGTCTATTAGCTTCAGGAGTATCTTACCCGTCTGCAACGACATTTTCTTTATCTGTGGCTCATACTCTTTATACAGTTCGTCCTCCAGTTTCTTCATCCGCTCTTTACGCTCCCGCTCGGGCAAATTTTTCAGCGAGTCTTGTATGTTTTGGTATTTAACACCTGCCTTTTTGGCAATAGGGTAGGCCTTTTGCACCCGGTAAACCAGTTTGTCGTAGGCTGCTTCCTTCTTTTTAGTGGCAAATTCACGCTTGCCTTTCACCACATAGGGGTCAAAACCTATTGCTGGAAAAGTATCCCCATTTACTACAACATACTCGGTTAGCACCTTACCCGTTTGGGCAAAGCATATGCTGCTTTGTAGTGCAACAAGTAGTAATAATAAACGTTTAATGCATTTCATATAAAAGTGCAATAGTAGCTTATGTTAAACTATAATCAAATAAAAGGCCAATTGCGTTATAAACACCCCTTGTTTTGAAAAATATATTGTACCCCGGCTGGACATAGTTAAAATACAATATTTTTGCCCATCTTGCGTTACTTATTGGCAAGAGAACCGTAGATTTGAAAAACAACATAACATACAATAACCATGCTTTGCGCGTCCTGCTGCTAGTTTTTGCCCTGGCAGGTGTGCTCTATGCCTGTTCTGTTAAAAAGAACAAGTGGGCCAACCGCGCATACCACGGTACCACATCGCGTTTTAACGGCTATTTCAACGGTGGTGAATCTTTTAAAGAAGGAGTAGCCAACTTAGAAAAAGCCCATATTGATAAATACGACCGCCTGCTGCCAGTATTCAAATTTGGGACGGTAGAGCAGTCTAAATCTATCTACCCACAAATGGATAAGGCTATCAAGAAGGCCGAAACCGTTGTTACTAAGCACTCTATGCTTATTAAGGGTAAACAGTACAATGCCTGGGTTGATGCTTGCTACCTTCTTCGCGGTAAAGCCCGCTTTTACAAAAGAGATTATTACGCCGCTTTAGAAGATCTTGAATATGTTGCCAATACCAAAAGCAAGAAGAAACGCAGGCATTGGAGGCACGAAGCCATGATTTACCTTGCACGGACATATAGCGAGCTGGCTATGTTTAGCGAAGCACAGTCGGTTATAGACCGTATTAAAAATGAAAAAGATTTCCCAAATAAAATGAAAGACCAGTATTATTCTGTACAGGCTGATTTTTATTTGAAGCAGGGCGATGATTCTGCCGCTATAGCCCCATTGCAAAAGGCTATAGAACTTACTAAATCTAAAAAAGTACGTGCCCGCTATACCTACATACTGGCACAGATACACCAAAAAAATAAAAACTATAAAGAGGCTTCTAAAATGTTTGGCGAGGTCTTGAAAATGCAACCAAGCTATGATATGGCTTTTAATGCCCAGCTTAACCTTGCCCGCAGTTTTGATAGCAGCAGCGGCACCAGCAAGGGCATACGCCAACGCCTGCTTAAAATGGCCAAAGAGGATAAGAACATTGATTACTTAGACCAGATATATTATGCCCTGGGCGAACTGGCGCAGCGCGATAATGACGAATCACAGGCACTTAAAGATTATAACAAATCGGTAAGGTTTAGTAAGGGCAACAATACCCAAAAAGGAACATCATATTTAGCTATCGGCGAGATTTACCTCTCTCACCCGGAATACCGCCCTGCAAAAGCATATTACGATAGTTCATCTGTATTGATTGATCGCGAAAGCCCGCTATATAAAGGTGTACAGGATAAAAAGAAAAGCCTTAGTGAGTTAATTAGGAATCTAGACGTTATAGAGGTTGAAGATAGCTTGCAAACCTTGGCCAAAATGCCAGAAGCAGATCGCCTTAAAAAAATAAATGCCTTTTTAGATGATAAAGACCGCTTAGAAAGAGAAGCTAAAGCAAATAACACCCAGGGGGGAAATGACCCATTTAACAATAATAATAACCTGTTTAATAATAACAACAATAATAATAATAATAGTACCAGTACCCAGGGCCAGGGCTTTTACTTTACCAACCAAATATTACGTAGCCAAGGCTTTGGTGAGTTTAAGCGTATTTGGGGCGATAGAAAGTTAGAAGACAACTGGCGCCGTAGTAACAAGCAAAGTATTTTGCCTACCAATTCTACTAATGAGCCCGACCCGTTAGACAGTCTGCTAAAGGCCGCTGGTGGCGATACGCTGGCCATGCAAAAATTGAAGCGTGAAGCTGATATTAAAAAAATTACAGGTATTCTTCCTAAAACACAGGCTGATTTTGACAGTTCAAACAATAAGATACTTGATGCTTATTACGATGCAGCTAATATTTACCGCGAGCAGTTAGATGATAAGCTAAGAGCGGTAGAGATGTTTGAGAAAATGCTGTTGCGCTTCCCTTCAAATAATAAGTACGAACTTTCTACCTACTACCAGCTATATAGGGTATATGGTGTGCTTGGAAATAACGCCAAAGAAGACTATTACAAGAATAAGATACTTAAAGATTTTCCAACCAGCGATTATGCCAAGCTAATTAATAACCCAGGCGCACCGCTAACAGATGAGATTGCTAAAAAGGAACTGGAAAAGTTTTATTCTGAAACCTTTGATTTGTATAAAAAGCAGTTTTACAGGGAGGTTGTTACCCGTTGCGATGAGGCTTTGGCTAAATACAAGGATAAAGAGTTCCGCCCTAAGTTTGCTTACCTCCGCGCATTAGCTGTAGGTCGCACACAGGATGTTAACTCATTCGAAGCATCGCTGCGCGATGTGGTAACTAACTACCCGTTAGACCCTGTTAAAGGTGATGCGCAGTACCTGTTAGATTATATCAAAAAATCAAGGGGAGATTCTACCGGCTTTATCGATAATTCTAAAACCAATGTAGATGCGCTTACCATGTTTACTATGGCTCCCGACTCAATCCATAACTTTGCACTTATTTTAACAAATAAAAAGGTTAAGGTTAATGAGGTTAAAACACTGGTTTCAGACTTTAATACAGAATTCTTCAGCCTAATGGATTTGAAGATAGAGAGCCGCTTTTTGAACGATTCTACCCAAATGATTTTGATACGTAAGTTTAATAACCAGCCATACGCAACCACCTACTTTAATGCCATAAAAAGCGATAAAAAAGCCCTGGCTTTACTGGGGGCAAACGATTATGTAGCGGTAATTGTAACTAATGAAAATCTTGCCGTTATTCAAAGGCAAAAAACAATTGATAACTATAAGATCTTCTTTAAGGATAAGTATAAATTGAATTAGTATTGCAAAAGGTTAAGTTTTCGGTAGTATCTTATTTAAATACGTTACCATTTCTTTACGGAATCCAAAACTCTTCTTTCCTTAATGATAGGATAGTTATAGATTTGGATATACCTTCTGTTTGTGCGCAAAAACTTAAAGATGGAACTGTTGATGCCGGACTTGTTCCGGTTGCTCTTTTACCCCAGTTGCCTGAATACCATATTATAGCAGATTATTGCATTGGTGCGGTTGGCGATGTAAAGTCGGTACTATTGCTTAGCGATGTTCCGCTGGAGGAAATTGAAACTATTATGCTCGATTACCAGTCGCGTACCTCTGTTACCCTGGTGCAGGTGTTGGCTAATGAGCTATGGAATATCAATCCTCAGTTTGTACCCGCTTCAGCAGGGTTTGAACAACAGATAGCCGGCAAAACCGCAGCCGTTGTTATTGGCGACCGTACCTTCCCGTTATTAGGTAAGCATACTTATACCTACGACCTTGCAGGTGAGTGGGAGAAGTTAACCAAGTTGCCGTTTGTATTTGCCGTATGGGCATCAAACAAACCTGTTAATCAGGATTTTATTGATGATTTTAATAAAGCTTTGAAACTCGGATTAGAGCATAAGGCCGAGGCTGCCAAACTGGGTGTAGGCAGGGGAGTGCCAGAAACAGATATTGTAGACTATTTAGAAAACGCCATCAGCTACGAATTTGATGCTGCCAAAAAAGTAGGCTTGCATAAGTTTCTTAAATACTTAAAGAAACTTCCATAGCAGCAACACTCAACTATTTACCAAACATATCCAGTAAATCTTGTTTCGTAACAGGTTTTTGCAGACATGCTTTAACCAGCGGAAAAAGTTTAGCTTTTGCCTCTTCGCCTTCGTCTGATGACGATGTGAGTATGTATACTATAAACCAGTCGTTTATCGCTGCGGCAAACTCTTCAAATGCTTCTAAAACCTTCCAGCCCGAATAGGGCATATTTATATCAAGAAATATGGTAGTGTTTTTTGGGTAGTCAATATAGTTATGTTCTATATTGTCTATCGCCTCCCGTGGGTCAGAAAAACAGGTGATTTTTGCATCAGGAAAAACACGCTTAATTTGAATTTCGGTTAATTGATTACTTACGGGCTCATCATCAATTAAAATAAAAGAGTAGGGTTTTGCCATTTTGTTTAAGTTTAGTTTTCTCAAATTACAATTATAAAAACCAGCTCGCTTTGCATTTGTGGCCTATACATTACCAATGTATGAAAGGCTTCCGTTTAGGCTATTGTTTATACGATATTTTAGTCACATAGTTTTATCTGTTCTTTTGTTACCTTTGCAACGCTAAAATTTTATAATTACAATGAAGTACGACTTAACTGTTATAGGCTCAGGCCCCGGAGGATATGTTGCCGCTATACGCGCATCGCAACTTGGTTTTAAAACCGCGTTAATTGAAAAATATCCAACTCTTGGCGGCACCTGCCTAAATGTTGGTTGCATACCTTCAAAAGCGTTGTTAGATTCTTCAGAACATTACCATAATGCCCTGCATAATTTTAAAGCGCATGGTATAGACATAACAGAGCCTAAAGTAAACATGGGGCAAATGATTGCCCGCAAGGCCGATGTTGTGAAGCAAAATGTGGATGGTATTGCCTTTTTAATGAAGAAAAACAAAGTTGATGTTTACACCGGTGTTGGTTCTTTTGTAAATAAAAATACTATTAAGGTTACCAAGGCAGATGGTACCGAAGAAACCCTGGAAACAGCTAAAACTATCATAGCTACAGGTTCAAAACCGGCATCGTTGCCCGGTATCGAAGTTGATAAAAAACGCATTATTACTTCAACCGAGGCATTAGAGCTTAAAGAAGTGCCTAAACACCTAATACTTATAGGTGGTGGGGTTATTGGGTTAGAACTAGGTTCGGTTTATAGCCGACTGGGCGCTAAAGTTAGCTGTGTTGAGTATGCCGACTCTATTATACCAACCATGGACCGTGCCTTGGGTAAAGAACTGCAACGTGTGCTTAAAAAACAGGGCATGGAGTTTTTTACAAGCCACAAAGTATCAGGTGCAATAGCTAAAGGTAAAGAGGTAACCGTAACAGCTACCGATGCGAAAGGCAAAGAAGTAACCTTTACCGGCGATTATTGCCTGGTAGCCGTTGGCCGCCGTGCGTATACTGAAGGTTTAGGTTTGGAAAATATAGGCCTGAAAGCGGATGAGCGAGGACGCATTGCTGTTAACGACCATTTAGAAACAAGTGTAGAAGGAGTATTTGCCATTGGCGATGTGGTACGTGGCGCTATGCTTGCCCACAAAGCCGAGGAAGAAGGTGTTTTAGTTGCTGAATATATGGCAGGCCAAAAACCGCATATCGACTATAAACTTATACCTGGTGTGGTTTATACCTGGCCCGAGGTTGCTTCAGTAGGGTACACCGAAGAAGAACTGAAAACCGATGGTCGTAAATACAAAGTAGGGTCATTCCCTGTGCGTGCCCTGGGCCGCGCCCGCGCTGCAGGTGATATTGATGGTTTCTTTAAAGTATTAGCAGATGCCGAAACTGATGAGATATTGGGCGTGCATATTATTGGTCCCCGCGCTGCTGATATCATAGCCGAAGGTGTTATTGCAATGGAGTTCCGCGCATCGGCCGAGGATATTGCCCGTGCTAGCCATGCCCATCCAACCTTTACCGAGGGGATGAAAGAAGCCTGCTTAGCTGCTATTGATAACAGGCCGTTACACATGTAATCTAAAGTCATCCCGCACTTGATGTGGGATCTCCAACAATAATAATTAGTATTCAATCCCCGCCCGTGGCGGGGATTGGTATTTAAAGACCTTTCAGTATTAGTATTTTTTTTCGCTTTTTTCATAAGGTTGTGTTTAACAAAAATCCCCGACTGTGCAGCCGGGGATTTTTGATATTCTAGAGGGTTAAGTTAAGCTTTAAATAATAGCTTAATGTTTAAAGTCTTGTAGTTTGGTCATTAAATCTTTACGCGCCAAGAAAATGCGGCTTTTAATTGTGCCTATTGGCAAATCAAGGTATTCTGCAATTTCTTTGTATTTATACCCTTCAACATACATTTCAAATGGTACCTGATATTCGGCATCAAGGCTGTTTATGGCACTACGTATTTCAAGTTCGTTCATATGCGATTCCGGAACCCTTGGGCCTGCACCTTGCGCTACGTGTATATAGTTAAGGTCTTTGCCATGGTCTATTACGGTTCGGGTTTTAATGGCTTTGCGGTAATCGTTAATAAAAAGGTTTTTCATTATGGTATATAACCATGCCTTTAAATTAGTTTCTTCGGCAAATTTATGGCTGTATTTTATTGCTTTTAACAAAGTCTCTTGCATAAGGTCCTGCGCTTCTTCATAATCAGCAGTTAACTTCAAAGCAAAGTATTTTAGATGTTTAGAGTGGCTTATTATCTGGGTGTTAAAATCTATAGTTGACATAATTTCGCTTTTTTGGATATTTTTTATTCTTAGAAATAAATAAACTATTTCTTATTTGTTGTTTGCTTTGGTGAAGATAATACTACCTTATATTTTGTTTTGGTTTATTCGATTGTTGGTAGTTAATTATCGATATTTGGTATGTATTGCGTATAATTTGTATATTAAAAATATAAATAATAAAAACACTTGCTTTTTACTTTTTAGGCTTAGTGTTTGTATTTATAATCTTTTTGTTTTTTTAGTTTGCTATAGTTTAAGCCTGGCTTACTAAACTATTCATGGCCTTTTTGTTTGGCTTAAAAAATAGAAGGCATGTAATAACTATAATTCTCGAGTGCCAGTTTGGCTGGTTTGTTTGGTTTTTTACCCAATAGGTATGGCTACATTACATTTTACTATGGCAAATGTATACAGGTAGTATTACCGAATTTTCAGGTTTTCTATATCCTGTTATTTTCTATCGATGGTTGGTAAAAGAATATCAAAAATTGACTTTTAGTATTTTTTAGTAGGTTTGCCGCAAAATTTTTTATGCCAAGTACACTTATAAGTGCGGTAGGACACTATGTGCCAGAGAATGTTGTTACAAACAATGATTTAGTGCAGAAGATGGATACTACTGATGAATGGATAGTTCAGCGCACCGGAATAAAAGAGCGGCGGTTTTTTACCGAAGGAAAAGATACAGTATCATTAATGGGCGCAAATGCAGCCCGCATGGCTATAGAACGCGCAGGTATAAACGTGTCTGATATAGAAATGATTGTATTTGCTACCCTTAGCCCAGATTATAATTTTCCGGGGTCGGGGGTATTATTGCAGCGCGAACTTGATTTGCCGGGCATACCTTGTATAGATGTTAGGGCGCAATGTAGCGGTTTTATATACGGCCTCTCTATTGCAGATCAATACATTAAAACAGGCGCTTATAAAACCATCCTTTTAGTAGGCGCTGAAATACAATCTAATGTAATGGAGATTAGCGACCGTGGCCGTGGCATGGCGGTTATTTTTGGCGATGGTGCGGGCGCAGCCGTTTTGCAAGCTACAAATGAAGAGGGTAGGGGCGTGCTATCTACCCACCTGCATGCAGATGGGGCATATGCAGAAAAGCTGATGACTGAACACCCAGGTAGCCGAAGAAAAGAACGAATAACTCCGGCTATGATTGAAGATGGAAGCATGCTGCCTTATATGGACGGCCCTTTTGTTTTTAAAAATGCAGTAGTTCGTTTTCCTGAAGTTATTAATGAAGCCTTAACACATAATAACCTTACCAAAGAAGATATTGACCTGCTGATACCACACCAGGCTAATCTGCGCATATCGCAAGCCGTACAAGAACGGTTTGGCCTTAGCGATGATAAAGTTTTTAATAATATACAAAAGTATGGTAACACCACGGCAGCCTCCATTCCATTGGCATTAAGCGAAGCTTGGGAGCAGGGAAGGGTAAAGCAGGGTAATTTGGTTTGCCTGGCAGCTTTTGGTGCTGGTTTTACCTGGGCATCGGCATTGGTACGTTGGTAGTTTACCAATATTTTTAAGGGCTTTAGCTATTTTATCCGATAACACCCAAAAAATGTTTTTGTCATAATAAGATAATACACGATATTTGTTTCCTGTTATAACTATATATTGGTTGAAATGAGAAAAATTACGTTTACACTAGCAGCTTTAGCATTAGCTTTTTTAGCCCAGGCGCAAGAGCCTGCACAAAATAAATGCGCTGCTGACGAAGTTTTACACAAAGAGTTGGCAAAAAGCCCAACGTTAGCTGCCCAGCATGTGCAGTTTATGGACGATTTGCAAAGCTATTTAGCGGCGCATCCGCAAGCAAAATCAGAAAAAGCCGGCCCACGTATTATTCCGGTTGTTTTCCACATTCTTTATGCTGGTGGTTCTGAAAACATTACCAAAGCTCAGGTTTTAGACCAGGTAGCTATTATGAACGAAGACTTCCGCAGGCTTAACGCTGACGCAGCTAATACTCCGGCTGCTTTTGACAGTGTTGCTGCCGATTGTAACATTGAGTTTGTATTGGCAAATTTAGACCCTGAAGGTAAGTGTACAGATGGTATTACCCGCACATACTCTACCCGCACCTTAAGTGCATCAAACCAAAACGGTGCTAAATCAGTAATTTACTGGAATAGAGATAATTACTTAAACGTTTGGGTTGTTAAAAGTATTGGTAATATATCAAACCTAGGTTTAGTATTGGGCTATGCGCAGTTTCCTTTAGGTGGTTTAACCGCTACAGACGGTATTGTTATACGTTCTGATTATATTGGTAGCATTGGTTCTTCTGCTGGTAATGTTGGCCGCACAGCTACACACGAAATTGGCCACTGGCTTGGATTACGCCACATTTGGGGCGACGAAGATTGCGGTAGCGACCTTGTGTTTGATACCCCTGTGCACAAAGAAGCTAACTTTGGTTGTTTTACCTATCCTAAATTTAACACTTGTGCTGATGGTGATACTCTTAGGGGCGAGATGTTTATGAACTACATGGACTACTCTAACGATGAGTGTATGAACATGTTCAGTAAAGGCCAAAAGGCTATTATGGATTTTGTATTAGAAGGCCCGGAAAGCGGAGTTGTTCAAGGTTTCCGTGAAAATTTATGGAGCCCTGAAAATTTGGCTAATACCGGTGTAGTTAACGATCCCCCAATTGCTTGCGAACCTAAAGCTGACTTTTTTGCTAACCGTGTTATGCTTTGCGAAGGTACTAGCGTAACGTTTACCGATAACTCTTACAACGGAACAATTTCAAGCCGTAACTGGACATTTGAAGGCGCAAATACAGGTACATCTACCGCCGCAAACCCAACAATTACATACAGTACTCCCGGCAAATTTGATGTAACTCTTGATGTTACAAACCCACAAGGTACTTCTACCAAAACCATTAATGATTATATTATAGTTAGCTCTAATACCGCTGATGATAATAATTGGGGTTATTTTGAAAGCTTTGAAAATGAGCAGTGGTTTAATGACAAATGGTTTGTTTTTGACCAGGATAACAGCGGCCGTAAATGGCAACGTATCATAGGCGCAGCTGCTGATATGTTCCACTCTGCGTACATTAACAACTATGGCAACTTGCAGGGCAGTGTTGAAGATTTAATAACTCCTTCATACAACATCAGCAACCTGCAAACTCCTGTAAACTTGAAGTTTTCATATTCTGGTGCAGCCAGCGACACTGGTAACACTGATGTGTTGAAAGTTTATTACTCTACTAACTGCGGCCAGACTTGGACAGTTCGTGCTACTTACACAGGTCCAGAGCTTGCTAACGCAGGTTTGTACACCGGTGCTTACCTGCCACCTAACGTTAACTTTTGGACAGAGAAAACAATTTCTCTTCCAAACAACGTTACCAGCCAGGACAACGTACGATTTAAATTTGAGTTTACAAGCGGAGGTTACGGTAGCAACAACTTTTACTTAGACAAGATTAATATTGCCAATACAACTGCTGTTGATGAAAACCTTGATAATACTATTGGTTTAAGCGTATTCCCTAATCCATTAGGAAATACTATTGCTACATTATCTTTCCATATGCCTAAAAACGACAAAGTTAGTGTTGATGTGATTGACGTTTTAGGCCGTACTGTTGCCAATGTATTTAATGGCGATATGCTAGCCGGACAACAAAACATTACTATCCCTCGCGAAACATTTGGCGCTGATGGTGTTTACTTTGTGCGTTTTAGCACTGATGGCAAACAAGCAATGAAGAAGGTTATTGTTGCAAAACAATAATTGAACATATTACTATAAATGAAAAATCCCGCTTATAGCGGGATTTTTTTATGCTGTAAAGTTTTTTTTACTCTTCGTTACCCTCCGTAAAGTAGTGGCCACTATCATTATGGCTCAAACCTTTAAACAAGTGCGGGTAATGTTTCTTAAGTTCGTTTACCATTAGCTCTCGGGGCACTTCGGTAAATATACCATAGTCGTGAAGGTATTCCATATGCTTATTGCCTTGGGCATCAAACTCTTGAAAAACAGAATCGTGTTCGCCATCAAATTCGAGCGGGGTTACATTAAATCGTTCGCAAAGCTCCTTATTAAAAGCAGGTGTAGCCTTTACCCATTGTCCGTTTATATAAAGCTCGGTGTAACCATGAAAAACAAATAAATCGCTTTTAAGTATTTGCTGCAGCTTTTCGGTACCAATATGGTTTCGCACAATAGCAAAACCCAACCTTGCAGGTATATTGCAGGCACGGGCAACAGCAGCCAAAAAATTGGCTTTTTCTACACAATATCCGCTACCGCGCTCAATCATGCTACTGGCTTTTAGTGCTATGTGGCTCATGTTTACATGGTATGGGTCGTACCAGAAACCATCGCGTACGGCATAGTACAGGCTTATAGCTTTTTCCTTATCGGTTTTGCCTTCAGCATGTTTGGCTACAAAGGCAGCCACCTCCGGACTGTTAAAGTCCATATATAAACTAGGGGCCAAATAGGCTGAATCGACCGAAAAATTTGTACTGTCCATTAAAAAACGGAATGAAACTATATTATAGTGTGGTTATTTATTTGTGCCCCCAAGTTCCTTTATCATATTCTGTGCACGTATTTTAAGCGTACCATTAAAATTTACAACCTCTTGCAAGGCAGTAATAGCCTGAGCATTGTTTTTTTGCGACTTGTATATCTGGGCTTTTTCCCATTGAGCATTCTCGTAAAGTGGGTTATTTTTAGGTACTTTACTATAAAAATTAAGTGCCTTGCTTTCTTTCCCCAGGTACTTATTGGCCATGCCTGAATAGTATAGGGCTTTAACGTTAGTGGGGTCTTCCTTTAATATATAATCTAATTCATTAATTGCACCGCGGTAATCACCATTTTTATATAAGTCCATTGCTTTTGCAGTGGCATCGTTTGTAGGCGGGGCTTTTTTATCATTAAGTACTGATCGGGTTGGTGAGTCAGCTACATCTTTATCATCATTATCTTTCTTAATAAGTATACCATCCATATATACGCCCGGTGCATTGTCTGTAATTACATCCTCGCTGCGATTTTTATTTTTCTTTTCAGGTTTTGCATTTTCTTTAGTACCCGAAACGGTACTAAACTGGTTTATGCTTTTATAATCGTTGTTGTATGCATTGTTTGACGCAGGGCCGTATTTTGACAGGTCAATATCAGACGCAACAGGTGCTATTGGCATTTCAACTGTATTTGTTGCATTTGTGGCAGATCCTACGGTTGGCTCCATTGTTACGTCTTCACTCAAATCTGCTTCGTCTGTACCAATTATATTAGGAGTCCATATGTATTTGTTAGCAGTAATATTTTTAACAGGTTTTTCTAATGGGTTTATTACAGAGTCGGCATTGGCTGATGATTCTTCTGAAACTACAGAGCCATCATTTAATGGGGCAAATTGGGGCTGAGAGTTAACCTTTGGGTTATCAGCAACGCTTTTATGCGCTTCCATATTGGTTCCTGATGAGTATTGTGATAAAAAGTAGGCGGCAACAACAAGCAGTGTAACAGACGCTGCAATAGCAGCTGTATTGCCAACAACAGAAAGAAATGAGCGGGTTTCTGCAGCTGCTGTTTTATTTAATGATGTTGAGAGGCTGGCATTTATAGCTGCAATATTTGTAGCCAACGCAGCTTTGTTTTTAACCATACCCAGCCCTTCGGCAGCATCAGCCAAAAACTCATCCTCAAGCATTTGGCCTTCAAGCTTGTGCTTATCAGCCTTACTTAGCTCTTTATTAAGGTACGCGAGTAAATCGTCGCCCTTAACAGGTTGGTTATTTAAATTATCGTTAGCCATTTGTATTGTTCAAACTAATTCGCAAGTTGCGCTTGCCGTTTTGTATGTAACTTTTTACCTGCTTGTAGCTATAGCCTGTAATCTCTACAATTTCATCGTAACATTTTTTTTGGTAGTAAAATAACTCAATGCACTTTCTTTGCTCATCAGTAAGGCTTTCTACAGCTTGCTCCAGTTTTACATATTTAGCTTCTTTTTCGTGCGCTTCGGTAATATGATGCATATCTATACCATTTTCCACAAAATCTTCACTCTCCAGCACATAATCATCGGTGCTTATATTGATAATACCTGCTTCTTTTCTTAGTTTCATAAGGCAATGGTTGCGTGTAACCATATGCAGCCATGGCCTAAAAGTGCGTATTGTGTGCTTCGGGAGATCGGTTATAAGTTTCTCAAAAATTTGCATGGTAGCGTCTTTGCTTTCATCCTCATCTTTAAGATATTTAATACAAACACCATATACCATGACGGTATACCGGTTAAAAAGTTCTGCTACATAACTGTTTTTACGGCTATTTACATAGCGTTCTACCAATTCTTCATCGGTAAACTTTTTTATGCTTTTAGACCGTATAAATAACATATCTGATGGTGCTGCGATAGCAATAGTCTACAAATTTAGTAAACGTATTTGTTAAAAAAGCTGTTTGATAATAATTGCTTCTAAACAATTATTATAATCAAACGTTGTTACGTTTGCATTTAGCATAAAACTATGGCGTTATACTCTATAAAAGACTTAGAAAGATTGTCTGGCGTAAAAGCCCATACCATAAGAATATGGGAACAACGCTATGGAGTTTTAAAGCCCCAGCGCACTGAAACCAACATACGCAGGTATGATGACACAGAGCTTAAATTACTACTTAACCTGTCTCAGCTAATCAGGCATGGTGGTAAAATCTCTAAACTTAGCCGCCTTTCTGGCGACCAGTTGACAAAAGAATTAGAGGTGGTTTCTGAAGGAGCTATTGATCCCGATGATTTTTATTCTATACATATAGATAAGCTTATTATAGCTATGGTTGACTTTTCTGAACGTATGTTTGAAAAAGTTATATCTGTTACTACTATCAAGTTTGGGTTTGATGCAACCATGCGTTATGTTATCCTGCCATTTTTGCGTAAAGTTGGTTTAATGTGGCAAGCAGGCGAAATAAATATAGCACAGGAGCATTTTGTGACAAGCCTTATCCGCCGCAAAATGATTGTTGCTATTGATGGTTTATTACTGCCTGAAAGAGATTTACGCTATATCTTGTTTTTACCCGATGGAGAGTTTCATGAATTAGGGTTGTTGTTTGCTAATTATTATTTTAAGTCTCGCGGTATACAGGTTCTTTACCTTGGTCAGTCTTTACCATTAGTAGATTTAGTAACAGCTGCTAATGTATACAAAGCACAAGGTTTTTTTACTTTCATCACTACGCCTAATAGTACAACTTTAATTACTTCGTATTTTGAAAGTCTTAGAAATAATTTCCCAGACGCTACAGTACTTGTAGCGGGCTCACAGGTTTCAAAACACATGTTAAAACCTGTAAATGGTGTCACATATTTTATCAATATCGACGATTTTGTCACATTTCTTGATAAGCAGTAAAAAATTGTTTTAAGCCAATTTGGCACCTTTCAATCTTTTTGCTACTAATTGCATTATTTTCCGATTGGTGTTGCAACACCTAATTTTACTGTGTGTTCGCTGTTTTGTTTAATTATATTTCGTTAATTCATAAACAAAATTTTTGCTCATTCATTACTATTTGGCAGGGTTATTGCACTTTTAAGAATGATATTGTTTATTTTTTTGATAAAAAATATTAAACAAACTGTAGGATGGTAATAAATATTGTTTACCTTTACAGTGGAAAATATTAAACAAAAAATCCGCCTTATGTCATCTGTAGAATTTAATAAACAAATATTGGCTTTTTCAAACCAATTAAGATACTTCGCCCTTAGTCTAACATCTAATGACGAACAGGCAAAAGATTTGCTGCAGGAAACTATGCTAAAAGCAATGGTATACCGCGATAAATTTGCAGACTCTACCAATTTAAAAGCTTGGCTTTATACTATTATGAAGAACATCTTCATAAATAACTACCGCAGAGCAGCAAAAACGCGCACTATTATAGATGGTACCAAAGATCTATACTATGTTAATCTTCCTCAGGTTGCCAGCGGCCGCGTTGCAGAGTCTAAAATGAATGAAAAGGAAATTTATAAAGCGGTAGAAGTTTTAGAAGACGAATACAAAATTCCTTTTGAGATGTATTTTGAAGGCTACAAGTACAAAGAAATAGCTGAACATTTGGATTTGCCAATTGGTACAGTTAAAAGTCGCATATTCTTGGCCCGTAAACAACTTATGGATGCTTTGGCAGATTTATAGTGCTATGGCAAACGCCAACATATTATATAAAAGCCCCTTTTGGGGCTTTTATATTTTTGGGTAATTGCCCCCTTCGGCATGCAGATGTTAAAGCTGCTAAATTCTCAATGCAAGTAGCATGGGATATCAACCAATTTTCGGGTTATTTAAACACTTGGTCTGGTATCCGAAATTTATAGTAGCTAATAGCTACAACCATGTTGATATGCTGATAGAACAGATAAATTTTTTTTGGTCCGAAAGTATATCCACACAATTAAATTTGCACTGCACCTAAAGATTACAATAAACAAGTAATCACTATTTTGCATCAAAATAAATATAACTATGAAGAAGATTTTTTTTCTGTTCCTATTAGTATTTCCTGCATTACTTAATGCCCAAGACCGTGGCGATGCCGCTTACATTGTCAAGCCCGGCAGCATGTATACCACCTATAAGTTCACTTCTGCTGATGAAGATAAAATCACCCGTATTGTTGGAGCTGATGAGTTTAACAGGATTGACGCTAACTGTCGCGAAACTTCGTGGCCAAGTGGCATAAGCAACCTGACTGCCTTTTTTGATAACGAAGATGATATTAAAGAATACACAACCTACTTTGTTTGCCGCTTTGCTGATAACAAGGTATTGCTTAGGGTTCCCGAAGGCGAAAATCGTTCTATGCCAAAGCAAATGAAACCCAGTAAAACCATATACTTCATAATAGGCGAAGATGGTGTTACCTTTGATAAACCATTAGGCGGCGGCATTAATGTTGTTACCAATGGAACTGTGGTTGGAGAAGGGGTTATTGTTACCAACTTTGGCGACCTTTACTCAACCTGCAGCTTTAGCTCGTCAGACGAGGATGATATTAAAGATGCCGTAGGTTCTTCAAAGTTTAACGAGATTAAAACCTATGCGCACGAAGACAATTGGCCCTCTGATATCAGCGGCTTTGATGACCGTCAGGCCAACCGCCCAAAAATGTATAACTATGCGGTAGAGCTGGTGTGCCGCTTTGGCGATAATAAAGCGTTACTTGTAGCACCTGTTAACAGCAATAACCATATGAAAGGTGGCATGAAGCTAACCCACGACATCTATTTTGTAATACAGGCCTCTGGTGTTGATTTTGGTGGCAGCGGAAATGATAATACGGCTTTGAGCCCAGCCAAAATAGGCAGTAGTTCTTTTACCAAAGGGAGTGCTGTTGAGGTGATAAATTTTGGCGATTTATATTCTACCTACAGTTTTGAGCCAAGCGACTCTAAGGATATTATTGCATCCGTTGGCCGTGCCGAGTATACTGATATTACCAAATATGGCAATGAAACTAATTGGCCATCAGCTATCAGTGGGTTTGAAGACCGCCAGACAAGCCGCCCCAAAATGTACAAGTACAACGTTGAGTACGTTTGCAGTTTTAGCGATAAGTCTATAATAAAAGCACCTATGTCAAAGAACAGCCATATGACCGGTGGAATGAAACTTACCCACGACATATACTTTATTATAAATACATCTTCTATCGAAGCTAAATAATACCCAACAATGCCTCGGCAACTGTTTTTACAGCGGCTTGGCAGGTGTTGTTTTGGCAAATATATAGCAGGGTTTCCCCCTTTTTTTGCCGCCCCTTGAATACATCAAGGGGTTCGTCATTTTTAGCCGCGGCTAGTAATGTATTGGGTAGGTAGGTAGCGTTTACCTCGCCGGCAAATTCCGTAGCCTTTTCGCCTGTTATTACAACTTCATAAAACGGCTTGGCTAGTTGCAACGCTAGTAATCCCCAGTTAGAATAGCCCCCGCCGTAGCCGGGCATATCTTCCGCCACGTTATTCAACATTTGCATGGCGGTATCGCGGTATTTAATAGTACCTGTTAGTTGAAAAAGGGTATATAAACTCCGCGCCAATGCTGAGTTCGAGGCCGGTATTACATTATCATGAACCTCCATTTTGCGGGCTATAAGGTCTGTTTGGCTGGCTGGGGTAAAAAAGAACATCCCCGTTTGGGCATCGGCAAAGTGGGCATAGCAGCTTTCTGCTAGGGCTACAGCTTTGTTAATATAACTGGCCTCAAAGGTGTTTTCATACAATGCCACATAGGCATCAATAGCAAAGCAATAGTCCTCTAAAAAGCCGTTAATGGTGCTGCGGCCTTCTTTGTAGTTATGGTACAGCAGCCCGTCTGCCTGTGTGTATTTACTTTCAAATGCCTGCATGGCAGCAATGGCGGTATCAAGGTACGCCTTCGTTCCAATGTATTTATAGGCATCGGCATAGCCCCTTATCATCAGCGCATTCCAAGATGCAAGGCTCTTATCATCTAACCCGGGGCGCACACGCTTAGCTCGCTCAGTAAGTAACAGTACTTTCCATCCACTAATTTTTTCTTTAAGGCTTTCTACTGATATTCTATGCTTAGTTGCTATATTTTCTTCGTCTTCTTTTCTAAGCAAGATGTAGTTTCCATGCTCCCAATAGCCAGCATCGTTTATGTTATAATGGTCAGCAAATACGGCAAAATCAACACCAAGTAATTCCTCAATCTCCTCTTTCTTCCATACATAAAACTTACCTTCTTCCCCTTCGCTGTCAGCATCCAGTGCCGAGTAAAACAATCCTTCGGCAGATGTCAACTCCCGGGCTATAAAGTCCAGGGTTTCATCTACCACCTCTTTGTACAGGGCAATGCCGGTAGCTTTGTAAGCCTCGGCGTATACCGATACCAACTGGGCATTATCATACAGCATCTTTTCAAAATGGGGAATCTTCCAAAAACCATCTACAGAGTAGCGCGCAAAACCTCCGCCAATTTGGTCGTATATCCCCCCGTACGCCATCTTTTTCAGCGTCAGGTTTATATGGTTAAGCAATCCCTTGTTCTTATACAGTGTAGCGTAGCGCAGCAAAAACAAGTAGTTGTTGGGCAGCGGAAATTTAGGCGCCCTGGCAGGGCCACCCTCCACATTATCCATGCTGTGCATCCACGTAGCAATAGTGTCGTTCAATATCCCTTCCCAATTAATATCTGTTTTGGTACTTTTAATAGCCAGCCCACTCATTGCCACACCTTCTGTTAGCTTGGCAGCGTAGTCATCAGCCCGTTCCCGCTCGTAGATAAATATCTCTGCCATTTGCTTCAAAATATTCATCCATTGGTCTTTTGGGAAATAAGTACCTCCATAAATAGGCCTTCCATCGGGTAGCGTAATGCAGTTCAATGGCCATCCACCGCGGCCGGTCATAAGCTGCACAGCGCTCATATACACCTGGTCAATATCTGGTCGTTCTTCCCTGTCTACTTTTATGTTGATAAAGTACTCATTCATCAATGCAGCCACCTCCTCATTCTCAAAACACTCGCGTTCCATAACATGGCACCAGTGGCAAGCCGAGTAGCCCACACTTACCAGCAACATCTTATTCTCAGCCTTTGCCTTTGCCAGCGCTTCCTCGCCCCAGGGGTACCATGCTACCGGGTTATGTGCATGCTGCAACAGGTACGGACTAGTCTCATCAATTAACCTGTTAGTGTATTTTTTATCCTTGCTCAAAGCCTTGTTATTGTAATAAATTTTAAACTTTTATTTCTTCTGTTTTAACCTTTTACTTAAAGTAAAACTTCAACTAAATATTTATCCCCTCTTGAGAGGGGTGTCAAAGCTGTGCTTTGACGGGGTGTCTTTTTCAGCATACAATGCAGCCCAAACCCCTTCTATTGTAGTATATTTTCAACATTTCATTGCTTTTTAAAGTCCCTCCACCTTTGGAGAGGGATTTAAGGAGGGGTGCGGCGAAAACCCTTTCTATTGTAGGAAAATTTCGAGTTTTATTTAGGTTTTACATTCTTTAATTTTTTATCTTTTTATCTGTTAATTCACATTTCCACTCCTCACCAAAAAAATACAAAGGTACAACCTCAATACCCCCTATGTCAAATCAAAACTATCCTCACGCTCCGGAATTTCAATATTGTTAAATCCATGCGCTAGCAACCGTTCTTTAAACGCCTGTTGAGCATCATATTCGCCATGCACTAAAAAGAAACGTTTTACCTTTTTAGGGTTCTGTGGCCTCAACCAGTCAAACAGCTCTTCATAATCGGCATGGGCGCTAAAGGCTTGCAGCTCTTTTATTTCAGCTTTTACCTGGTATTCCTTGCCAAATATCTTAACCTCGTCGGCCCCTTTCAGCAAACGGTCGCCAAGGGTATTGGCGGGCACAAAGCCCACTATTAGTATTGTGTTTTTGCTATTGCCAATATTGTTTTTTATATGGTGCTTTATACGTCCCGCCTCCATCATGCCCGATGATGATATAATGATACACGGCTCATCAAGGCTGTTCAATCTGATAGAGTCCTCCACATTCTGAATGTACATAAGGTTATTAAAGCCAAATGGGTCTGTATCGTGCTTCATATATTCCAGTATATCAGCGTTAAAACATTCGGGGTGATTGCGCATAATCCCTGTTGCATTTATAGACAGCGGACTGTCAACATACACTTTAATATCCGGCAGCAACCCTTCGGTACGCATCCTGTCAAGGGTATATACCAATTCTTGGGTGCGGCCAAGGCTAAAGGCAGGGATAATGATTTTACCCTTTCGCTTTACACAGGTATCGGTAACAATTTTCAATAGATTTTCACGCGTGTTTACCCTCGGCTCATGCAGGCGGTTACCGTAGGTACTTTCGCAAATAATATAGTCGGCTTGAAAAGTTTTCTCGGGGTCGCGTAATATTAGGTCGCCTGGGCGGCCCACATCGCCAGAAAATAACAGATGTATCACCTTATCATGCCCCTCGCGTATTTTCAGGTTTACACAAGCGCTGCCCAGTATATGCCCCGCATCGGTAAAGCTAACTTCCAGTTCATCATCCAGCGTATACCATTCGGTGTATTTTTCCTTATAGCGAAACAGCTTCATGCAGGCTTCAACATCGTCTTGGCTATACAATGGTTCACGCGGTTCCAGATTTTTAGCCGCTCGCTTCTTATTAATATAGGCTATATCACTTTCCTGGATTTTTGCACTGTCTGCAAGCATTATGCGACATAGGTCGTAGGTGGCGCGGGTACAATATATAGGCCCGCTAAAGCCTTGTTTAACTAACATTGGCAAAGCCCCGCTATGGTCTATATGCGCATGCGATAGGATAACATAATTAATCTCTGCTGGGTTGAAACCAAAATGGAGGTTAAGCTCTTCTGTTCCCTTACTTTGAAAAAGGCCGCAGTCTAGCAATATTTTTTTTCCGCCAATGGTGGTAAGTATGTGCTTGCTGCCGGTTACTGTCCGCGCTGCACCGTAAAATGTAACTTTCATCTATAGCAAAGCTACATTATTTGCTAGTATTTGTTTTGAAAAAATAATTACCTGACGATTTGATTAATACGACAAAAGTCCCTCAAAATAGCCTATCTTTACAAACATAATAGGCAAGGGAGGTTTTGTATTTGTAAGCTTTTTTCTTCTGTCTTAACTTTTAAATCTTCATTATTATGCCACACAAAGGAAATTATCTAGCAAAAACCTGGATTAACATTAATGACGAAGAAGAGGTTGCTTTTTGGGCAAAACGTTTCCACGTTACCCCTAAAGAAATTTTAGCTGCCGTAGCTCACGTTGGTAAACCTGTGCGTTACGTGGAGCAGCACTTAGAGCATAAGTTGCTTAATGGTTAGTTACAATTTCTTATGTAATTCCTGTATTGGTTTAATATTACTGAACTACTATTTTTTGATGGCTAACACCTTTATCAGTAAATATTCTTACAAAGTATAAACCTTGCGGTAGCGTGCTTACATTTATTGGAAACCCTAAGGAAGAGAGTACTTTTTGCCCCGAATTATTTAGTACCTCTATAGTAAGCTTACCCGCATAGCAATTAGCATACACAATGCCATTTACGGGGTTAGGGAATAAGCAGCTTTTTTCTTGTATCGTGTTTTCGTTAATTGTGTTGGGGATACTACATTGATAATTTAAAAATTCAATTGTTCGTTTATTATAGTCGCTAAAAAACTGGTGTGCAGTAAAACAACAATTTATTTGATTTATAATATCAGCAAGCTGTGCGCCGGTTAACCCTTGCAGCGAAGGCCAATTGCCCGGATTAGCTAATACAATAGCCGCAACGCTATCGCCGGCAAATTTCATAAAATTGTTTGGCAATAAACACCCATTGGTTTGCAAATCAGCAAAAATTTGTTGCGATTTTTGTAGGGTAATTCCGGCTATGCGGGCAAAACGTTCAGGGTACAATGGGTTTTGCGGGTTGCTGTAATACCGGCTACAAATGCCCCTGTTTATTAATGTGTTAGAATTTACCAATGCATTGGCATTGCCAACAGGGCCTACATTTTCATTGTTATCGTTTTGCTGCATGCAAAACTGTATAGGGGTATTGGTAACATCAAATATAGGCCCGTTGCCTTGGGCGCAATAACTTACCCCTGCTGTAAATTGATAAATAGTAGCTAAAGAAATAGCATACGAGCCCCCATTGCTCATGCCCACGCTAAACCGTTTGGTTTGTGCAGTAAAGCTGCCCCTATTGATAAATGTATCCGTTAGTATTTTAATGTTAACGTAGTCAACATTGGTTAAAGTATCTACCGGGTTGGTTTGCCAGCGTAATTTGCCATCGCTGTTAAGGTCTTGGTTTAATGTACTCTCTTCAGCCTCGGTTATTAATACACCATAGCCATTGTACAATAAATCGTTTACCAATTTGCGGTTTTCTAAACTAAGCCAGCCGCGGGCGCTGCCGCCGGTTCCATGTAGCAGATAAACAACACCTTTCATATCTGGAGGAAAGGCATAATATACCGGCTTTAAATTGTCGCGCCCTTGTATCAAATCATAATTTAAAGGGATATAGAAAGACTGAAAATTTGCTGTTACTGCTATATTTTGTTCGGGCATTACTAACCAGGTATGCCATTCATCGGCATATTGCAAAAAAGCAGTATCGCCGCTCCAGTGGCTAAATACAGTAAGCGTATCATAGGCATTGCAATAAACATGAACAGTATCGCCAGCGGCGTAGCTGCCACTTCCATAACCGTTATTTACTGTTAACGAATAGGTTTGGGCTGATAATGATAAGGTTATACTAAATAAAATGCAGGTAATTATCTTGTGCATAGTAAACGTTTTATAAGTATGACTTAATTACCTGAAAAGGTTTAAACCTACTCCCACTCAATAGTGGCGGGTGGTTTGCTACTAATATCATACACCACGCGGTTTACGCCTTTTACGCGGTTTATTATTTCGTTTGATGTTTTTGCCAAAAACTCGTAAGGCAAATGGCACCAGTCGGCCGTCATACCATCAACTGAGCTAACAGCGCGTAATGCAACAGCAGCTTCATACGTGCGCTCATCGCCCATTACCCCTACCGATTTTACAGGAAGTAATATTGCGCCCGCTTGCCAAACACTATCGTACAGGCCATCGTTTTTAAGGCCCTCAATAAATATATGGTCAACCTCTTGCAGCAGTTGTACTTTCTCGGCAGTAATATCACCCAGTATGCGTATAGCCAAACCTGGCCCAGGGAATGGGTGGCGACCCAAACGCTCTTCTGTTAAGCCCATAGTGCGGCCAACGCGGCGTACTTCGTCTTTAAACAACATGCGAAGAGGTTCTACCACTTGCAACTTCATAAAATCGGGCAATCCGCCTACGTTGTGGTGGCTTTTTATGGTTTGCGAGGGCCCTTTTACCGACATGCTTTCAATTACATCAGGATAGATAGTGCCCTGGCCCAGCCATTTCACATCTTCTATTTTATGGGCTTCAATATCAAACACCTCAATAAAGGCTTTGCCAATGGCTTTGCGCTTTTCTTCAGGGTCGCTAAGGCCTGCAAGGGCATCGTAAAACCGCTGACTGGCATCAACACCAATTACATTAAGCCCCATTTCTTTATAGGCTTCCAAAACGGTTTCAAACTCGTTTTTACGCAGCAACCCGTTATCTACAAATATGCAAAACAGGTTATCGCCAATGGCACGGTCTAGCAACGCTGCCGCTACCGAGCTGTCCACACCGCCCGATAGGCCAAGCACCACACGGTCGTTGCCCAGTTTCTCTTTCAGCTCAGCCACTGTAGTATCAACAAACGATGCAGGAGTAAACGATTGGGTACAACCGCAAACATCAACCACAAAGTTTTTTAGCAGTGTTAAGCCATCTGTACTATGCGTCACCTCAGGGTGGAACTGTATAGCGTAAACTTCTTTGTTATTTAATTTATAAGCCGCCACAGGTATACTTTCTGTAGTAGCTATCAGGCTGGCATTTTCCGGTAGTTTGGTAATGGTATCGCCATGGCTCATCCATACCTGGCTGCCGTTAAAAATATTTTTAGTCAGGGCATTGTCATTGGCAACAGTAGCTAAATTGGCACGGCCATATTCACGCACTTTCGATGCCGAAACCTCGCCGCCCAACTGCTGTGCAATAAGCTGTGCACCATAGCATACGCCCAACACAGGGGCTTTGGCAAACAATGCTTCTAAATCTACAGTAGGGGCGTTTTCTTCGCGTACCGAATGGGGGCTGCCCGATAGTATGATGCCTTTGGTTGCATCGGTAATTTCAGGAAAATGGTTGTAAGGGTATATTTCGCAGAAAACGTTTAACTCACGCAGGCGGCGGGCTATCAATTGGGTATACTGCGAGCCGAAATCAAGGATTAGAATCTGTTCTGAAATTTGCATGGGCAAAGATAACAGTTGTCAGTAGTCAGTTGCCAGTTGTCAGTAAAAAAGAATAAATCCTTTAAAACTTAGAACTATCAACTGCTAAACATCAACTAATACTGCCCCGTACTCAACATTACCA
>CAMBQF010000006.1 GCA_945869825.1 Chitinophaga pinensis | reverse complement strand
AACAGTAATTTTGAAATGTCATAGTCTTTATCTTACTTCTTTTACTCTCTATCTGCTCATCTTTTATTAAGACTAAGGAATGCTGGGGGGTATAAATCTCCCATAATTTTAGCATTTCACATGCAAAATATTCATTGAACAGTTTGTATTCATCATCATATTTGCAAATATGGTAATTGCTATCATTACATAAAGCTAATACAGGCATACTCCCTTGAGTGGGAAATACCTTGTCTATTGTTTTTATAGCTTTTAGTTCTTGCAATTATAGAGATATAAAGTGCTGCAAGTTAAACAAAAAGCCCCATCCGTCAGGATAGGGCTTCTTAATATATTTTTTACCCCTCTCCCCTCGGGAGAGGGAAGGGGAGAGGTAAATTACTTAACCGCAGCTTTATCTTTAGCGCAGCACTCTTTTTTAGCACCTTCGGCAGAGCAATCTTTGCCTGTCATTTTAATGCACTCTTCTTTGGTCATGCCTTCGCAGCTTTTAGCGTCGCCTTCGCAGCATTCTGCGGCTGGTTTAGCCGATGCTTCGTAAGGGCAAGCGGTTTTATCGCATTTGCCTTCACACGCTTTCATATCAGCGCAATGCTCCATTTTAGCGTTTGCGTTAGATGCGCTGTTCATGCCGTTAGCACCAACACCCGCAATGTGTGGGGCAATAACTAACGATACGATAGACATTAACTTGATAAGGATGTTCATTGATGGGCCAGAAGTATCTTTAAATGGGTCGCCAACAGTGTCACCGGTTACGGCAGCTTTGTGTGGTTCCGATCCTTTGTAGTAAGTCTCACCATTAATAACAACACCTTTTTCGAACGATTTTTTAGCGTTATCCCATGCACCACCGGCGTTAGACTGGAACAAGCCCATCAACACACCCGATACGGTAACACCGGCTAATACACCACCCAATACCTCTGGGCCAAATAGGAAACCTACCACTACAGGAACCAATAAGGCAATAGCACCGGGGGCAATCATTTCGCGGATAGAAGCTTTGGTCGAAATCTCAACGCATTTTTCATACTCAGGCTTGCCTGTGTAATCCATAATACCCGGTATTTCGCGGAACTGGCGGCGAACCTCTTGTACCATAGCCATAGCTGCGCGGCCTACGGCTGCAATAGCTAGTGATGAAAAGATAAAAGGAATCATACCACCTACAAATAAACCGGCTAAAACGTCGGCTTTAAAAATATCAATAGCATTAATACCCGCTGTTGCTACGAAGGCAGCAAACAAAGCAAGAGAGGTTAACGCGGCAGAAGCGATAGCAAAACCTTTACCGGTAGCAGCAGTAGTATTACCTACAGCGTCAAGGTTATCAGTACGCTCACGTACTTCTTTAGGCAACTGGCTCATTTCGGCAATACCACCGGCATTGTCGGCAATAGGGCCAAAAGCGTCAATAGCCAACTGCATAGCAGTAGTAGCCATCATACCGGCAGCGGCAATAGATACACCGTATATACCGGCAAAGTAGTACGATACGTATATACCTGCGGCCAAAACGATAATAGGGATAACGGTAGACTCCATACCAACCGATAGGCCACCAATAATGTTGGTAGCATGGCCGGTTGATGATTGGTCTACAATAGATTGTACAGGGCGTTTACCCATAGCGGTGTAGTACTCAGTAACAATAGACATAATGCCACCTACTACAAGGCCTACCATAATAGACCAGAACACGTTCATGGCAGTAACGGTAGAGTCGCCACCCATGCCGTTGTTGTATACCATAGTTTCTGGCAACATGTAGGTTACAATAAAGTACGATGCAATGGCCGTAAGAATAACAGATAACCAGTTACCAATATTAAGGGCTTTTTGTACGCTGTCTGTTTCTTTAGATATACGCACAAACATCATACCTACAATAGAAAACAAAATACCGAAACCGGCAATAAGCATTGGTAGTAATATTGGGCTTAAGCCACCAAACTGGTCGTCGGCTTTAATATTAAGGCCAAGTACCATAGTAGCAAGTATAGTAGCAATGTACGATCCGAATAAGTCGGCACCCATACCGGCAACGTCACCTACGTTATCACCTACGTTATCGGCAATAGTAGCAGGGTTACGCACGTCATCCTCAGGTATACCTGCTTCTACTTTACCTACAAGGTCAGCGCCTACGTCGGCAGCTTTGGTGTAAATACCACCACCTACGCGGGCAAATAGTGCAATAGACTCAGCACCTAAAGAGAAGCCTGTTAAAACCTCAATAGCGGTGCGCATTTCTACGCCGCCAACTTCAGCACCTTCTGGTACAAATATTTTAAAGAAAACAATAAATAAGCTGCCTAAACCTAAAACGGCTAAGCCCGCAACACCTAAGCCCATTACAGAGCCACCGGTAAACGATACTTTAAGCGCTTGTGCTAAGCTGGTACGTGCGGCTTGTGTGGTGCGCACGTTGCTTTTGGTAGCTATCTTCATGCCTATATAACCCGCAAGGGCCGATAGGAAAGCACCAATTAAAAAGGCAACCGCAATAAGCGGGCTGCTGTGTATCGGGTGCTCTTCGGTACCCGTCATAGTGCCCGACCATGCCAATAGCAAGCCGGCAATAACGGCAAAGTAACCCAGTACTTTCCACTCGGCACGCAAAAAGGCAATAGCGCCTTTGGCTATGTAGCCCGATAGTTCAACCATGTTGGCATCGCCGGTAGCTTGTTTGTTAACCCAGGCCGATTTAATTGCCATTACCAATAACCCTACTAAACCAAGGGCCGGAATCAGGTAAATAATTTCTGTCATATTTATTAGTTTTTATTCCCTTTAAAAGGGGTGCAAAGATAAAAAAAATGGTAAACTATACGAGTTTTAACTGTAATTTAACCATAATGCATTATACTACTGCATTATACAGCCTAAAATTTTTGTCCTTTAATAAAACTAAATAACATTCTGTCTGTTAGGGTAAACTGATTAAATTTACACTTTCTTAATTATACACATTATTACATGAGCGGTACCTTAGAGTTTGTTAGTAAGCGCCTTACATGGTTAGGCCCCGGGGTTTCACGGTTTATCGAGAAGAAAATGAAAGCGGTACCTGCCGTTAAAAAACAAATTGATAAACAGTATGATGGTATGATGGACGATTTGGAAAAATCGCTTAAGCCATACAAGGGCAAGTACGATGCCTATTCAACCCTGCCTACTGCCGGCATTAGCCGCGAAGAAGTACTTAGGAAAATGCACGAACTGGCCGACCAGGAACAAGACCGCTGGAAAGACGGTTTTGTATCAGGCTCGGTATATAATGGCGATGCGGAGCATATTGAGTTTCTTAACAAAGTATATGCCCTTACCAGCCAGAGCAATCCCCTGCATAGCGATATTTGGCCCAGCATAAATAAATACGAGGCCGAGATTATAAGCATGACAGCCAATATGCTGGGTGCTACCAATACTGCCGATAAAATTTGCGGCTCTTTATCATCAGGCGGAACAGAAAGCATCCTGTTGGCCATGAAAAGCTACCGCGACCGTGCCCGCGAGGAAAAAGGTATTACCAAGCCCGAAATGGTGGTGCCAATCACAGCGCATGCCGCGTTTGATAAGGCTGCCCACTACTTCAACATCAAAATGGTTAAAATTCCGCTAAAGGATGATTTAACGGTTGATATAGATAAGTACCGTGCCGCATTTACTGAAAATACTATTGTGGCCATAGGTTCAGCCCCTGCTTTCCCTCACGGGTTAATAGACCCTATTGAAGAGTTATCAGAAATTGCCCGCAGCAAAGGTGTTGGTTTCCATACCGATGGTTGCCTGGGTGGCTTTATCCTGCCCTGGGCTGCCAAACTAGGCTACAACGTTCCTAAGTTTGATTTTACCCTGCCGGGTGTTACCTCAATGTCGGCCGATACCCATAAATACGGTTATGCTGCAAAAGGCACATCGGTAGTATTATACCGTACCGAAGAGCTTCGCCGTTATCAGTACTTTACCATGGCCGACTGGCCCGGTGGATTATACTTTTCTCCAACCTTTGCCGGCAGCCGCGCAGGTGCTTTAAGTGCTGCCTGCTGGGCCACGATGCTAAGCATGGGCGAAGAGGGCTACCTAAAGGCTTCTAAAGCTATTTTAGAAACATCTGACAAAATAAAAGACGGTATAAAAGCTATACCTGAACTTGAGCTTATTGGCAACCCTTTATTTGTTATCGCCTTTAAAACCAGTTCGGCTGATTTGGACATATACCGTGTATTAGACCAAATGGCACAAAAACACTGGAGTATAAACGGTTTGCACAAACCATCGTGCCTGCATATTGCCATTACCCTGCGCCATACTATGCCCGGTGTTGCAGAGCGTTTTATAGCCGATTTAAAAGAGTCGGTAGCTTTTGTTAAAGCCAATCCGGTATCAGAAGGTGGTATGGCACCTGTATATGGTATGGCATCTTCTATACCTTTCCGCGGCATGGTTACCGATTTGCTAACCCGCTATATGGACGTATTGTATAAAGTGTAAGGCTATATTAGTAAGTATATAAAGCCTGCCACAGTAGCTGTGCAGGCTTTTTTTGGGTTTGCTTATGCTAGGTAACTTTAATAAGGTATGTTGCCGCTGCTGACAATATCTAAGACAATAGCTATAGCAACACTACAGCGTTTTTAACTACAGTAAACAAAAAACCCCAAGATTGCTCTTGGGGTTTTTAAAATATTGAAACTCTTACAAGTTACTATTTGCCGTCTTTTTTACGTGGGCTGTTAGCCATGTTTAAAGATGGTTTTGGTAAAGTTGGGTCAAAAGGGGTAGTATCTACTTTTTTGCCTGGCTTAACCATAGTAGCTGTACCTGTAGAGGTTACAGTTTGAGCTGGAACACTTTCTGTTACCAGGGCAACAGTTGCTTTTTCAGCAGGTGTTTTAGCCTCTACTGTTTTAGTGTAGTCTATTTTAGCGGCTGATTGAGAGTAACCCATAAAAGCCAGCATTGTAAATCCAAAAACTAATAGAGTCTTTTTCATAATTGTTATCTGTAAACTACAACATTTAATGTAGCCTGGAAACCAGGAGTGTTATCGCACAAATTAACAGTAGTAGCAGTGCCGGTTAAAGCGTTTGCTCCACGTACATCAATAGTATGGGTACCCGCAGTTAAAGTAGCAACATGTGATATTGACCAGGGAGAGTAAGTAATAGTGTACTGAGAAACTGAATGCTCCATTTGTACACGTTGTAATGAGCCTGAAGCTACGCCGTCAACAAATATCTCATACTGAGCTAAACCGTCGTTAAATGGAGCGCCATTTTGGTAAGTAGTACCAAATGCATCAGCAGATAACTTATATGTTTCACCAGCAGGAACAGTTACAGTGTAAGTAACACCCGGAAGTGCAGTGTAAACAACGTTTGCACCACCGCTAGGTAGTTGCAATGTAGCGTTGCTGCGTACGCTGGCAACATCAACTAAAGCTGATATAGTAGTTGGAGTACCTGTAGGACCTGTTGGACCAGCAGCGCCAGTAGCACCAGCAGGACCTTGAGCACCAGCAGGGCCAGTAGCGCCAGCAGGACCTTGAGGACCAACAGCACCGTCAGCTCCGTCAGCACCAGCAGGACCTTGTGGGCCTACAGCACCATCAGCACCAGCAGGACCTTGAGGACCTACAGCACCGTCAGCTCCAGCAGGACCTTGAGGACCTACAGCTCCGTCTAAGCCATTAACACCGTCAGCACCAGCAGGACCTTGGGGGCCAGTTGCACCAGCACCAGTTGGACCAGCAGGACCTTGAGGACCTACAGCTCCGTCTACGCCATTAATACCGTCAGCACCAGCAGGACCTTGAGGACCAGCAGGGCCAGTAACACCAGCACCGGTTGGGCCAGCAGGACCTTGAGGACCTACAGCTCCGTCTACGCCATTAACACCGTCAGCACCAGCAGGACCTTGAGGACCAGCAGGGCCAGTAACACCAGCACCGGTTGGGCCAGCAGGACCTTGAGGACCTACAGCTCCGTCTACGCCATCTACACCGTCAGCACCAGCAGGGCCTTGTGGGCCTGCAGCACCATCAGCACCAGCAGGGCCAGCAGGTCCTTGTGGGCCTACAGCACCGTCAGCGCCATCAGCACCATCAGCACCAGCAGGGCCTTGTGGGCCTACAGCACCATCAGCACCAGCAGGGCCAGCAGGTCCTTGTGGGCCTGCAGCACCGTCAGCACCAGCAGGACCTTGTGGGCCTGCAGCGCCGTCAGCACCGTCAGCACCAGCAGGACCTTGTGGGCCTACAGCACCGTCAGCACCATTAGCACCGTCAGCACCGTCAGCACCGTCAGCACCAGCAGGGCCAGCAGGACCTTGAGCGCCATCAACACCGGCAGGGCCTTGTGGGCCTTGTATACCTTGTGGACCTGTTGGGCCTACAGCACCGTTTATACCGTTAGTACCATTAGCACCGGCAGGGCCTGTTGGGCCTACACCACCGTTTACTACGTTACCGGCAACAAATGCATAAGGAACTGCCCAAAATGGCAAAGTTCCCATATCAATCCAACCACTTTGGTCTACTTCAATTTTAATATAGCATTGTGATGAACCCCATGGAATTGAGGCAAAATTTTGTGCTAAGCCACCGGTTTGGGTGCCTTGGCCTATTACTCTGGTAAATAAACCAAATTGATTTGTTGGCACACTGTTGTGTACCTCTTGGTATTGAACCACATCAGGGTTAATACTTGATAAAATTGAAAAGCGTACGCCCGCTAAGGTCGTATTGGCTAACAACGAGCCATTGTTGTTACGCGCTACAGCTTGGTAGTTAATTCCTTGTGGAACACTTTGACCAAATACTGCACCCGCAATCAACACGGATAAAACTAGTAGTATTCTCTTCATAAGCTTCAAATTATTTTGTTTAAGACAGTAAATGTATAACAAAATAATTGTATTTAATATGTGAGAATTTAAAAAATATTAACTTTTTTTATCCCCTCCCTACAACGATAATTAAGCATAAATTGTATGTATAAGCTCCTACACAAGGTTTTGTTGCGGTAATTCAATAAACAGACGCAGTTTGCAGGTTTTCTAATAACCCCCATATGCCATGTGAGTTTTTGTGTTTTATTCGATAAAAGGTTAGTTTCTCCTGTCGGTTCCCCAAAACAGTTTGTGGCGCAGGGTGTTTAAAAACGATTGCCCCGGCCGCCTTACCAGATTTATACTAAAGGGGGCCTTGCTTATTTTTATTACCGTTTGGCAACCTATACTTTTCGACCGTGAATCTATTGAGGCTAAAAAATCATTACTGCGCGATTGGATGGTAAGGCTCAACTGTCCGTTGTCAGGTATCACCAGTGGCCTTACATTTAAATTGTGTGGTGCAATAGGGTTTATTATAAAGCTTTGGTTATCGGGTGTTAATATGGGGCCTTCGCAACTTAGCGAGTAGGCGGTAGAGCCTGTTGGCGTTGATATTATTAAACCATCAGCCCAATACGAATTTAAAAACATGTTATTTAAGTGCACATCTACCGTTATCATAGATGTGGTATCTTTTTTATGCACCGTAAGTTCATTCAGTGCATAGGGGTACCCGTCAAAATCGCTCTCGCTGTTCTCAACTTTTAATAAGGCACGTTTATCTATAACATAGTTTTGACTTAGCAATGCCTCTGAGGCTTCGGCAACTTCATCTTTACCAAATTCAGTTAAAAAGCCAAGCCTTCCGGTGTTTATACCTAATATAGGTAGCTCGCTGTCGCGCACAAAGGTTGTAGCATCAAGTAATGTACCATCGCCGCCAAAGCTTACCAAAAAATTGCAGCCGCTAAGTTGATTATGTGCACTAAAAAATTCTATTGCGCTATTGGGGAAAGCTGTTGCTACCGGCCCGCGCAAATGCTCAAATACAGTAATAGCCACCTGGCTTTGCAACAGCTTTTCTATAAAAGTTGTTACAGCCTCAATATTATCGCTGGCCGATTGTTTACCGTAAATAGCAATACGCATACTGCAAAGTTGATTGTTTATTTAAAGTTTAAAGCCCCTCTCTTTTGGAGAGGGGTTTGTGGTTAGGCTCTTACTTTACAAATGCCCTTTTCAGTTCGCGGCCGGTTGCAGCGGCAAGTCCGCCTACCAACCCGCCTATAACAGCGGTTACCAATACCAGCACCACTACAGAGCCGCCCATAGGCAACACTTTGGCTACTTTGCCTGCCAGTATATGTTCGTTTTGCATATCAATAATAATGGCATTGGCCATCCATAATATAAATATACCTGCAAAGCCGGCTACAAACGCCTTGCCTTTGGGTTTGCCCATAGCCAGTTCTACAGCAAAGGCTGCGACTGCAATACTCCACCAGGGCATAAACATTTCAAGTAACAGGGCCAATACGGCTATCAGTACAATTTTTATTAAAAGATTCATTAGTTGCCGGCTTTAAAAGTTTGTTTATACATAGGCTTTTCAGGCGCTTTGCGGTAGTAGTTCAGTTTGTAATACTCGCCCTTGGCCCAGTCATCAATCATGCTACTATAGTAGGGGCTGCCGGGGTTGCCGCTTTGGCCGCCGGGGTATATGCCGTAGGCTTCAGGCTCTGCGCCCAGTTGCACCACCATTCGCCACGATGGGCCGTTGCGCTCTGATGTAGCATTCAAAATATTTTTGCTGCCACCGTTGCGTACATCGAACACGCTAAACGCGGGTATTTTGGTTAAATGCTGTACCGATGTGGCTTTGTAATCGGCCCACTTATAGGCCTTATCGCCATGCTCTTTTTTCCATTCGCTTACCTTTTTAGCAGCGTCTTTAAAACTCATGGTAATAATGTCAACCGCGTTTTCTTTTGCCGCTGTTTTCTTTATATCGAAGAAAACAAAGTTGGGGTTTTTACGCAGTATGTTAGTGGTGATAAAGATATCGGGGTTTTCTAATATAATAGTTGTATCGGCAAATTCATCCCAGGTGGTTGTCTGGAAACCATTCCACCAGGCCTCAAATACCGATGGGGCGGTTACATCGGCGTTATTATAATAATCCCATTTCTCAATATCAGCCAAAATAGCTTTTTCTTCGGGCGATAACTTGCTGCGGTCAATATGTTTAAAGAATAGCGGCAGCAAATCGGCAGCTTTCATGTTGTAGTTGTCGTTTTGCAGCTTCATCATGTCTTTAACGGTAATCTTATCCAGGCGGGTAAGCTCCTCGTTAAGCCTGCGGTTGCGGTAGTATTCAAAGCCGCCACTATAGTAGTAAGGGTACGTTTTATCGGTAGGGTGCTGGTTAGCCGAACTTACAAAACCCCTTGGCGGGTTTTTAACATAGGCGTTCTGTTCAGCAGGTATAAACTTGCTCCAGGTAGTAACGGGTAGGCTGCCATCCATAACGTAGCGACCCATTTCGGGCCAACGGTTTACAAATTTGCCTTGTTGGGTAATAGCCACATCGCCGGCATTTGATGCAAACACAAAGTTTTGACCTGGGCAGGCAAAGGTTTTAATGGCATCGCGGTAATCAGCAAAGTTTTTGGCGCGGTTAAGCTTGTGCAGCGTTATCATTTCGTTGCTCTGCATATGGGCTGTCCAGCTAAGGGCGTAGCCTACGCGTTCTTTAAACTCACCGGTAAAGTTTTTGTCGTACACTACAGGGCCGTGGTGGGTATATACTATAGTATCGTAAAGAGGTTCGCTGCCGCGTATTTTAATGGTGTCAATTACAATTTTTGTTGCAGCCCATTTGCCGTCATACCAGTATTCTTTGCGGCTGCTGTCTTTAAATTTAACCGAGTACCAGTCTTTCACATCGCGCCCTGCGTTGGTTACCCCCCAGGCAATAGAATCGTTAAAGCCAATTACAATGGCGGGCGACCCCGGTAGTGTTACCCCATAAACGTTTACCCCTGGTGCATGTAACTGCATCTCATACCATATTGATGGTAGGTTTAGGCCAAGGTGGGGGTCGTTACATAAAATAGGTTTGCCGCTGGCAGTTTTGCTACCGGCTACGGCCCAGTTATTACTTCCCGTGCCGGGGTCTTTAGGGTCTAGCGTTGCATAGCTGGCGGGTATCAGCCCTTCGGCTCCTATTTTTGGTACAGAGTCTTGTTTTTCAGGTTCAAAATCCCATGCAGTTCCAACAGGTATAATAGGGCTTTCCAGTGTGTCTATATAATCAGGGAAAAGCATATCCGTCATTTCCTTACCAAAAAGCTGGTAACTGTTGGTCAGCTCAAAATCATTCTCCATGTTGGTAAGCATCTCTGCCATGTATTTTAGCAGCAATGCGGTTTTTAGCATGTCCCATTGCTCAGGCTTATAATCAAGCAGCTTGTATTCTATGGGCAGGTTTTTGTAGCTAAGCGAGTTTATGTAGGCATTAATACCAGCGGTATAGGCGGTTAGAATCTTTTTGGTTTCGGGTTCTTCGTTAATGCGTATCAACGAGTTTTTAGCGCCATATACCATGCCTGTGCGGCGTTTTTCGCGGTCAAAGGCCTGCACCTTGTCGTTCTTTCCCAGTATTTCAGATATCCGCCCCGATGCTGCATAAGTTTGAAACTCCATTTGCCAAAGCCTGTGCTGCGCGGTAACATAGCCCTGCATATAATACAGGTCTTTATCGTTTTCGGCAAAAATGTGGGGTACCAGACGGTCGTCGTAATACACGTCTACCTTGCCTTTAAGGCCGGGCAGGTCTACATCGGCCTGATTAAACTTGCCAACTTTTTCGGCATTTTGCCAAAAACCATGAAAAGGGTCTAAGAATTTGCCAAACGGCGGCGCCGCGCCAATTTTGGTGTTTAATGCCCATACAAGCGCTACGGTAAGTATGGCTAAAACCAGGGGTTTAATGTATTTCATTTGCAGGATATTACAGCCTGCTAATTTATGATTTTAGGCGTGCCCTATACAGATATATGTAAAAAATTACGCAGCCGCAGTGGTAGCAACCGCTTGTGCAGTTTTTTGTGGTGCCGGCAGGTTACGTATAAACGTGCCAATATTGTCTAAAGCCATGTCGGCTTCGGGCATAAAACCAGCAAAAGCATGCCAAACATGGAACATGTCTTCCCAAATTTCCAGCTCTACATCAACTCCTGCTGATGCTGCCTTTTCGGCAAAAACAATGGCATCGTCGTGCAAAAGTTCGTGGGTGCCAACCTGCAAAAGCAAAGGTGGAAGTCCCGCAGGGTTAGAATACATAGGCGATGCCAATGGGTTGCTGTAATGTGTATCTCCTAAATAGCGCATGGCCCATTCAACAACAGCGTCTTTGTCAATGTAAGGGTCAAGCATGGCACGCTCGTTGTACGATGCGCCGGTAGTGCCCAAATCTAACCACGGCGATAGGCCTATACCTGCCGCCGGCAGTGCAATGCCCTCATCGCGCAGCTTTAGCAGTGTAGCCATGGTTAACCCACCACCGGCAGAGTCGCCGGCTATTACAATATTTTTTGGGTTGATGCCTTGCTTAAGAAGCCATTGGTAGCATACTACGCTATCTTCTAAAGCAGCCGGAAAAACGTGTTCTGGCGCTAAACGGTAGTTTATATGCAGGGCCCTAACCCTGCAACGCCTTGCTATGCGGGCTATAATAGGGCGGTGAGATGTTATTGAACCCATGCCGTAAGCGCCGCCATGCAAAAAATACATTACAGTTTCGCTGTTTTCGCAGCCTGCAGGTATAAGCCATTCGGCCTCTATGCCATCAATGTTAAATAGCTTTGCCTGCACATCTTTAGGTTTACCTAAAAAGCCGGTTAAAAACTCCATTCCCTTTCTAAAACGGTGTATAGGGTCGTTTTTGCGGTATAGTACCCACTTCAAAAAGCGGAATAAAAATTTAACCAAACGCTGCCTAAAGCCTAACTGTGGGTATGTTTTATGAAAGCTCAATTTCTAAGATTAATTTTAAGGGGTGGCAAATGTAATCAAAAATTGAACAACCCTTAGGCGTTTATGGTTTTATGTGCTTCGGCAAGGCGTTTATCTATCTGGCCGGTAAGTATATGCCAGGCCATTACAAAGTCTGATGCAAAACTCCACAAAGGGTATGTAAAGGTTGCCGGCCTGTTCTTTTCAATAAAAAAGTGGCCAACCCATGCAAAGGCGTAGCCACAGGGCAGCACAAATGCAAGCAGCAGGTAGTTATTAAAAACAAAAGCCGATACGGCTAAGGTTACGGCTAATGATGTGCCCACAAAATGCAGCATACGGCAGGTGGGGTTAGAGTGTTCTGTAAGGTAATAAGGGTAAAAACTCCAAAAGCTTTTGTATTTTCTTTCCTTTGCCATAGTATACTTAAATTTGGGACAGTTAAGTTACAATTTTTTTGGATACCGTCAGGCTTTACTCCTAAAAAATAGAAGATGAGGTAAAATCTATAAATTTAACCCATGAAAACCCACATACTTTTATTCCTTTTCATTACCACACTCCTGGCCTGCAACCCACAGCCGCAGCCTAAGCCAGCTATCGACGTTCAGGGCCACCGCGGGGCACGCGGCTTGTATCCTGAAAATACAATAGAGGGTTTTTTGCGTGCTATTGATATGGGCGTTACCACCCTTGAAATGGACGTTGTGGTTAGCGGCGACAGCCAACTGGTTGTTTCGCACGACCCTTACATAAACCCCGAGTTTTGTGATTGTGGAACAGTAAAGGAGACAATCAACATCTTTAAAATTCCGTATGATAGCGTTAAGCAGTTTGATTGTGGCAGCAAGCTGCACCCACGCTTTCCTAAGCAAAAAAAGATGGTAGCATACAAGCCTTTGTTGTCTGATGTTATTGATACTGTAGAGGCTTACATTAAAGCCAAAGGGCTGAAACCGCTAAACTATAATATTGAAACAAAAAGTGAAGCACAGTTTGACGGTGAGTATAACCCACCTGCAGGGGCGTTTGCTAAACGTCTGTTGGATATGGTGAAGAGTAAGGGCATAGAACAACGCACATTTATACAGAGCTTTGACATGCGAACCCTGCGTTGGCTAAATGATAATAAAGCCCCTGTTAAACTAGTGTTATTAGTTGAGAATGATTTGATAATGATTGATGGAATGCTTAAACCAGGCATTACTGATATTGGAGATGCTGTTAAACATTTGGGTTTTACCCCTGATGTCTTTAGTCCTAACTTTGAGTATTTGAATAAAGATGTGGTAGATAAAGTGCATGCTAAGGGTATAAAGATAATCCCCTGGACAGTAAACGATGACCGCGACATTCGCCGGGTGGCCGAAATGGGGGTAGATGGTATCATTTCCGACTATCCTGATAAGGTGGTAAAATTGCTGGCCAAGCCCTAACAACAAACTTTTTGCATAGATTTGCGAATATGAACAAATCGTACACCCTAGACTATGCCAATATCGGTTTAATGATATTGTCGTTCATCATAGCGTTTTTCATCCCTTTCGAGCTGTTTTTGTTCTCTTACGCCGTATTGGGACCATTACATTATTTAACGGAGATTGGCTGGCTGCACCAACGCCAGTACTTTGCCAAAGGCAAGTACGATTTTGTGCTCTTTATCATCTTCGGTATCTTCATCACCCTGTCTAACCTTGGCTTTGTTGAGTGGTTTAGAGTAAAGTTATCTAACGGTGCTGTTATTGATTATAGTATAAAATTCATCTACCTGGCCTTTGTATCGGGCCTAATATTCGCTTTTATTAAAGAAACCACACTAAAAATTGCCTTGGTTATTTTAACATGGGTATCATTTCTGTTTTTAAGTAGCACAGGTAATTTCTTCTACAGCTTTTTTGGCATATTCCTGCCCACTATTATCCATGTGTTTTTGTTTACCGGCGCGTTTATGCTTTTTGGCGCTATGAAGGTGCGCAGCATCCCCGGTATGGTATCTGTTGCCATGTTGTTTATTCTGGCATCGTTGTTTTTTTTCATAATACCTAACCAGCCGGCTTACCAGGTTTCAAAATACAGCTTAGAGAGCTGGTCGGGTGGTTTTGACCAACTAAACTTCGCCCTAATAAAAATCTTCAACCCCAGCCAGGCAAAGGGCATAGCATTAGGTTCTCCCGAATATTACAACCTGGTATTTAACACCGGATACGGCTTTGCCATAGCGCGCTTTGTGGCTTTTGCCTATACCTACCACTACCTAAACTGGTTCTCAAAAACCAACGTTATCAAGTGGCACCTGGTGCCTAAAAAATATCTTTTTGGTACAGTAGTTATTTGGTTAACAGCTGTTGGTATTTACTTATACGATTATACTACAGGCCTGCAATTTTTATACTTCTTAAGCTTTTTACATGTGTTGTTAGAGTTCCCGCTAAACTTTCAATCGTTTGTGGGCATTGGCAAAGAGGCACGAAATATGCTTATGGGTAAAACACAGCTGGCACAGGCAACGCCACTACCAACTACTAAAAAACGTTAATGAGGACTATACTGATTATTTTTGGCTTATTAATTTCAATAGGCATATACGCGCAAACTGCACCCACCCCGGCGGCTAAAGATGTTGACACCGAGCAGGAGGTTGACAACCCAGGTATGCACCAAAAACTAAAGCAGCGCTTTATTGATGGCCGCGTACCCTATATGCTGCCTATTTTAATAACACTTATACTGGGCCTTACCATAAGTATAGAGCGCATTATCTACCTGAACCGTGCCCATATAAACAGCCAAAAGCTATTGCGCCAGATAGAGCCTGATATTGTTGCAGGCAATATTGATGCAGCAATGGAAACCTGCCGTAACACCCGCGGTCCTGTGGCTACTATGCTGCTGCAAGGGCTCAACCGTGCACCTTATGGGCTCGATGTTATGGAGAAATCAATCCTCTCTGCAGGCAACGCGCAAATGAGTTTGTTGGAGCGTGGCTTAACATGGGTATCGCTATTTATTTCCCTGGCTCCCATATTTGGTTTTTTTGGCACTGTAGTAGGTATTTTTATGGTGTTTGAAGAAATTGAGGTTGCAGGCGATATTGCCGTATCAGTTGTTGCAGGCGGTATGAAGGTGAAACTTATTACCACCATTGGCGGCCTTATTGTGGCAATCATCCTGCAAATATTCTACAACTATATCGTATCTAAAATTGATAATATAGTGTACGATATGGAAGAGGGAGCTATTGATTTTGTAGATATGATGCTGAAAAGCGGCTACTATAACGACAAAAAAATTTAACAATGGCTGAAGAAGGCGGAGGTTGGGAATTGTTTGTTGCCAATTATGGTGTAGGGCTGGTTATGGCCTTGCTTGGCCTGGCTATAGGCCTGGTAGTCTTCTTTTCTGTTATGCAGGTGGTGGTAAACCGCAAGGCAAACCTTAAACCGCTAATGGGTGCAGGTATACTTCTTGCTGTTTTTTTATTTGCATGGCTTATTGCCCCCCACGATTTTAAACTGTCTGATATTGACAAAGGTATTGGCTCTCGCGATTCAGGTTTAATAGGCGGCGGATTGATTACTGTTTATATCCTTATGGCTTCAGCCTTTGTTTCCATCGCTTTTTTTGAGGTTAAACGCGCTTTTAAAAAGTAAGTATGCTACGTGCACGCAGGTCTATAAGGCACGAGATTAATGCCGGCTCTATTGCCGACATTGCTTTCTTGTTGCTCATATTTTTCCTGCTTACCTCTACCATGGACCGTAACTACTCCATGCGCCGCGATTTGCCCGCCGTTAGTACCGACAACAGCGCCGTTGCCGAGCGCAATGTACTAACGCTTTCCCTTAACAATGCTGATGAGCTAAGCATAAACGGGAAGCCCGCTACATTTGATAAAGTCAATGCCCGTATTAAAGAGTTTATCCTAAACCCGGCTAACGATAAGGCCTTTTCTGAAAAGGCAATAATAACAGTTAAGTTGCTGGGCGAGGTGCCGGTGTCTGCCGGGGTAGTAAGCATCAAAACCGATGATAATACTTCTTATTCAGCTTACTACAGGTTGAATGATATGATTAACAAAACATTTTTAGAGCTTAAAGACCAAAAGGCGCAAAAGGTGTTTGGCCTAACTTACGGCAAGCTTGATGAATACCGCCGCAAAGCCATTGATGAGAGTGTACCTGTAAACATAAATGAATAACTGTGTTTAGAAAGAAAAGAGCCCGTGAAATGCCCACCGTATCGACAGCCGCGTTGCCCGATATTATTTTCATGCTCCTCTTTTTCTTTATGATGACATCTACCATACGCCGCCATACTGCTAAGCTAAATGTAAAGCTGCCTACTGCCCAAACGGTTGAAAAACGTACCGATAGTGAAGGGGTTTGCTTTGTTTACATTGGCCAGTCGCGTAATGGGGCCAACGGTATGCAGGTGCAGGTTAACGAAGATTTTGTTGAGCTGAATAAAGTGGGTGCTGCTGTTACAGCTGTAAAAAGTAAGCTTACACAGGCCAGGCAGGATAAATTTATCGTATCACTAAAAATACATAAAGATGCCCGCATGAAAATGGTTAAAGACGTTAAAGCCCAGCTAAAGCAGGTAGGGGCTATGCAAATTGATTATTCGGGTACACACGCAACCTTTTAGTTACTATATTTACATTACAAATACACATAAAATGAAGAAGTTTTTACTTATTGCAGCCTTTTCTGTAGTTGCTTTTGCAGCCAATCTAAAGGCCCAGTACACTACTACAAACCACATTTCTGGTTTATCAAACCCCGTAGCTTTTGCCTTTACGCCCGATGGGCGCATATTGGTTACCCTAAAAGCCGGCACTATTAGAATATTTAATGCTGATGGCTCTACTATTGGCAATTTTTATAGCCTTACCGATAGTACTTTTAACGATTTTGAACGTGGCCTTTTGGGCATAGAGGTAGACCCTGACTTTGCTACCAACCACTATGTATATGCATACTATAACCACCGCTTCCCAAATACATCGGCAGGTAATACTACCCAAAAGCTAAGGGTGGTAAGGTTTACCGAGGTTAACAATGTTGGCACAAACCCAACAATAATATTGAGTCTTACCCCAGGTTATTCTATAGCTGGAAACCACGTGGGTGGCAATTTGCGTTTCCGCCCGTCAGAGCCAGATAAGTTGTATGTTACTATTGGCGAGCTTGCTGTACCTGCTAACGCACAGTTGCTTACCAACCCCTATGGCAAGTTTTTGCGTATAAATAAAGATGGTTCTATACCTACTGATAATCCTTTTTATGATGATGGTAACCCTGCCACCGGCAACGACGACCGTATTTGGAGCTATGGGCACCGCAACGCGTTCGACTTCTGCTTTAGCTCTTTGAACGATTCGTTATATTCAACCGAAAACGGCCAAAATACATGGGACGAAATGAATATTGTTACCCGCAGAAAAAATTACGGTTGGAACCCTTGCGAAGGCGATTTTTTAAATGGCAGCACTACCAACCCCTGCACTAATGTTAACTTTACTGCGCCTATTGAAACTTGGGGAACTCCCCTGCCTGCTATTACTGGTATAGTGCATTATACAAGTTGTTTAATGCCTGAGTTTCAAAACCATTTATTGGTAAGCGATAATGACAATGGCTACATATATAATGTTACCTTGGGCAATGCCCCTGCTTACGATGTGGTTACATCGCGCGTGCAGGCTTTTGATTTGTTGGGCTTAACAACCCTTCACCAGGGTGCCGATGGTTACTTGTATGCCCTTAACGGCGGCTATGCACCCAATGGCAGATTATACAAAATCGGGCCATCTAATCCTCCGGGCAACCCATCAGCTAATATTATTATTGGTATTGTGCCTAATGAGGTTTGCCTTGGCGACTCTTTTATGGTTATGGCAAATGAAGACCCTTCTAACCTTACCTACGAGTTTACCCTTTCAGGTCCTAATAGCACAGAAACCGTTACATCAAATACGGCTACAGCCTATATTACCCCAACTGAAACCGGCCCGTACGATTTATCATTGGTTACCAGCAACGGTTGTATTACTGCATCGGCCCAGGCTGCCGGCTACCTTACCGTATACCCACAACCAACCTACACGCTAAATACTGTTAATGCCAACGGTGGGCCAAACGGTAGCGCATGGTTAAGTAATTATGCCAATGTAACATCTATTGTTTGGCTTGATGCAAATAACCAGTCTTTATCGTCTAACGATAGCATTAACAACCTGCCAGCTGGCACTTACAGCGTTGTTGTTAGCAATGGAGGTGTTACAAACACCTGCCAAACAACAGAATCATTTACTATTGATATTGGAGGTTCGGTAAGCGAGTTTGCCGCATCAAAAATTAATATGTACCCTAACCCTGCAAACAGCCGCTTGTTTATCGACCTTAATAAGCTAAATAGCAAGGTTACTACAGCGCAGGTATTTAACAGCACAGGTGCATTGGTAATGAGCCAACCTGTTAACGGCAAAAATCTTATAGAGATTGATGTAAACGCCCTGCCAACCGGCATTTATTCAGTGCTGCTGAGCAATGGCAAACAAAGCTATGCTGCCCGTTGGATAAAGAATTAAGACGTTGTTTCTTATTATTATAAAAAGGCTCCGTAAGGGGCCTTTTTTATTTCTTGCCTTGCTCTGCCTTTTGCGATGCCCTGTTCTTCATCAGCGTGCGCACAATGGGTATGGAGGTAACAAATACAAGCCCGGCAACTATATAACCCATATAGTCAGAAAGTATGTCGCCAAAAATGTAGCCTATGGTGCAAAAAGAACCTATCCAAAGCAAAGAGCCAGTAATGTTATAAAACATAAATGTGGCGGGTTTCATTTTTATTATACCCGCCAGTATAGGGGCAAACGTACGGATAACAGGCAAAAAGCGGCCTATTATTAAGGTGCTGCCGCCGTATTTTTTGTAGTGCTCTTCGGCCGATTTTATATAGCTTTTCCTGAAGAATAAACTGTCTTTGCGCTTGTACAATGCAGGGCCGGTGCTAAAGCCAAACCAGTATCCCGCCAAATAGCCCAGTATAGCCGATGCTATTAAGCACACTTCTACTACAACTATGGGTTGGTCTATTATGCCTGTGGCAGTTAAAACTCCTCCGGTAAGTATTAGCGAATCGCCAGGCAGGAAAAACCCAAAAAACACGCCGTTCTCAACAAACACAACAATGCATAGTAGCACCAGCCCTCCATATTCAATTATTGATTTGGGGCTTAATAGGGTTTGTATAAAGTCCCAAACTTCCTGCATATTAAATTGCTTGTTTAGCGCGTTGTTTTTCTATCCTGGCCGATACAATAATACTGATTTCGTACAACACATATAGCGGAACGGCTACCAGCATCTGCGATACCACATCGGGCGACGGTGTAATAACCGCTGCTGCTATAAGTATAACCACTACGGCATGGCGACGGTAGGTGCGCATAAAACCCGGAGTAAGTATCCCAAGTTTAGATAAAACGTATGATATAATTGGCAACTCAAAAACCAAGCCGGTTAGCAGGGTGGTTACCGTTACAATAGATATGTACGAGTTAAAATCAATCATGTTTTTAATCTCGTCGGTAATCTGGTAATTGCCTAAAAAATTAACTGCCAGTGGCGATACAATAAAATAACCGAATAATATCCCGCTGAAAAACAGCATAGAGCACCAGAATATTATGCCGCGTGCCGACTTTGCCTCATTCTCCTTCAATGCCGGGCGTATAAAGCGCCATAACTCAAACAAAATGTAAGGGAAAGCAATAACAATACCTACTACTAATGATGTGTAGAGGTGCGAAGAAAACTGGCCCGATATATCGGTATTTATAAGGTTGATGTCGGTACTGGCCATACACAGGTTGTCATTGCCCATGTATTTTTGCGACAGTTTACACATCAGCCTGAACGTAATAAAGTCAGAGCTTTTGGGCGCAAGCAATATATACTTAAAAATATCGCCCATGTATATAAATGCTGTAACAGCAAATATAACAACAGCAGCAGCAGCACGTATTAAATGCCAGCGCAATACTTCTAAATGCTGCAGAAACGACATTTCTGCCCCTTGTCCACTTGTGTTTTCTTCGTCTTCTTGTGCCATATAGCCCGCCAAAGGTATGAAATAGAAACTGCTACCCTTACAATTATGTTTACCTAACTACGCTTACTTTTGCAATACCCAGCTTGCCATTTTGCACTATACGTAGCAAATACAGGCCTGTTTGCAGGTCGGCAGGCAGGGCATAATTAAGCTTATACTCACCGGCGTTGCTTTGCATAGCATTAAACAATGGAGCAGTTAAGCGGCCATCAATGCTATACAAATCAATTTTTAAAGGTCCTTTTTCGTTTAGCGTAAAACTAATGTTTAGGTTGCCTGTGGTAGGGTTAGGGTATACTTGTAAGCCGCTTACCGGCTGATTTTGCTCGTTAAGGCCCACACTTACACCAAACAGGTTGTTTTTGCTAACTGTGTCGGTACATCCAAAGGTGTTGCTTACAATCAGCGTAACGTTGTAAGTGCCATTACCTGCGTACCAGTGTATTGGGGCGGGTAGGGTAGAGGTGTTGTTAGTTCCCGATGCAGGGTCGCCAAAATCCCACAGCCAGGTGGTTGCATCAAAAGAGTTATCGGTAAACTGGATAGAGTCGCTACCGTTTTCTGTATTAATAGGGAACGCCAAAAAATTTGCCGTTGGTGTTGGGTATATAGCAATTTGGTTAGGCGTGCTGGTGCTAACGTTGCCACTTACGCCAAAGGCATATAGTGTTACATCGTATGTTCCCGGCGAGTTGTAGGTATGGGTTGGGTTTTCCTGCGGAGAGGTAGAGCCATCGCCAAAATCCCACAAATAGGTAACAGCGTTGGTGCTGTTATTGGTAAAGTCTACCGTTAATGGCGGACAACCACCTGTGGCCGATAAATCATAATTAGCTGCAAGTATGCTCGATACTGATATAACAAACGTACAGGTATTGGTGCATCCGTTAGCATCAGTAACCGTTACAGTTATGCTGTAAGGCCCTTGCTCGGCATATATATGCGATAAGCTAGGCCCCTGGCCGCTGGCGTTATCGCCAAAGTCCCATATATAGTCAAAAGGCGCGAGGCCGCCCGCTGTAACTTCTGTATCAAAATACGTTGGTTGCCCGGTTATAAATGAGTCTGCATTACATGTAAGCTGTGGTGGTGCTATAACGTATACTGATACGTTGTTTGACGTTGCCTGTAAGCCCGTACCGCAGCCCAGGCTGGATGTTACCTGGCAGGTAACAACATCGCCATTGGCAATATTAGAACTAGAGTATGCCGGTGCATCTGCACCAACAGGGGTGCTGTTTACAAACCATTGGTAGCTTGGGTTAGTGCCTACGCTATCAGATTCGGCAGTAAATACTACAATTTCGTTTTGGCATATAGTATCAATGCTCGATGCTATGCTAATTGCTGGCGGCAATATGTCTTCCACATTTACAAAAGCCGTATCAGCAAACGATGGGCCGCAGCAGTTGCTAATTGTTTGCAACACAAAACGGTAGTTTCCCGGAGTGGGAAAAACATAGCCTGGTAATGTTTGGTTAGTAGCTCCCGTTACAATATCAAAATATCCGTTTGGCCCTGTTACAAACCAGTTGTAAGAGTCTGATGCTATACTGCTGGCCAGTGTTGTTGTTTCGCCCTCGCAAAGGCTATCATCAGCAACAGTAATAGAAGGTACGGGGTTAGCCTGGTTATTGAAGATATCAATATAGTCGGTAAATGTATAAGCTACCCCATTATTTACCATTGTAAATGTTTTGCGCCCTGTGGTGTTAAACTGGCAAATACCAGTTGTGCCATTACCTGTTGCAGGGCTTGCGCCTGCACCAAAATACCAGGTTACACTGCCTGTGGCAGTGGTAAAAAATTCGACCGGAACACCTGTGCAGCCAGAGTAGTTTACCTGCACAATAGGCTGTTGCAACCCATTTATGTTAAACTGTTGTAATGGAGTGCCGCCATCTTCATAAACGGCAAAGCTTACCCCGTCAGCTCCGGTTCCACCAGCGCCACCATTACCTCCTTTTCCTCCGGCACCGCCTTGGCCACCAGCACCCACATCGCAGTTAAACTGGCCGCCACCAGCACCACCTATACCACCTGTGCCACCAATGCCCCCCTGCCCGCCTTGGCCGCCAAAGCCAGGGAAACCTACAGTATACTGGCAATCTTTTACAATTCCGTTAGCTCCATTGTTAAATAAATACAGGCAAAATGCACCACCGCCACCTGTTCCGCCAGATGCACCTGTGCCTCCCTGGCCTCCTTCGCCACCGCCACCGCCGCCGGCTCCAGATCCGTTGGTGTTAGGGGGTAAGCCAAATAAAATATCGTGGGCAAGCCCGCCTTGCGACCCTCCGCCACCGGCACCGCCGCCACCACCGCCATTAAGGCCCGTGTTGCCGGGCAATCCATCGCCGGGAACAAAAAATCCGCCGCTAAATGATGATATACCGTTGGCTCCTACTGTACCAGGTAACCCGTCTATACCGCCAATGCCTGCTGTTCCGTCTGATGATACTGTACGGTCGCAGTTAAGCGAGAGGATAACAGTAAAAATACCTATGCCGCCAAAACCGTTACCGCCGCCATTAAGGCCCAGTCCGGGGGTGCCGGGGGTGCCATTATAAGCCTGTCCACCGGTAGGGAAAACATAGGTTCCTCGCTGTCCGCCATTACCACCTGTTCCTCCGGCATTGCTTCCTGGAAAGCTTCCTGAGCCTCCGGCGCCGCCATTGGTGCAGCATGTACCATCTTCATCGCCATTTAAGCCTGCTGCGCCACCAGTACCTCCTATGCCATTAACGCCGTTGGTTCCGTTGGTTCCGTTGCCGGCATTGCCGCCTATAAGCTTGCAACGAACCAACTGGTAGTTAGAGCAGCCATTTAGGTATACTGTGTATGTAGATACTGAATTTTCAAAAGTTGTAAGCACGCGCACTGTTAAATCCTGTAGTCGAAAGTTACTAATGTTTGCGCCAATTAGCCCTATCAGCCTTAGTGGGTTGGGTTGAATGTTTTGGTTGTCGCGCAGTATGGTTGTTACCGAGTTGTTGGTTTTGTCCCAGTTACTGTTAAAGCCCCCTTCAATAGTAGTATTGCTTACCAGACTTAGCGGCTGCGATATGATATAGGTACCAGCCGCCATGTATATTTTATTGGTTGGTGCATTAGCCAGTGTTAATGCGTAAGTAAGACTTGCAGGTGTTGCCTTTGTGCCTGCTACGCCAGTGCCTGCGCCATTTGGTGTTACATAAATAATATTACACTCTTGTGCGCTAAGTATGCCGGCTAAAAACAAAAACGACAGGGTAATAAAAATACGAAATGGCATATAGCTATCTTTTTTACTTATGGATTAACTGTGGGGGCTGCTTTTTTCTTGTATATAATTGGCCTGTTCATATCCGAAACCAAAATCTGGTAACCGGCAAAAAACAATGCCCCAATTGCTAAAATTAATAAAACTACCTGTAGTATTTTAAGCGAGCGCCTTTTTAAGCTTTTTGTGTTCTTTTTCCGCGTACGCGTGCGGGTTTTAATACGTTCTTTAACACGTATTTTTATCCGGCTGCGTCCTTTTTCATCTTTAGCACCGTTATCTACAACAGTAAATTTTCCCGGCACTTCTTTAGGGTTATTATAGCTTGGCAGGTCACTCATTGTTACTCATTTTCAGGCAGAACAACCAATTGTGCGGTATTTCGGGTGCGCTGCTCCAGCAATATTTTTTTACCTGTTAATACCTTATCAAAACCCTCTTTGGTGTAGTTACGAATTGTTATAAGCTCAAGCCCTTTGTTATGTAGCACTTTATAGCTTTTTTTCAATTCGCCCATCAATTCATCTAAACGCGCTGTATCATCTATACACACAGAAAAACTAATGGCTGAGTTTTGCATCAGGTTTATCTTTATGTTAAAGGTAGTAAATATACTGAATATCTCACTCAGGCTTTCTTCGGCTATAAAAGAGAAGTCTTTGGGTAAAATAGAAACCAGCACCTGGTTTACTTTAAATATGTACGATGAAAGATGGGGTTGCATAGGCGCATCGCTAATGGTTGTGCCCTCTTTATCCGCATTAATAAATGATTTTACATATAGCGGTATCTTTTTATTCTCTAATGGCTTTATAGTTTTAGGGTGGATAACTGTTGCTCCGTAATAAGTTAACTCTATACTATCGTAATACGATAGTTTATCAAATTTTTGGGCATCAGGAAAGTACTTAGGGTCTGCATTTAATACACCCGGCACATCTTTCCAAATGGTTACACTTTCAGCATTAAGGCAATAGGCTAAAATTGCTGCGGTATAGTCAGACCCCTCGCGCCCTAAAGTGGTTGTGTAGTTTTCTGATGTACAGCCAATAAACCCCTGTGTTATCAATACACTATGCGTGTTAAGCAAAGCACCTGCCGTTTCGTTAGTAGCAGCTTCTGTCAAAGGCCAGTCAACACGTGCATCGCGGTAGGTGTTATCGGTTTGTATTATATCGCGGGCATCAACCCATTTGCAGGCTATGCCAACACTATTTAAGTAGTGGCTTACTATTTTGGTAGATAGTAATTCGCCAACGGATACTATCTGGTCGTATTCAAAATCATAATCTTTTATGGGCTCATCTTCCAATGCCCAGTCTAATGCGCTTATCAGCCCGTTTGTATCTTCAAACACCGGGTGTTTTTTATCTTCAAAAAGTCCGGTTAAAATGGTATTGTGGTAATCTATTACCACTTGTAGCTTTTCTTTAGCATCGCCATTTTTATAAAAAAAGGCTTTGGCAACTTCTTCCAGTGCATTAGTGGTTTTACCCATAGCTGATATAACTACTACCAGCTTATCGCCAGGGTAGCATTTAATTATCTCAGCAACATTTTTAACGGCATTGGCATCTTTAACAGATGCTCCTCCAAATTTGAATACTTTCATTTGCAGGGCAAAAATACGGTAGAATGAAATAGGGTAGAATGTTTGGCAAATAATTACCTTAGAAGTTTTCACCCTGTTCTTTACATAGCCTGTAACTGTTCATACGTTAGTTTTCCGTTAACCCATTCTGGGTCTAATACGGCACTAAATTTATTGTAAAAGTTAATGGCCGGAGAGTTCCATTCAAGCACCTGCCACTCTAAGCGGCGCATATGGGTGCGTTTAGCCTCGGCAACGGTTTCTTCAAATAGTAATTTGCCAACACCCGCACCGCGCATACTTTCTGTAACAACAATATCATCAATATACATGCACTTGCCTTTCCAGGTTGAGTATTTGGTAAAAAATAACGACATGCCTACCAACCTGCCATCAACAATGGCAACAAAGGCTTTCCAAACGGCGCCGGTGCCAAAGCCAGCGGCTGTCATTTCTTCTAATGTTACAGTTACTTCCTGTGGTGCTTTTTCATACAAGGCAAGTTCTTGCACCAGGCCAAGCATGGCAGGCACATCTGTTTGAATAGCAGGGCGTATGGTAATTTGCATAAGGCAAAGTTAAGCCCTATGGCAGCATATTAATATGCTTAATTGAAATTAAAAGCAGCCTTAGTTTCTTGGCTTACGGCAGGTTGTATTTTCTTTGTAGTTAATACGGTCTTGCCCCGCTAAAAGGTCTTTTACCTGTTTTACAAAGTCGTCTCCTTTTGTTTTGTCGTTCATTTTAAAGCAATAATCCACTTCGCCCTCACGGCCCCATGCGGTTTTATAAATGGTAACGGCACCCGGGTTGGCCGCCTGGTATTTAGTTAAAAACCCATCAAGCGATTGGGCTGCGCGGTAGTTAATACCGCTACCCGGGCTGTAAAAAGATACGTTTAGGCGGATGCTATCGTTGGGTGTTGGTGTTGCCGGGTTAGGCTCGCCAACAGCAATGGTTGGTGGTGTGTTTTGCGCATCGGCAATAGCTATGTCAGCAAAAACTTTAGCAATGCTGTCTGCTACCTGAATACTGTCTGCTTTAGCTGTATTGTCGGTCATTTCTTTTTTACTTTTACACGATACAGCTACTAAGCCAATGGCTGCTATGGCAATTAAATATGCTCTCATATTTTTTTGTTTTACCTGATAAGTGTTACGGTGCCACGCTTTTCAAACGTCCGGCCTGTAAACCACGTTATCTTAATGTCATATACATATACGCCAATCATGGCATCCTTCCCGTCTTTGGTTGTACCATCCCAACCTGTAAACAGGTCGGGGGTAGTAAACACGGGCTGGCCCCATCTGTCGTATATATACATCTCTCCACTAACAATTCCCCTGCCAAACACACTAAAGTTGTCATTTATAAAGTCATCGTCAGGGGTAAATGAGTTTGGAACAAAGAATGATTCCTGCTCTATAACCTGCAGTGGTATTTGCAAAGTATCTACACATCCAATGCTGTTGCTAACAATAAGGGTAATAACATAAATGCCAGAATCCTGGTAAACACCTACGGGGTTATCAACCCATGTGGTGTCGCCATTGCCCAGTACCCATACCAGTGAATCGTAATACTGGCTTAGGTTAAAAAACTGCACCGTGGTGTCAGGCAATTGTAGTTTAAAGGTATCGGCATTAAAATTTGCTTCAGGGTAAGGTACAATCTCTATGTACTGCGTAGCAATCATAGTATCTCTACAGCCCGAGGAGTTTTCTACTATTTGGGTAACAGTATAAATGCCCGGCTCAGTGTATACATGTATCGGGTTTTGGTTTACATCTACAGGTGTGCCATCGCCAAAATAATACAGCCATTTATTAGCTGCAACAGAGGTATCAGTGATAGATATAGCCTCGCCTGTGCACATTAACGTGTCAAAGGTAAAGAAACCTGCTTCGGGCTGTTCAAGGTATTGTATAAAGTTAGGTGTGGTAAGCGTGGCCGTGCAGTTATCTGCCGTTGTTACGGTAAGGGTAACGTTGTAACTACCTGGTGCCGCATATTCGTGCGATGGGTTTTGCAGTACCGATGTGTTACCATCGCCAAAATCCCACAACCAATCAGTTACACCACCTAGCGATTGGTCTAAGAACCTAAAAATATAGGGCTCACACTCAATACTGTCTAAAGCGGTAAACTCAGCTACGGGTGGCGGTGGTATATATATAAAGTTGGGAAGCACCAATGTATCGGCCAATACACCGTTAGATGCAATTAAGGTTACATCATAATACCCTGGAGCGGTATAGTTATGGGTAGGGTTTTGGTTGGCATCGGTAACCCCATCGCCAAAGTCCCATGTCCATTGTATAACGCCGCCGGTGCTTTGGTCGGTAAAGCTAACAGAGCCTGTGCCGCAGCCAATAGCAGTAATATTGCCTGTAAACAGGGCTGTAACCTGCGGGGCTATGCTAATAGTAACCTGCACATCGCAGGTAGCCTCGCAGCCATTGGCATCGGTAACTGTTACTGTTGCGGTGTAGTTGCCTGTAGAGCCATAAGTATGTGGCGGGTTTTGCAGGTCTGATATACCACCATCGCCAAAATTCCATGCATAGGTAAATGGTTGAGAGCCTACTGGGTTAACCGAAAACTGGGTAGGGGCACCTAAAAACTGCCCAATAGAGCTGCAGTTTAGCACTGGCGGCTGGTTAACTGTCATTACAATAGGCACAGATGCTGCCGGGTTGTTGTTTACGCAAAGCAGGTTGCTGCCCATACTTACAGCAACAATATCGCCATTGTTTAGGGTTGATGTGCTGAAGGTATTACTGTTGGTGCCAACGGTTGCGCCATTAACTGTCCATGTGTAAACAGGGTTGCTGCCAGCATTTACAGGCGATGCGCCAAAGTTTACCTGTGTGCCAGCACAAATGCTGGTTGATGATGCAAAAACAAAAACATCAGCATTTACATAAGGCACAACGTGTATTAAAATTGTATCTATGGTAGAACGTCCGCAGCAGGGCGACGTTGTTTGCAGCAAAATCCGGTAATCGCCTAAGGTGTTAAACTGCACACCGTTTAGGGTTTGGTACTGTGGTCCGTTAAAATTTGTTGGGGTGGTGCCCTCAAGCCACCACTCGTAGTTAGTGCCTGCAAAAGAGCTGGTAAAGTCTAACGTGCCACCTAAACAAACAGTGTCGTTAGATGGAATAATGGAAGGCAGGTAAGGTATACCATTAGAGAAGATACCAATAAAATCGGTATAAATATAAGGCACACCATTAAGGACCATAGTTACCGTATGGCGCCCTTGGGTAGTGTATTGCACGGTAACATTGTTGCCAACAGCCTGCAATGGAATTGTTCCTCCATCAAAAAACCATTGTACTATACCATTTGCTGTGGTAGAAAATTCAATATCAGAAAACGTACAGCCTGTATTTAGCACATTAATAACTGGTTCTACTGGTGTGCGCATGTCCGATTGTATCAATGCTGTAGCATTAGGGTCTTCAAAAATGGGTAGGCTAAGGCCTAAACTACCGTTTCCTCCATTGCCTCCATCTCCGCCATCTCCACCAGATCCACCATTGCCCCCGCGGCCAATATCGCAACCTGGTCCGCCGCCGTTGCCGCCATTGCCGCCAAAGCCACCTAAGCCGCCTGGCGCGCCACCAAGGCCGCCCTGGCCTGGTATGCCTGAAAATGTATAAGTGTCTTTTACTCGTCCGCTGGCTCCGTTTGCCCAGGCAAAAATGCCAAAAGAGCCGCCGCCGCCTGTACCACCTAAGGCTCCGGCACCGCCCTGGCCGCCTTCGCCACCACCACCGCCACCTGCGCCCGATCCGTTATTGTTAGGCACAAAAAAGCCAAATGGTATACAGCCTTGGGCTCCGCCGCCGCCACCGCCGCCACCACCGCCGCCGTTTTGGCCTGCAACGCCGTTTTGGCCTGTGCCGTTTACAAAAAATCCGCCTGCAAAAGATGGGGTACCCGATGTACCGTTGGCACCATTGGCGCCATCTAACCCATCGGTGCCTGGTTGACCCCACTGGGCCGGGCCGGCATCGCACCCTATAGAAATTAAGTTACAGTTGCCCACGCCTGCAACGCCACCTGTGCCATTGCCTGTGCCGCCGCCGTTTAAACCTGCTGTGCCGCCCGGAGCATTGCCTCCTGCCGGAAATGAGTATGTGCCGCGAGCGCCACCATTGCCACCATTGCCACCATTGCTGCTGCCAGGGTAAGATCCTGATGCGCCAGTCCCACCGTTGGTGTTTCCACCGCCGTCTTCGCTACCGTTTTGACCGGCTGTGCCATTGCCCCCATTAATACCATTAGTTCCCGGGGTTCCGGGCAGGCCGTTAGAGCCATTGCCACCTGTAACATTACAGCGGCTAATATTAAAATTAGAACAGCCACTTAAGTAAATCCCATAAGTAGTTACCCCATTGCCTAGCGCATTGGCTGTTTTTATTGTTACATCCTGTATGGTAAAGCCTGTAATATTTATGCACGATACTGCCACTAAACGCTCGGGGTTGGTTTGCGGGTTGGCATTGGTGCGGTTTATTATAGTTTGCGCGGTATTTACCTTTGTCCAATTATTGGCAGGGTCAAAACCGCCTTCAAGTGTTACGTTATCTAATAAATTAATTGGGGTATCAATGGTGTAGTTACCCACTGCAAGCCATAGCTGGCTGCCTGGCCCTGCCAGCGCAATACCGCCGGCAATACTTGCAGGGCTAGCTTTGGTGCCTGTACCATTACCGGTGGGGGTTATATATATAATGTTGCATTGCTGCCCTTTGGCTACAAAGCTAGAAAACAGAAATATAATAAGCGGTAAATATAACCTATATAGTATACGTCGGGCCAATAACATAAGCATCAGGCATTAGGCCTAAAGTAACAAAGTTAATAATTGTAACTGTTATTTTCACATTTTTGGGCAACTAAATAACCAAAGCTTAATAAAGTAGCAGGTATAAACCATTATTATCTATTTTAGCATACTGACTATGGTAGGACAACAGGCTTTAAATCCGCAGAACTGGACGGATAAGTATGCGGATGATTTATATGGATATGCCCTTTCTAAAAGCAGCAGTACCGAGCTTGCCGAAGACTTTGTTCAGGAAACTTTCCTGTCGGCCTTAAACGGCATAAAAAATTTCAAGGGTAACTCATCAGAACGTACATGGTTGTTCTCTATTCTTAAAAACAAAATTGCCGACCATTACCGTAAGGCATCTACACGCTACGAGGTTTCTGACAATAGCTTTATGCAGGGCGATGAAAGCCGCTCTTTTCTTGACTTGTTTTTTGATAATGGCGGAGAGTGGACTAAGCAGGCAAAACCAAAGCAATGGAGTGCCGATGAGGGTAACATACTTGATGATAAAGACTTTCAGCTGGCTATGCAAAAATGCGTAGGTAAACTGCCGGCAAACTGGCATACTGCTATTACACTTAAATTTTTGGAAGAAAAGGATAGCGATGATATTTGTAAGGAATTAAATGTATCAGCGTCTAACTACTGGGTAATAATGCACCGTGCAAAGCTTATGCTGCGTACTTGTTTAGAAAAAACCTGGTTTAAATTATAGTATAAAGTGATTAAAAAGATTTTTAACGTATTTATAATGGCATGCCGCGAAGCCACCGTTCTGATTGAAAAGAAACAGGAGCGTAAGCTTGATGTGTATGAAAAACTGGCGTTGCGTTTCCATCTTGTTGTTTGTAATGGCTGCCGCCGCTACAATGAGCAAAGTGTGTTTTTAAATGAGCTGATTAGAAAATCATCGCTGATGGATATTACTGATTTTTCTAAAATGCGCCTTGCCGACGATGCTAAAATCCGCATTCAGCAGTTGGTTGAAAACAAATTAAATAATATGTAACTGTTTTGTAAGGTATTAGCCCCTTGGTCGACTAATACTATGAGAATGTAAGTTGGCTCTGCATAGTTTGCAGAATTTGTTAATGAGTAGTTCATGTAGTTTAGGTTTTTATAACACAAAAAGCCGCCCTTTTGGGCGGCTTTTTGTGTTTAGTTAGCCATTAGTGTTTGTTGAACTTACTTTTTTACCACCTGCCTTACCTCCATTTTACCACTACTTTTATCGGTTACTGTAATTAGGTATATGCCTGCGGGTACATTTAGCAGGTTGCAGGTATAGCGGTTGGTTGTTATTTCTTCTGATGCGATGGTTTTGCCCAGCAACGACTTTACATCAACCACATATGGCCCGGTACCTGTAAAATCAATGTAAACATTGTCGGTAGTTGGGTTGGGGTAGGTACGGGTTATAATATTTCCGGTTTTAACAGGCGTTGTTAGCCTGGCACCTTCTGCTGGTTCTGTTAATGTGCGGCTATCATCGTGCAGGTCGCCCATAATATCTTCGGTACTTATAACAACCGGGTATAGGTTTACATGCACCGCCGATGAAATACACTTTTTAATAACCTCACCCATACTCCTGTCGGCCAAAGGTGGTTCCAGCGATTGTGCATCGCCTATCACCAGTATCATTTTCCGCGCATCGGGCCTCCAGTTCATCTCGTCAACAGTTTTATAGATAGCATCATTTACCGATTCGGGCAAATCGCCACCACCACCTGTATAAAGGCCATTAATTTTATCAAGGCTCTCGTCCAAATTGGCCGATAGCTTATTTAGCTGGAACCAGTTTGCGGGGTCGTCGTTTTTATCGCCATAAGCACCCCACCCCAATTGTATATTTTTAAATTTTTTCAGGGTTGATATAATGCGCGAAGCACTCTTTTTTACGTTTTCAATATCATCATCCATACTCCCGGTTTTATCTATCAGCAAAACCACATCAGTCATTTCTGTTGCATGTTTATCTAATATAGATACAATAGTTTGTGCCACCAGCTTGCTGTTTTTTGCAAAATAGGTTTGCCCTCCGGTTTTGTCTGCTAACGATACAAATAGTTTTACTGCCTGCGGGTTAAAGCGCATATCTTTTAAAGCCTCTTTAACGGTAACGTCTTTGGGCTTAACATAGCGGCGCACCTTTTTGGCCAGCGAGTCGGTTTTGATAATAACCGTATGGGTATCGGGGTTTTGTAGTATTGGTGCAGCACTTGCAATATAAGGGCCGGCTGGGGCAGATGTGTCAACATCATCGTTGTTGCACGAAACCATTAACAGGGCGCATAAAAGCAGCCCGCAAATAATGCGTAGTGACATAGCTATCAGGTTTTTAGGTTGGGTATGGGTATGTCGCTACGCGAAGGTTTTACACATTATACTACCCACATCTGCAAAAGGTTATAGTATAAGTAGAAATTAAAGAGAAGGAATTTTATTTAAAGTATGGGTAATCTGCCCAATTAAATTTTTTACTCGTAAACGGATTGGAAAAACGCGTGTCAGTTAAAATTGTGGTGTCTTTTAGGCTTAATAAAAAATTAACCATTTCTGTCTTGTCGGCTTTTGAGAATTTGTTTTTAATTTTATTCTGCACAATATCAGGGTTATAGGTGTCTAGTTCAGTAATATGTTGGTCATAATGGTCTATTACCTCATACAATGTTTTAAAACGCCCATCGTGCATATAGGGCGCGGTGTAAGCAAGGTTTATTAAAGAGGGGGCTTTAAACTTTAATTTGTCGTTTGTTGGGTCATTATCAAAATATGTAGTTCCGTTTGTAGCAAGTTCATCATTTTTTCCACCATAAAATTCGCTAGAGTGGCAGTCTGAACACATATCTGATAAGTTTACAAACGCCTTGTATTGTATTGTCTTCATTACACTGTCAGGCATCTTATCTCCTTCAAAATCTCCAAATCCACCATTTTTAAAAGGCTTTGGTGACACGTATATTGTTCTTACAAATTGTGCTAAAGCTTTGCTAATATTATTTGAGTTTACTGGGTTTTTATCTTTTGGAAAAGCTTTTTTAAAATATCCCGAGTAGTATTTATGTTTTGATAGTTGATAAGTTAGCAAACGCAAGTCTTTTGCCATTTCATTGTGTTTTTGTATTGGCTCTAAAACCTGCTCTTCAAGAGATTTTACCCTGCCATCCCAAAAAAACTCTGTTTGCCATGCCAGGTTAGCAAGGGGCATAGTGTTAAAGTCGCCAGGTATTTTTAAAGCGCCATTACTAACACTCTTGCCAGCATCAGTAAAAAAAAATTTTTGTTTATGACATGATGCGCAAGATTGAGATTTATTTACTGATAATAAAGAGTCATAAAATAATAAACGGCCAAGTGCAACACCCTCAATTGTTAAGGGATTGTCTTCAGGAATATTAGGTTTAGGTAAGTAGGTAGTGTCATATATTATGTTATACGGACTGGGCTCATCAGCAATGTTTTTGTAGGTAAATGATAGCAAAATAAAAACACATAGCGATAATGTAACTGCTTTATAAAAATTATTATTAATCTTTTTCATTATTTAAAGTCTGGATAATCAGTCCATTTGAAGTTAGGACTTGCAAAAGGATTTGAATATTTTTTATTCGTTTTTATACTCTCATCATCAAAAATCTCAAAAAAAAGCTCTATATTTTTTTTATCATTTTCAGTTATTGTATTTTCAATAGAGTCGCTCAAAATACTACTATTTAGTTTTTTTAATAACCCAATATGATTACTGTAATGGTCTAATACTTCTCGTAAAGTTTTAAATCGGCCGTCGTGCATATAGGGTGCCGTATGCAAAACATTAATTAAAGGAGGTATAATAAACTTACCCGTATCAGCAAGATTTTTAGTAATTAGGTACCTGCCTGTAATTTTATTAGTATCAATATTAATATCAGCAAAAAAATCTCCCCTGCCAACAGCCCCTCTATGGCATCTTGTACACATTAAAGAAAAACGAGGGTGCATCTCATTTACAATTGCTAAGAGGCTGTCGTTTTCTTTACTGTTTTTTGCACTCTTAAACTTAAAGGATTTACTTGCATTTTCATTTTTGAAATTAAAACTCGTACCTTTAGTATATATAATTCTGAGGAATTGGGCAATAGCTTTAGAAACGTCGTTAAATTCTATTTGCTTGTTCCCAAATGCTTTTTTAAATAAATCAGGATAATATGGGTGATTTTGAATTTCTTGAATTAATAAAATTGTGTCTTGCTGCATTTCTATTGAATCTGTTAAAGGAAATTTTATGAGAGATTCAAGGCTGATAACTCTTCCATCCCAAAAGAAGCTGTTTTTAAATGCTAAATTAACTAATGCCATAGAGTTTCTTTTGCCAATATGGCCTTGGCTCCCAATTGCTGTCGTTTTTCCGTCACTAAAATAGAATTCTTGCTTATGACAACTTGCACAAGATTGAGTATTGTTTCCAGATAATAATGTATCATAAAATAACAATCGCCCTAGCTCAACACCTTCTACTGTTAGAGGATTGTTCGCAGGTATATTCGGTTTTTCAAGTAGCGTTGTGTCGTAATTTAAAATATATGGCTTTGGATTATCATTTGCTGGAATACCAATAAAAGCAAGCGATATATATACTACAGATAGCAATATGATGATTTTTAATTTATTAATAACTTTACAAAACATCATTACTTAGGATAAATTTTAATTTATGTTAAAGTTACTGTAAATTTTTCAATTGAAGTTAGAATTATTCGTATTTTTATGCATGGAATGTCACAATTGTTGAGTTTAAAAACTCAAAAGGAGTCGTTTAGTTTGAGTACAACAAAATAATAAATATGAAAACTCTTTTATTAGTAATTATATTATTTTTATCTCGTATTGTTTATGGGCAAACGCCGGAATTTGACCCGCACCCTGCTAAAGACACAATAGCAAGTCGGAAAGCGTTTGATAAGTTGATGGTTGATGTTAATGCAAAGCGTGGTAAGTTTGAAAACCTGGCCGATGCTTTGCCCGGTAAAGACACCATTTTAAAACTTGACTTAAAGTACAAGGTGTTAACAGAAATTCCTAAAGAGGTTTTTAAGTTTAAAAATTTAGAAGAGTTAGACCTTTCTCATAACAACATTGTAAAATTACCCAATAAGCTTAAAAAGCTTAAAAAGCTTAAAAAAATCTACATTAGCCACAATGCTATTTCTAATATTAATGTGTTGTTTAAATTAAAAAACATTGAAGTTTTTAGGGCTGATAACAATAAGCTAGATGTACTAAGCCCTAAAATTATAAAATGGAAAAAGCTTAACGAGTTGGTTTACAGCAACCTTAGTGCCATACCAGATAATTTATGGAAAATGCAGAATTTGAAAACCCTGCGTTTGTGGAATGGTACATTAACAACGCTGCCTGCCGGCGTTGGTCAGCTGAAAAACCTTACTACTTTATGTGTTAGAGGAAACCAGATAGCTGATTTGCCAAAAGAATTGTTTGAGTTGAAAAATCTAAGTTACCTGTCATTAATCTCCAATAAGTTTACTCAGCTGCCTGTTGGTGTAGAAACCCTGCCGGCAATAAATTACCTGGGCATTGGCCGCAACCCTATTGCCACATTTAATTTAGATTTGGGTAAAATACGCTCTTTGCAAATGTTGGCATGTTTTGATACGGTTGCGGATGCTATATATTGGGAAAATTTAGCAAAACGTTATCCAACTATTAATTTTGTCTTCGATTCTTCTAAAATACACTAACGTATTGTAGATTTAGTTTTCCAAATTTTTATTTCAGGCATTTCGTTTTTTGTGTAGCATCCCCTATTTTGCTATGTAAGTATTTAATAAAAATTGGTTTGGGTTACGGATTATGTACCGTATATTTCTACAGTTAGCAAGGCGCTGTTTTGCAATTAATTTCACCTCAACCCAACTGAAACACATTAACTTACTGTAAAGTTTTTTGTCCCATTGTTTAATTTTTTGGAGGTCTCAGTTATTTTTTGTACTTTGCAGTAAAATTGCTATGTAAGATTTTAAACGATTATGGTCTTATGTGGTTAGCCAATTTGATTATTTTAGTAAAAATTATTATATATAGTACCATGAGAAAATTTTTACCTGTCATTATCGCTTTGTTCTTGTTTTCTTTTCAAAGCTTTGGTCAAAACATCGCGTTAGATGTTGACGTAGACAATGTTTACTACGACGAACCCGGCTGCGATGATTGTAATGGCAACCCCGATCCCCGTTGGCGTGTCAGGCTGTTTGTAAATGGCACCAACTACGATTGGAATCATGACCGCGACGAAGTTTGCGGTTTTGCCAATAACAGCAACTTTGGTATTTACACTACCACATCTGTTGCGTACAATTCAACTACGTCAATGCAACTCAATGGTTTTGAGTCTGATGGCGGTATATGCTTTGGCGATGATAATAATTGTGGCTCTTACGCTACGGTTAACGGCACAGCTACAGCTTCGGCAACCCCCCCGTGCCAGTGGAACTTTTTTACCGGCGGCCGCACTTGTGATATTGGTTATTATCAGGTAAACTGGAGTTTGTATTGGAGCTACTTATTTAGCCCGGGCATTAGTGGCGAAACCCCAACTAACCAAATGCGTTGTAATGGCGCTGCGCCAAGCGTATTAAGCGCTACTATTAGCACAGATGCTAACGGACGTTCGTTGGCCCGTTGGTACCGTTGGCAAATATCAAACAGCCCAACAGGCCCGTGGGTTGATGTTACAGGCGCCAACAATAATGGTGGCAGTGTTAATACGGCTACTACATTAAGCTTTACCCCTGGTCAAATATCAGGCACCCGCTACTATCGTTTGCAGGCAACATCAAACTGTGGTTACGACTTTGGCAGCTACACCACAACATCGGCTAATTACGTGGTTACTTATGCTTTTAATACATCAAGTCCATACTCTAACGTTAGTGGTTATACTTATTCTACCGGCGATGCTGCTCCGGCTATCCCATCGGGTGTTTGCGGCTCTACCGTTTTTCCAGGTCAGGCTATTACCCTGCCTGTTTTACTTAGCCCTAATGCGGGTGCGGCTGTTAATTACACCTCGTTAACATGGTCTGCTTCTGCAGGCTCTCCTACAACAGGCTCAGGCACTCCATTTGCATGGACAGCCCCAACAGCTGCAGGTAATTATAATGTAAACTTAACCTATAATTATGGTTGCAGTTTGCCAGCAACCGTAACCTGTGCTATAGCCGTAGGTTCGCCAAATTGCGATTTTGCTTATGTTGCAAATGGTGGTACAGACAATGCATTAAGCGGTGGTCCTAATAATCCATATGCTACAATATCTTACGCAATAACACAATTGGGTACTAGACGTCATATTAGGGTTGCAGGAAGTATAACTGAACCAAGTGTAGTTTCAATCCCTACAAATGTTGTTATTGAAGGAGGTTATACAAATACAGGAGGTTTGTGGGTTAAAGCCAACAATACACCCAGTACAATTACGTGCAGTGGCTCTGAAAGTGTAAGTGGTTTTTGCCATAGAATGGGTTTTAAAGCTGATGGTACAACAGGTTGGTCTTTAATAGATTTAAATATTACCACTACTACAGCTAACGGAATGACGCCTGATGGCAGCGGCCGTGGCTGTTCTAATTATGGCCTTTGGCTTAATAATACAAGTGGATATAATGTAGTTCGTTGTAATATAACAGCGGGCAATGGTGGTGTTGGTCAAGCAGGTGCCACTGGAGCAACGGGCCATACTGGTTCTGCAGGGCGACAAGGAGAATCAGACGGCGATTGTAATGGTGATGCTTGTAGGAGAGGGGGTTGTGGTGGTGGCCAAACTTCATCAGGCTCTTGCGGAGATAATTATAATTTTTGTTTAACTAGTAATACCTTAAACACCAATAGCTGGGGTAATAGTGGCGGCAGAGGGGGGTGCGGTGGTTCATCTAGAAGAGATGGTGTAGCTATAGCTGGTCAACAAGGTTTTGCTGGTGTTGGTTCAACTGGCGGCGCTGGCGGTGCCCAAGGCAGCGGTGGAGGTAGTTGCGGTACTGGAGGTAACTCTGCTGCAGGCAGTGGTGGCGGCGGTTTTACAACAACAACCGTGAGCACTTCTGGCATAAATGGTGGTACTGCGGCAGCTAATAACTCATACGGTGCATACTACGCTCAAAATAGCGTAGGTGCGCAGGGCGGCCATGGTAATTCAGGCGCAGGCGGCGGCGGTGGCGGCGGCACCAGAGGAGAAGATACAGGTTGGGCGTGTTATTATAACGACAATCCAGGCAACGGCGGCGGCGGTGGCGGCCAAGGCGGCGGCGGCGGTCAGGGCGGTTTTGGTGGCCGTGGCGGTGGCGGTTCTTTTGGTATTTACAGAAATTCAAATGCTACTTCTGGTACATTTACAAATACAAATGCTAATGCAGGTAGCGGTGGTACTGGTGGCAGTGGCGGTGTGGGAGGCAATGGCGGTGCCGGTGGTGCTGCAGGTCCAGCTCAGGGAAGCTGTAATAGCGACAGGCGTACTGCAGGAGCAGGTGGCGCTGGTGGCAATGGTGCAAGGGGTGGTACTGGTCAAAGCGGAGCAGCGGGTGCTACAGCTTCTATGTATACTGTAGGCACAGGAGCTACAACACAATCAGGCACTATTGCTAATAGCCCGGTTATGACTATTCCTTATAATACATTCGCTTTTTGCCAAAACTCTCAAATTTCATTAACAAAAGCTTCTGGTACCTGGACATTACCTAGTGGTTTAAACTTGGTTGATTTGCAGGCCAACGGTACGCCGGGACAATCAACGGCAAGCAGTCCGGTTGTGGTAAATACTACCAGTACGGTATCTGCACCTACACGATATGATTTTACAGGTCCTGCAAACGTGCCAGCTTTTTTAATACTAAGCCCAACTACGCGTGCTTTACCTACTATTACAGTTAACGGAGCTTCAACTACAACTATATGTCAAGGAGGTAGTGTTACGCTTGCAAGCTCGGGTGGTACATCGCCAGTAAATTACGATTGGAGGATATTTAATACTGATGCACGCACGCCAATTAGCGGTTTAACGTCATCGCTTGCTAACCCAACAATTAACGTAGCCTCTTTATCTCCGGGTACTTATAATATATACTATAGCGAACTTAACCAGTGCTGCGGTTGGAGCACCCCAAGGTATACAACATTTACCATAGTTGCAGACCCGGTAGCACCAACATTAGCTTCGTCTTCACCAGTAATTAATACTGATGTTTGTATCGGAGGTTCGGTTTCTGCTACAATTACAGCAGGTTCAGGTGGTGCAGGCTGTACCGATGATTATCGTGTTTCAACAGATGGTGGAAGCACATGGGCCGCCTATACATCAGCCGCTGGTATCACTGTGCCTAATGCGGCTGGCTCTAGTATTATTGTACAAGGTCGCCGTGCAAATAGCTGCGGCAATGGTTGCGATGGCACTGCTGTTTCTTATCAAACCCTGGCTACATGGAGTATAATTGCCGACCCAACTTCAGAAACAGCTGTTTTTGAACCTACTATTTGTTTTGGCAGTACAACAAACATTACAGGATCTGCAATTGGTGGTAATGGAACTATTTCAACAATAAATTTTGAGCGTGCAGCATCATTAGGTGGCCCTTGGACTTCTGTTCAAAACACATCATCTACAACGTATGCCACGCCAACAAACCTTGCTGCAGGTACATGGTACTACCGCAGCACGGTTACACAAACTGTAACAGGTTGTGCTGCAGCTGCAGATGCAACTCCGGTTACACTTATAGTTATTGCAACGCCAACACAAAGAACTGTTACAGCATCAACCCCAACTATATGTACAGGCGATGCTTCTAACATAGTTTTAACAGGTTCTGATAATGGTGTTACCTATCAACTTTGGAACGTTACTGATAATACCTTTAGCGCAACCCAGGCAGGTACTGGCTCTAACTTAACGTTTACTACCGGTTCATTAACTGCAACCAAAACGTTTAAAATTGTTGCCTCTGTTGCCCCATGTGCTGATGTTAATATGAATAACGATGTTGCTGTTACTGTTACAGTGGTAACTTCTGCACCATCGGCAGTTACTGCATCGGCAAACTCATTGGCATTGTGCGTTGGCAACTCATTCAATTTAAATGCCACGGGTGGTTCAGGAGCAGCTTCTTGGAGCTGGACTGGCCCTAACAGCTACACAAATACTAACCAAGACCCTGCGGCATTTACAACAGTGTCAGCATCGGCTGGTAACTACTCAGTATCGGCAACCAATGTTTGCGGTACAACAACAAGTAATACATTAACATTAGGATTATCAGCGGCGGCCCCAGGTGCGGTTACAGCATCGGCAAACTCATTGTTATTATGTGTTGGCAGCGCGTTCGACTTGAATGCCAGCGGTGGCGCAGGCGCAACATCTTGGAGCTGGAGTGGCCCTAACTCTTACACTGACTCAAACCAGGACCCTGCATCGTTCGGTACAGTTGCGGCATCGGCAGGTAACTATACAGCTACAGCAACCAACGCCTGCGGAAGTACTTCAAGCAGCGCGTTAGCTTTAGCCCTTGCATTATCTTCCCCTAGCGCTGTTACAGCATCGGCTAACTCATTATCACTATGTACTGGTCAATCGTTTGATTTAAATGCTTCGGGTGGCACAGGTGCAACATCGTGGAGCTGGAGCGGTCCAGACTCTTATACCAACAGTAACCAAAACCCGGCTGCATTCAGCACATCTGCAACATCGGCGGGCAACTATACTGCTACCGCAACCAACGTTTGCGGCAGCACTTCAAGCAGCGCCATTACATTAGCTCTTACCGCATCAGTTCCATCAGCAGTAACAGCCTCTGCAAACACATTAGCTTTGTGTGCAGGTAGCTCGTTTGATTTAAATGCAACGGGTGGCACTGGCGCTACATCGTGGAGCTGGAGTGGCCCTAATGGTTATGTTAATACTAACCAAGATCCTGCATCGTTTAATACTGTTGTAGCATCTGGTGGTAACTATACAGCTACTGCAACAAACGTATGTGGTAATACTACAAGTAATACATTAGCACTTGCGATAACAGCGGGTGTGCCATCTGCAGTAACTGCAACGGCAACATCTACAAACCTATGCGAAACCCAACCATTGGATTTAGAAGCCACTGGTGGCACCGGAGCAACATCATGGAGCTGGACCGGACCTAATAGCTACAGCAATTCTGTTCAGGACCCTGTTTCGTTTATTACTTCAAGTGCTTCTACAGGTAATTATGTAGCAACTGCTACCAATATTTGTGGTAACACTGTAAGTAATAGCCTGGCAGTTACAGTTGTAACTGGCCCAATACAAAGAACAGTAAGTGCCCCAACCACAGTATGTTCAGGCTCTTCTGCTACGGTTACTTTACAATCGTCTGAAAGTGGTACTGTTTATCAGTTGTTTAGCACTACTGATAACGTAAACGTTGGCGGTACTCAAACAGGCAACGGAGGTAACTTAAGTTTCAGCACGGGTGCTCTGTTTGTTGATAATACATATAAAATTATTGCAAGCCGTAACCCTTGTACAGCTCTTGATATGAATAACGGTACTGATGTTAGTGTATACGTTGTTACAAGCGGAAGCTGGAAAGGTACGTTAAGCGACAACTGGTTTGATGGTGGTAACTGGTGTTTAGGTGGTGGTATTCCAACATCATCAACAGATATTACTATACCAACAGGTGCTATCACTGATTTTGATCCTGTTATTGCTTCTAATGGTGCTGTTTGCCGCACTATTAATATCAATACCGGTGGTATAATGACAATTTCAACAAACAGAAACTTAGATGTTTGGGGCACTTGGAACAATAGCGGCTCTATAAACTTTAACGTAAGCACGGTTACCTTTAAAGGTACAGGCAACGTTAACCTTACAGGCGCTACCGACCCACAAACATTCTATAACCTTAGAGTTGATAAAGGCACAACATCGGCCCCAACAGTTGATATTCAAACCAACACTATTGTGTATGGTAACCTTATACCAACTAATGGTACGTTCCAGGTATCTACAGATTTGTTTATTGATAACTCTTTAGCTGTAACTACCATTGCTTCTACTGCAGGAATTGATATACAAGGTGGTAACTTTAGAGCTGCTGGTTTAAATATAACCAACAATGGCTTGTATAATATATCATCAGGTACAGACAGCCTGAATACTTTGACCAACGGTAGCGGCTCTACTTATACACACGCAGGTGGTACAAGTGAGCTTACCGGCAACGTAGCCAACACGGGTGCAACCGTTACAACAGCAGGTGGCGTTGTTAATGTAGGTGGAAACTGGAGTAATGCTTCATCATCTACCGTTACCTACAGTGGTGCTACCATTGCAATAGTTGGAGATTATAGCTCTAGTGCCTCAACAGTAAATGCAAACAGTGCAACAGTATCTATTGGCGGTAAATACACCAACAGTTCATCGTC